>NZ_CP047652.1:1240000-1604373 GCF_009906835.1 Aristophania vespae
TGTGCCATTTGGCAATATTTGATGGTCTGCTGTGGGAATATGTGTGTGGGTTCCGACAACTAATGAAACGTGACCGTCAAAAAATTGTCCGATTCCCATTTTTTCACTTGTCGCTTCAGCATGTACATCAAGGATAATGGCCTGCACTGTCGTCCCCAAACGATAGCGCAATAAAAGCTCGCTGACAGTACGGAAAGGATCGTCTAACGGATCCATAAAAATGCGCCCCATAACATTAATAACGAGCGCTTTTTGTCCCTTCGGTAATTCAATAAGGCAACTACCCTGCCCTGGAGTGCCTGGTGGGTAGTTAATAGGGCGGATAACAGTTGGAAACTGATCAATTTGTCCAATTAGATCGCGTCGATCCCACGCATGATTACCAAGCGTTATGGCATCAACCCCGCCATTGAGGAGATCTCTCGCAATTTGCGGAGATAGTCCGAAACCATGAGAAGCGTTTTCTCCATTTACAACAACTAAATCGAGAGACAGCTTTTCACGCCACTCCGGTAAACCTTTTAAAACGGCTTCCCGGCCTGAGCGGCCTACGATATCTCCCAAAAACAATAGTCTCAATGTCTGACTTTCATAAAATTCAAAACGTTATAATTTCGTGTTCTGTTACGATAAATTCGAGTCGTTGATCAAATATATCTGTCGGAATCCATTTTTGCTCCTGGCTGGAAAGTGCATAGCCAACAGCCATACTATTAGGATAGGCATTTAATGTCCGGTCATAATAGCCTCCTCCATATCCCAGTCTGGCTCCCGAGCGATCAAAAGCTAAAAGAGGAACAAGGATTAGGTCAGGAGTGCCTTGTGCCCCTCGCGGGTAAGACGTGCCAAATCGGCCCCTATACATTTTTGTATGTGGTTTCCAATAATGGAATGTAAGGGCCGAACCTTTTGGGGGTGTATAAGGAAGAAGAACCTGAAGGCCCACTTTATCCAGAAGGTGGCAAAGAGGCCTTAGATCAATTTCTGAGTCTAATGGCCAAACGAGGGCGATTCTGGAAAAACCAGTTTTCCAGATAAAATGCGAGAGTTTCTGTATAATAAGCCGATTTTGTTTTGGAAGCGGTCGTGTACGATCGGAAAGCAGTTTTCGCCGTAGCTGCTGTTTTTTTTGGTCTATATCCAGAACTGACCTCTTAAATGAAAAAGAGCCACCGAGCCGTCGGTTTCTGTCTACCCTCCTAGACCTGCTTGAACAGGTGGGCACCAGTTAACGTGACCAGGGCCACGACAGAGCCAGTTCCCTAAGGAGTGCTTATCGGCCCAGGGGTTGATCTTACCTAACAAACCCGGCAGCTCCCTCTGAAATATGACATTCAGCTTGTCGTAGTTCAAGACTCAATTTTCAAAGAAAAAAAAAGTTTAGGCCAATTTTGAGGCATCTTCATCCAATTGTGACAAAAGATTTTCGGCAAGATCGGCAACTTGGTGCAGTCTTTCATGCTGTCTGGAGCGTTCTTCAATGATTAATCGTGCCTGCTCGATAGCCTTGACCGATTCGTCAGTCATCTGGCCTGCTCGCAAATCCTGAATTTCATCAGCTAAAAGCAGCGCTGTTAAAAACAGGGCATGGCTTTCGCTACTCGGTGCAAGCTGGCTACGTACAGTGTTCAAGCGCCTTTCGACTTCTTGAGACAAATATTGCACGTGACCTTCTTCGCCATCTTTGCAACCCACAACATAAGTTGCCCCTGTTATGGTGAGCGTAATTTGTGCCATATATCAGCCCTCCTTTTGCTCATCTTTAACAGGGACCTCCAAAAGAGACTTAATTTTATGCTCTAAATCTTCGATACGTTCAGTCAAGCTGGACATGAAAGTCTCTTTTTCTTTTTGATATGATAGAGCCTGACTATCTCGCTGCTCCAAAATAAAGCCGACACGTACCAAAGCAGTCTCTAACCGTTCAATGGGGTCATCATTATGGACAAACTCATTATGTTGAGGATACTCAACGATATCCATTTTCAATCCCCTTTTCTTTTCTCTCAACCTTAAAAGCGTTTATTCTATTTTGAGAAAGACTTTTCTTTGCAAAGCGTCAAGCATGTTAGACCCTTTTCCTTACCCTGTTATTGATATTTCCTCCCAAAATGAGCTTAAACGACTTTTGAGCCTACAAAATGAGAAGAGAATTACAATTATTTCGCCCCCTTATGCAGGCCATGCTTTTGGCCTGCCCTGGTGGCAAACCTTGATAAAAGACTGTCCTTTTCCCACTATCCTTGATTGTGGTGCATCGGCTGCGTTGGCTTTAGCAGCACTTGAAGACGGTATTCATGGGGTTATTTGTCGTGATTTTTACTCTTTAAAACCGTCTCAATACTCTTATCAGCTTTTAACAAAACGGCCTGACACATTATCTTTAAAAGACTACATAAAACAACTATCCAGTTCTTAGAGGATCCGGCATTTAAATAATGATGATTGATTTTGATTTATACCCCATGATTTCACCAACAGATGATTATGAAGCTGTGCTCAATCACCTGCCTAAAATCCTGATTGAGCCCCGCATTTCGGCTCTGCTTTTATGCATCGATAAAGTTCCTTCAGAAACGATTATAGGCAAGCTTCTATCTTTATCTCAACAACATAACGTTGCTTTAATGGTATCTTTTACGGCTTATTCCAAGCCTGATAGCCAAAGATTTAAAGATGTTGACGGTGTACATATAACCGATCTCGCTAATCTTCCTCTTTCTGTTCAGTCCGCAAAATCTTTGAAGCAACAAATAGGCTGCAGCTGCACTACGTTAGATGAAGCAATGTATGCAGGCGAAGTAGGAGTCGACTATGTCTCATTCCCTGCACATTCGTTGGAGCTTATTGAAAAATGGAGCGGTTTTGCTGAGCTTCCTTGCGTTGCTGAAAATGCAGACTCTCCCCATGAAGCTTTTGAAGCTGTAAAGCGCGGGGCCGACTTTGTTGCTTTTTCATTAAGTATGAATGAAACAGATCTAGAGTGGATTAATGAGCTAAATACTCTCGGCTCACTTTAATTTTAGGGAGCTATATTTATTTTTTCCGAGGCAGGAATTGAGTTTAGAAGATAAAGTGTCCCATTGGATTGGGGATAAACCTGCCCTGTGAACCGGGTCATTCCACCCTGAGGGGTAATGACAATTACCTCACCTGACGGTAAAGGCCTTAAAAAGATTTTAGTGCCACTTAAAGTCGTTGCTTCAACATTACCATTTAGAAACTGGGCTCTTTTACGCAGACTGGGCAGAGAATAATTCCCTATTAAAATAGTTCCGCCAATAAAGCGCGAAAGCTGCTTTTGGTTAGACGGAGCCATGAGACCACCGGGTACTTTACGGCTGTAATCTTCCAATATCTCATTAGGCAAAGCAAGAACGGTATATGGGCCTTCTGCCTGAAGCCATCTTTGCCAGCCAGCCTGTTTTACCGCGGCGTAATAATCAGCTAATTCTATTGAAGAACTTATATTTTCATCGAGGGTGTTATCTTCATAAGACACAGTAGGCGTTGAATGAAACGCTATCGGGCTGCTGCTTGATTCACCCTTTTTGGCAGAATGGTACTGGTTAGTAGCACTCTTCGCATCAGGTAATATTTCAGAATAATTTGAAGGACCTACAAAATAAGGATCTTGCCTATCTGGCTCAGCACCACTTTGACAGGCAGATAATGCGCCTCCTAATAAAATGCTACTAATGAGCCAGTAAAATCGCTTATGGATTGAGTCATAATTTTGATGGCTCAACATCCATCTCCTCTTTTTCTCCAAGCAATGACTCGGTCTTCGAGCAGTTCAAACGTCGTTTGGCAAGTGCTGGCACTATAGCCCGACATAGCCGGACCGCCCCACGGGCCTCCCCAGCCCCATCCCCAACCATAATCATTGCCCCAACCCCAGTCAGAAGAGCCCGGATAGAAATCAACGTCTGACACATTATAAGCCAAAAATTTGTGACCTTTAGTCTCATAGGTGGTTGAAGGGACACCAAATTCCCTAATGACTTCCAACGCACTCTGTCCCACCATCGAATCGAGTAGTTCCTTTTTCTCCAAAGGTGAAACTTCACATCCCGCTAAAATGGTAAGACAGGCTATATTCAAAAACAAAAAAAACTGCTTTAGCCGTCTTCCTTGCACTATAGGGCAGTCATGTAATTTCTTTTTCTCTACCATCATTTTGTATCCTTAAGATTTTTCGTAACGTAGAGATCACTCCAGAAAGAAAATTTGTCTTTTCTAACTCAGCCCAGCCAGAGCAAATCGTCAATAGATGGAGCGTTTGTGGCTAACATCGCAAGGCGGTCAAACCCTAGTGCAATACCAGAGCAAGGGGGCATAAAACTGATAGACTTTAAAAATGCTTCATCTAGCGGCCAATCCTGATCTTTATAGAGATCAAGTCTTCGCGCACGGTCTATCTCAAAGCGTTTTCTTTGCTCATTTTGATCTGTAAGTTCCTCAAAAGCATTGGCCAACTCTAAGCCACCTGCGTAAAGCTCAAAACGCAAAGCAACACGTTCATCATGAGGATCTTTTTTGGATAGTGCCGCCTGAGGTGCCGGCCAGTGTGTTAGGAATGTTGGTTTTTCACGGCCAATAAAAGGTTCAATTTTTTCCAGCATCAGACGGAAAAATAAATCTTCCCACTCTTCTCCCTCACGTAACAAAACACCCGCCTGTCGCGCTAAGGCCTCAGCATCATTTATCGTTCCCAATAAATCAGCACCTACATAGCGATGAAAAGCGTCTTCCAAGGTTAGACGTTCAAACGGCGCTGATAATTTTATTGTGTTCGACTTATAGTGAATCTCAGAAGGTAAAATGGTTTTTAATAAATCTTCTGTTTCATCCATAAGGGCAGTTAGGTCAGCTTTTGGATGATACCATTCCAGCATGGTGAATTCGGGGTGGTGAGTGGCGCTTTTTTCTCCATTTCTCCAAACACGGGCGAATTGATAGATTGGAGATTGCAAAGCAGCTACCAATCTTTTCATAGCGAACTCAGGGCTAGTATGAAGAAAGCGTTTTTCTTTTTCGCCATCTGGTTTTTCAAGAATTGTAGAAAAACATCTTAAATGGACCTCCTCCCCAGGTGTTTGCACGAGATAAGGCGTCTCGACCTCAATATAATTTTTGTGGTCAAAAAACGCCCGCACAGCATGCATAAGTTCCATACGGCGGCGCATTAAAGGGGCCTTGTCTGCTATGGAACGAAGGTCATGAGGTAAAGATGCAGGCATAAACACTACGCTTAAAATATTTATAATATGAATAGTTTTTGTTGCATAAGGCTGTAAAGCTTGGCTAGAGCAAACTCATGGAAAAAACGGCTAAACCTTCTCTGCAAAGCACTATTCGCTCAGCTCATGACCTTATAGAGGCTGGCCTTGCTTCAGAATCAGATCGGACTCATTTAGAAACTGTAGCCCAACATTATGCCACAGCCGTGCCACCTGCTTTTCAGGCTCTGATAGAAGACCCTAATGACCCTATTGGAAAGCAAGTGATTCCAACTGCTAATGAGCTCATAACGCAAAATTATGAGATGAATGACCCCATCGGAGATGAGGCTTTTTCGCCCCTTCCTGGTCTGATTCATCGTTATGAAGATAGAGTTTTATTAAAGCCACTTCTCATTTGCCCTCTTTATTGCCGATTTTGCTTTCGGCGTGAGCATGTAGGGCCGGATGGTGGATTATTGAATAAAAACGATCTGACAAAAGCGTTTGAATGGATCGACTCGCACCCCGAAATACAGGAAGTCATTTTATCAGGTGGCGATCCTTTAATGCTCTCTCCTCGTCGATTAAGTTTTATTATATCTCACCTTTCTTCCATAACGCATATTCATACAATCAGAATACATACACGTGTACCTGTTGCTGCCCCTGAACTGATTAACCATGAACTTTTACAGGCTCTAGACAGTGAAAAAGCTGTATGGATGGTTCTTCATATTAATCATGCGCAGGAATTGGGGCCTTCTGCGAAAGCAGCCATAAAATCGTTAGTCAAAGAAGGCATACCGCTTTTATCGCAATCAGTCCTATTGCGCGGAATCAATGATAACCTTGACTCTTTAGAGACGCTTTTGCGATCACTGATACAATTACGCATCAAACCTTATTATTTACATCATCTTGATCCTGCTCCCGGTACATCCCATTTCCACGTTCCGGTCGAAAAAGGACTCGCTCTTCTTAAGGCTTTGAGAGGACGCGTATCAGGATTGGCCTGGCCGCATTACGTTGTTGATATTCCAGGAGGAAAAGGGAAAGTTCCTTTAGGCCCTAGCTATCTTTTACCGAAAGAAAACAGCTATAATGGAGAGGAAAAAATATATTCCTTCCGAGGTGACATTCACAATTTTCGTTAAAAGCGGAAATCATAAAGAGAATTTTAGCGCCTTGCGTCTTACCCCTAGCTAGCGCTAGAAGCCGCATATATAGAGTAAATACGTAAACCTTATAAAGTACCGGAGAGCCGTACCTACCATGAAACAACAAGCCAACCTCATCAGAGCCGGGCAGGTAATTGAACATAATGGGCGTCGTTGGACTGTTCTCAAACAACAAATCCTGACCCCAGGTAAGGGCGGTGCTTTTATCCAGGTTGAAATGCGTGACCTTTCTACCGGTAACAAAACCAATGAAAGATGGCGCACAGCTGACACTGTCGAACGTCTCATCACAGAAGATAAAGACTATATTTATTCCTACACAGACGGTGAAAACATCGTTTTAATGGATCCTGAGACTTTTGAGCAAACATTCCTGCCCCAAGATATTTTGGGAGAACAGCTCGCTTTTCTGCAAGATAACATGCAACTTAGCATTAAGCTTGTTGAAGGTGACCCTGTAGCTGTCACACTTCCGCCTCATGTCACCCTTGAAGTGGCAGAAGCAGACCCGGTTGTAAAAGGGCAAACAGCAAGCTCTTCATATAAGCCTGCTGTCTTATCTAACGGTGTTAAAACCCTTGTTCCTCCTTTTGTTGAGGCTGGTGAGCGCATTGTCGTCCGCACTGACGATGCTTCTTACGTTGAGCGCGCTAAGGACTAAATCATGCGTTTATCTCCGCATATGACCGTAATGCAAAATGCTGCTCAAAAAGCAGCACGGTCTCTTTTGCGTGATTTTACTGAGGTGGAGCAGCTTCAGGTAAGTATCAAAGGTCCGGGTGACTTTGTCTCTCAGGCTGATATGCGCGCCGAAGCTACCATTCGTGAAGAACTGAACCGGGCGCGCCCTGGTTATAGTTTTTTGATGGAAGAAAGCGGCGCTTCTGGAAGCGATAATTGGAGCTGGCGTTGGGTTGTTGATCCCCTTGATGGGACAACAAACTTCCTGCACGGTATTCCTCACTGGGCTATTTCCATTGGGCTACAAAAACGTCTAGCTGATGGCACAATCGAGCTTGTAGCTGCTGTCGTTTATAACCCTGCCACAAATGAAATGTATTGGGCTGAAAAAGGCATTGGCGCTTTTCTTAATGAAAGACGCTTGCGTGTTTCAGCACGGCGCAAATTATCAGAAGCCGTATTTGCAACTGGTATTCCTTTTGCCAAAGTTTCTGAAGAAAAGCGTCTTCCTTTCGGTTTCATTCTTGGTGCTTTAATGCCAAAAGTTGCAGGTATTCGCCGTTTTGGTGCTGCTGCTCTTGACCTCGCATGGGTAGCTGCTGGCCGCTATGAAGGCTATTGGGAGCTTGGAATAAAACCTTGGGACTGTGCTGCTGGTCTTCTTTTAGTACGAGAAGCCGGTGGATATGTTACGGATGAACATGGGAATGACCTGAGTGCTCTCCCTGATGATGATGTGACAATTATCGCTGCCAACACTCACTTTCACACACCTTTAAAAGATCTCGTCCGCAGTTCAATCGAAAAAGCTTCAGCTTCCTAACTCATATTGAATTGGAAGATTGCAGGAGGGGGCGCCACTCGGCTAGGATTATTCTATGAAATTAAGGCTGATCCATTCTCTCCTGCTGAGTTCTGTACTGCTCAGCTGTAGCATTTTCACTACAGCCAGCATGGCACAGATTTCTACGAATTTTGATGTACTCCCCAAGGGAGACAAAAATTCAGCACCGCAGGCTGAAAAAAAAACGAAATCTGTGGCGCGTTCATCGCCTTCATCAAAAGCTATTCAGCAAGCTAAAACTGGCTCCCCCTCTTCCGCAGCCCATACGACGCTCCCGGCAATCCCTCAAGAACCGCCAAAACCCGTCATTATTCCACCTCCTTTTGTGCCGGTGCCCACTCATCCAGCCGTTGCACCAACAGACATAAAAGCAGATCAGGCCGCTAAAAGTCAGTTTGTTTCCCTGGCCGGTACAAAGCGCGTTTTATTTGACACTCTTTCATATAGTTTAAATCAAGAAACGATCGATGCTGTTTCTAATTTGGGGAAAGAATTAGCAAGTCAGCCACATAAACGAATTGTGCTGGAAAGCTATGCTAATATTCCAGGAGATGATCCCTCTCAGCCACGCCGTGTTGCTCTTGCAAGAGCTTTGGCGATTCGATCTCTTTTAATACGCAGTGGCGTAGCCACTACGAGAATCTATCCTATTGCTCATGGTAGAACTGAGGCTCAAGATAAGGAGCCGGCTGACAGGGTAGATATTAGACTTGAAGAAAATCCTGTTAAATATGTCCCTCTGTCTATTGCAGCACCTGAAAATACAGATCCTGCTCTGACCGATCCTCAAAAAAGGAGTTCAGTACAATGACACGCCCAACGCGCTATCTGGTCAGAATGGTTCTATTTTTGCTTATCATTGCAGGGCTGGGCTTTTATCTCTCACCAATGCTGAAACATGCCTTTATGGCCAATCCTGGGCTAAATGGTACAATCTTAGGTATCTTGGTGTTAGGCATTATCTGGAATTTCCATTTAATTATTCGTCTATATCCTGAGATAAATTGGGCTGATGGCCTTCGTCAAAAACGCTCCGGCCTAACAGTACGACCCAAAACACGCTTATTAGGCGTACTTTCGGGAGCCATTAAACAAACGCAAAGCGAACAGGTGCCCTTGACGCTATCTCCTCAAAGAACAGAAACACTTCTTGATAGTTTGAGTGCGCGCATGGATGAAGGGCGTGATATTTCACGCTACACAACGCAACTCCTTATTTTCTTGGGCCTTTTAGGTACATTTTACGGGCTACTCCTTACATTACGCTCCATTGCGGATGTTATTGGCGGGTTGCCTTCGGTCAATGCTGATGTCGGACTTATGTTTGACCATGTAAAAAATGGATTGGTCCGTCCATTGACAGGTATGGCCACAGCTTTTTCTGGGTCAATGTTTGGCCTAGCTGGTGCGCTTATTCTTGGCTTTTTAGATCTAACAACAGGGCAGGCTCAAAACCGCTTTTTTAACGAACTTGAAGATTGGCTTACTAATCTTGTTAATACAAAATCCGAGTCCAGCAGCGTTACAACAAGTGCCGCTATAAATGCACTGACAAGCCAAAATGAACCTGAAGCTTTCACCGCCACTATGGAAGATTGGCTGCCTCGTGTTCAGGATTTCATGCGTCTTACGACCGAAAATGTTTCTTTATTGCAGCAAAACCTCACAATCTTGCGGGCTTTAGTTCGTGATGGTCAGGAAGGTCAGCAACAAGTTATCGCAACGCTTAAAGAAATATTGAATAATCTTGAGCAGCAAGGACGCGAGCAAGCTTCAATTCAGCTATTACAGGAGATTGAACGCCAGTTAAAAAGCCTGCGTGACGAGATGCGCGAAAATCGTATAGCAGCGAAAGAACTGTAATATGGCACGGCGCAAACGTAATACACATAGCGCAATAAATGCCTGGCCTGGCTATGTAGATGCTCTCTCTACATTGCTTATGGTCATTACATTTGTTTTGCTCGTTTTTGTCATTGGGCAACAATTTCTTTCTGCAACTATTACGCAAAAAGAACGCACTCTTTCTTCTTTAAAAGAACAGGTTGACCACCTGGCTAAAGTTTTGTCCCTGAGCCAAGAAGAGGTCAAACAGCTTAAAAGTGATAATCAGTTAAAAAATGCAGAATTAGCCACTCTGAAGGAAAATTTGGATGAAAAATCCAAAAACCTGCAAGAGTTACAAGAAAAATCTAGCTCGCTTGAAGCAACGCAATTTAGAGACATTCTTGATTTATCTAAACAAGTTTCAGCACTGTCTCAGCAACTGGAAATGATTTCTAAAGCGCTTGACCTTGAAAAGCAGAAAGAATCTGACAAAGATCAACAAATTGAGGATCTGGGCAAAAAGCTAAATATAGCGTTGGCAGATAAAGTCACTCAGCTCAAACGTTATCGCTCCGAATTTTTTGGGCGTTTAAGAGAAATTCTTAAAGGCAAACATGGCATTGAGGTGAAGGGAGATCGCTTTATTTTCCCTTCAGAAATTCTTTTTCCTACAGGAAGTGCTGAGCTAACAGCCGAAGGAAAAAGTGAAATTCGGACCCTTGCCAAAACATTTCGCAGTGTTGCTTCAACGATTCCCAAAGATATTCCCTGGATCTTACGCGTTGATGGTCATGCAGACCGTATGCCCATACATAGTATTTTCCCGAGTAACTGGGAACTTTCTTCAGCAAGAGCAATTACAGTTGTAAAAATGCTTATTGCTGAGGGCGTTGACCCGCACCATCTCGCAGCGACAGGGTTTTCCGTCTATCAACCTCTTGCAAAAGGTACGAGTGCCGAGGACTATGCCCGTAACCGACGCATTGAGTTCCGCTTAACTGATCGCTAACTCCTAAATTGCTTGTTTTTGACGTAATGACAGAAACAACGGAATCACCTATAGAAATGCCATGACTAATACACCGCTCTCTTTGATCCGAAACTTCTCAATCATTGCTCATATTGACCATGGCAAATCAACCCTGGCTGACCGTCTTATCGAGGCCTGTGGCGCCCTAACAGCCCGAGAAATGAAAGGGCAGGTTCTTGATTCGATGGAACTTGAGCAAGAGCGCGGTATTACAATCAAGGCCCAGACCGTGCGTCTGACCTATCCGGCCAAAGATGGTAAGATTTATACCCTGAATCTCATGGATACACCGGGCCATGTTGATTTTGCTTATGAAGTAAGTCGTTCCCTTGCCGCCTGTGAAGGCTCATTGCTTGTTGTAGACGCTTCTCAGGGAGTAGAGGCTCAAACACTAGCCAATGTTTACCAGGCAATTGACGCTAACCACGAAATTGTACCTGTCCTTAATAAAATTGATCTTCCTGCTGCCGAGCCAGAACGTGTTAGAACTCAAATTGAGGACGTTGTAGGTATTCCGGCAGATGACGCAGTCGAAATTAGTGCAAAAACAGGCATTAATATCGAAGGCGTTCTAGAAGCTCTTGTAGAGAGGCTTCCTGCCCCAGTGGGTGACGATAAGGCGCCGCTACAGGCCTTGCTGGTTGATAGCTGGTATGACCCTTATTTGGGTGTGATCATTTTGGTGCGTATTAAAGAGGGGCGACTAAAACGCGGCGATAAGATTCGCATGATGCAAACAAATGCGACTTATCATGTAGATCAGGTTGGCGTCTTTTTGCCCAAAATGAAATCCGTCGATTCATTAGGCCCAGGTGAAATTGGCTATATTAATGCGGCTATCAAAACAGTGGCTGACTGTAATGTGGGTGATACAATCACACTTGATAACCGCCCTGCAGAAAAAGCTCTTCCTGGTTTTAAACCCTCCATTCCAGTGGTGTGGTGTGGCCTGTTCCCTATCGATGCAGATGATTTTGAAAAATTACGCGACAGTTTAGGCAAACTACGCCTCAATGACGCATCTTTTCATTTTGAAGCAGAAACCTCTGCAGCTCTGGGATTTGGCTTCCGCTGTGGATTCCTTGGATTACTCCATTTAGAAATTATTCAGGAACGTCTTTCCCGCGAGTTTAATCTTGATCTTATAGCAACAGCTCCTTCGGTTGTTTACAAAATTGAACGGACAAACGGCACAGTTGAAGACTTACATAATCCAGCTGATATGCCTGACCTCTCGCAAATAGAGCGCATCGAAGAACCCTGGATTAAAGCTTCAATCCTCGTGCAAGATGAATATCTTGGTGCTGTTTTAAGTTTATGTAGTGAGAGGCGTGGCATTCAAATTGACCTCACTTATGTAGGCAATCGCGCCATGGCCACATATCGCTTACCACTTAACGAAGTCGTATTCGACTTTTATGACCGTTTAAAATCGCTGACACGCGGCTATGCCTCATTTGATTATCAAATGGATGGTTATGAAGAAAGCGACCTTGTGCGGATTTCCATTTTGGTCAATCACGAACCTGTCGATGCGCTCGCTTTTGTTGCTCACCGCTCAGCAGCAGAAGCCAGAGGCCGCTCTATTTGTGCAAAATTAAAAGACCTAATTCCCAAACAACTTTTTAAAATTGCTATTCAAGCTGCCATTGGCTCCAAAGTTATAGCACGCGAAACCATTGGCGCCCTTTCTAAAGATGTGACAGCCAAATGTTATGGCGGTGATATTTCGCGTAAAAGAAAGCTACTTGATAAGCAAAAAGAAGGTAAAAAGCGCATGCGTCAGTTTGGTAAGGTTGAAATCCCTCAAAGCGCCTTCCTTGCAGCTCTTAAAATGGATTGAGATAAATGCCCAGGACGGGAGCTTTACTTTGCGTGCGAAACGCACGAAAGACACTTCACTGGTGGATTGCTCATCACTTAGCTGTTGGCTTTACAACACTTTATATCTGTGATGATCATTCTGATGATGGCACATGGGAGTTTCTCCAAACAGCCGCTCATCGTTATGATCTAAGAATCAGCCAAACTGATTTGAGCATTACGTCACCTGAAGAGCGTCGTGAGAAAGCACAAAGAGAACTTGTTCGGGAACAACATCAAAATATCAGCTGGATTCTCCCTCTTGATTTAGATGAATATTTTTATCCAGAGAGCGGTTCAGTTAGAGCTTTTTTAGCTGACCTCAAAGCACGATATGGAGAAGAAACATTCAATCTCACTCTGTCTTTTCCGATTAATTGGTGTATTAGCGGCTTAAATGGCCATCATCCTGATAATATAACAGGCAATAGCCCTTCGCCGCGTACGCTCTTTAACCGTCATGCGCCACAAGAATTTCAGGACCATAGAATCGTTCGCTTTATTTGCCGCCCTGAAGCATTGGCAGAAACGTTACCTGACCCCTTTAGCTGGTCAGATCATGATGTTGACTGGTCGTTGGGGCGCATTATGCATGATGCGGCTGCGCAATCACAAGGCGATGTGAGACTTCATTACGACAGAAATGAAGAGGTTTTTATCCATGCAGATCGCTTTTTATGTCAAACGCAGCTAATTGCAGCAAGAATTTTACAGGCCGCGTTATTAGCTCTTTCCTATAAACTTAGAGAAAGACCAATACAAAATTTTGACGAAGAGCAATTATCGATAAAACTTTATAAAGTCGTATCTAACGGCATGATATTATATTTCGATCATGATCATAATAAGATTGTGTGGCAAAATATAGATCAGACCCAGCAAACAGAACTGGCACCATTTTATCTTATAGGCGATATTAAAGATTCGATTCCCCGAAATGGACTCAATTTATGGGGCTATATTCTTCCAGCTGAAAAATTATCGTCTTATGAAAACTATCTTTCTGTAAAACATAGCTATAGTGAGCTACTCGGCTTTTTGCCTTTGGGTTTATATTATAAAAACAATAAATATAATTTGATTAATAGCGCTAGTAATGAATGCTTATTTGAGGAACCATGTTCTTTTGAGTTAGTATCTTTTCTTTCTGACAGCGCACTCATTAACCAAACGGTTTTTCAGCAATTTTCTACTCTGTTCAAATATGGTCACACAGCCCCGGCTCTCATAAAAGCACTTAAAGAACTTCCATGGATTGCGCCCTCTATATTAGGCGCTGCATTACTTCATTTATCAGAAAAAGAAAAAGCCCAAATTTTGCCTCTATATTTGCAAGACATATTCGGTGCTGCCTCCAAATAGAGTTTTTCAAAAAGGAGTCAGCTCATGTTTCTAACGTGGCTTGATCGTTTTTTCCATATATCACAAAGAGGTTCTACAATTTCTCGCGAAATTGTAGCAGGACTCACGGTTTTTGGAGCAATGGCTTATATCATGGCCGTTAATCCAACTATTTTATCCGCTACTGGCCTCGCACGTCATGACATGGTTATGACAACCATAGCAGGAGCCGTCGCAGGCACCCTCATTATGGCTCTCTGGGCTAAACTTCCTATAGCTTTAGCCCCAGCCATGAGTAGCAATGTCCTTTTTACACAAGTGATCATCGTGCAAGGACATTTTAGCCCGCGTACGGCTTTTACTGTTGTATTTTGTAGTGGTCTTTGCTTTACGGCCCTAGCACTGACCCAATTACGGCAAAAAATCATTAATGGTTTCCCCCCCGCTATTATTATTGGAGTTCAGGCGGCAATCGGTGCATTTGTAGCGCGTCTGGGACTTATTACAGCAGGAATAGCCGTACCTTCCCCTGGGGGCTTAGCATTTGGCTCTCTTTCTGACCCTTCTGTCATCCTTGCCCTAAGCGGTATTGCTCTTTGTGCTGCTTTTCTTATTTGCAAAATACCGGCAGGTTTTTTGATTACAATTTTTGTTTTAACCATCACAGGGTTATTTGTACCTAACGGGCATGGCGGGGTTATTACGCAGTTACCTAATCGCTTTTTTGACTGGCCTCATTATCCGACACATCTACTATTTCCATTCGATTTTAAAGAATTTTTTTCACATTTAGGATTGTTAATTCCTATTACGCTTTATCTTTTATTAAGCGATTTTTTTGACGCAACAGCTACACTTATGAGCGTAGTGCAACGTTCAAATCTTCACGAAAATACTGGGAAATTAAAACTTGATTCGAGCGCTTTTGCTGCAGATGGGCTTGCAAGCGTTGTTGGTGCTACTTTAGGGACAAGCACAGTCTCGGCCTATGTTGAAAACCTAGCTGGAGCTGAGGCTGGAGCACGAACTGGTCTTGCAGCCATTGTGGTAGCCTTATTATTTGCTCTTTCCTGTGTTTTATGGCCCCTTATAACAGCCATCCCTGCCCTTGCCATATCGCCTATTCTTGTTTTGGTTGGCTTAAGTATGACCAGTTGCCTTGGTCGCTTGTCTTCCTCTTTAGATGAAGCCCTTGCACCACTTTTTATGTTTCTTATAGCAGCTGTTACAGGAAACTTTATGCTCAGCCTGACTTGTGGTATGCTGCTTTATTCAGGATTAGCAGTAGTTTCCAGGCAATTTTCTCGATTAACACCGGTTGTTTTAAGTTTGGATATCGTTTTTATAGGCTACATGGTTTTACAAACGTATTTTTAATATATTTTCTTAGTCAGTTTCACGATGTCTTTACGGAAAATATGTATTGGCGAGGTTATTTTGCCATAAAGACATGGTAAATTAAAAAGCCTCTATGGAGTCTAAAAACCTAGGGGATGTGGTCTTTTTCATGCTTAGTAAGAGCCATGAATTAAACTATCAACGCATTCTCTCTTATTAGGGCTAGAAAAAGATGTTATATCGCTGTAAGTCTTCCGGTCTTTATGTAACTTTTTTCAGTCACTGTGCCGATAGCTAACGCTCTTATGTCTCAATCCTTACAAAATTCTCTTAAAGATTTATCATTTGAAGATGCACTCTCAGAGTTAGAAACCATTGTGCGTAATCTTGAGGGCGGCCAGCTCACTTTAGAGAAAGCCATAACAGCCTATGAGCGTGGCGCTGCCTTGCGTCAGCATTGTGAAGCCCGATTAGGTGAAGCAGAAATGCGCGTAAAGGCGATTGTGCAAAAGAGCGATGGGTCTCACGGCCTGCAAGATTTACCCCCTAGTTTTAGTGCCTCTGAGGAGACTGCTTAAATGACCGCCCTTCCCCTAAAGGAAGCCCTTAACCAGGCTTGTCACGAGATTGAGCGGACAATTGATGTTTTGCTCCCGCTAGTACCTGGTGATGAAAATATTTTAATTGAAGCCATGCGCTATGCAGCCCTAGGTGGTGGTAAGCGCTTAAGAGGCTTTCTCATATTAGAAACGGCAGCACTTTTTGATGCCCCTCGTGAAGCCGCGTTAAAAGCCGCCGCTTCGGTTGAATTTTTGCATGCCTATTCTCTTGTGCATGACGATCTTCCTGCTATGGATGATGACGATCTGAGACGGGGCCAGCCTTCAACCCATAAGAAATTTAATGAAGCCATTGCTATCCTTGCTGGTGACGCGTTACAGACAAGCGCTTTTGAAGCTATTTTAGATCCATCCACTAAACTAGATGCTTCGATAAGAGCAGAGCTTGCTTTAAGCCTTGCAAAAGCTTCAGGCTCGACTGGAATGGTCGCTGGGCAAGTTATTGACATACGTGGTGAAGGGCGCGCACTGCCTTTAGAAGAAGTAAGCCGCCTTCATGCCCTTAAAACAGGTGCTTTAATTCGCTATTCTGCCGAAGCAGGTGCAATTTTAGCGGGCATTTCAAAAAGTGATCCTCGCCGACAGGCCTTATTAAGTTATGGCGCTGATATTGGTACAGCCTTCCAAGTTGCTGATGATGTTCTTGACAGCACCGCAAGCACCGAAGAATTAGGAAAAACAGCTGGCAAGGATGAAGATGCCAGCAAATCAAACTATGTTGCACTCTTAGGCATAGAAGGTGCTCGCGCAGAAGCAAGACGCCTTATTGAAAGGGCTAGAAATTCCCTAGAAATTTTTGGCCCCCGTGCCGAAACTCTCCGCTCCCTTGCGGATTATTTTGTAGAACGCAGGAGCTAATCGTCTTATGAGCACCTCTAATATTTCAACTTTTGGTCGTTATCCTACGCTAGATCGCATTAACTACCCAGCAGATATGCGCAATCTCTCAACGGAGCAGCTTAAAATACTAGCTGATGAAGTCCGTGCCGAGACTATTGATGCTGTCTCATGCACTGGCGGGCATCTTGGAGCCTCTTTGGGTGTTGTAGAGCTTACTGTTGCTTTGCATGCTGTCTTTAATACTCCTGATGATAGAGTTATTTGGGATGTTGGCCACCAGGCTTATCCCCATAAAATTTTGACAGGCCGACGCGATCGCATCCGCACATTGCGTCAACCTGGTGGGCTTTCTGGTTTTACGCGCCGCTCTGAAAGTGATTATGATCCATTCGGAGCTGCACATTCCTCTACTTCCATCTCTGCTGGATTAGGAATGGCGGCTGCGCATCATATGCAGGCCAAAAAAGATCCCAGCTACGAAGAGCGGAATGTTATTGCCGTTATTGGTGATGGATCCATTTCTGCCGGTATGGCCTATGAGGCTATGAATAATGCCGGCTTTATGGGTGACAGAGGTGCAGACCGGCTCATCGTTATTCTCAATGATAACGAAATGTCCATTGCACCACCTGTTGGCGCAATGTCTAATTATTTGACACGCCTTATGTCTTCTCACAGTTTTCTGTCGATTAGAGATTTGGCAGGCAAGTGGGCAAAACATCTACCTTCAGGCATTGAACGTACGGCTAAAAAAGCTGAGGAATATGCCCGTGGGATGATAACAGGTGGCACGTTATTCGAAGAGTTGGGTTTTTATTATGTTGGCCCTGTCGACGGCCACGATATGACCCAGCTTGTTCCCATTTTGCGCAATTTAAGAGATGCGGAACATCGTAGCCCCATTCTTCTTCATGTCATTACTGAAAAAGGGCGTGGTTATAAACCAGCTGAAGCGGCTGGTGATAAATATCATGCTGTAGCAAAATTTGACGTTGAAACTGGTAAGCAGAAAAAGGCACCTGCAGGCCCACCAACATATACATCTGTCTTTGCTCGGGAGCTTCTCTATCGTGCTGGCATAGATGATAATGTTATGGCCATTACGGCGGCTATGCCTTCTGGCACTGGACTGAATCTTTTTGCCGATAAATACCCTGACCGTTTTTTCGATGTCGGTATTGCTGAACAGCATGCCGTTACCTTTGCAGCCGGTATAGCAAGTGAAGGCTTACGTCCTTTCTGCGCAATTTATTCTTCTTTCTTGCAACGGGCTTACGACCAGGTCATGCATGATGTTGCACTGCAAAATCTGCCTGTGCGCTTTGCCATAGATCGTGCTGGTCTTGTTGGAGCAGATGGCGCGACTCATGCAGGATCTTTTGACCTCAATTATCTGTGCTGTCTGCCTAACATGGTCGTTATGGCACCCTCCGATGAGGTTGAACTACTGCACATGACGGCAACATCATGGTCTCATGATTCTGGCCCTTCTGCCGTGCGTTATCCACGTGGATCAGGCGTCGGTCTTGAACTGCCGGCACATGGTGAGATTCTTGAGATTGGCAAAGGCAGAATTGTAAAAGACACAGATAAAGCTGGTGTTGCTATCCTTTCATTAGGAACGCGCTTACAAGAAGCACTGAGTGCAGCCGAAACCTTAGAGAATGAGGGCATTGCTGTTACCGTCGCAGATGCACGCTTTGCAAAACCTGTTGATACGGCCTTAATTGAGCAGCTTGCTCAAAAGCATGATGTCTTTATTACAATTGAAGAAGGCGCTGCTGGCGGCTTTAGCTCGCAGGTCGTACAACATCTTGCTGCCACAGGACTTATAGATAAAGTAAGATTCCGTCCTATGTCATTGCCTGATATATGGATTGATCACAATACGCCCGAGGCCCAGTATGAAGAAGCTGGTCTGACAGCTGCTCATATTGCCGAGACGGCGCGTAAAGCTTACAGCGCTAAAAAAGTTTAATGGCCAAACGTCGTGCTGACCAACTCCTGGTAGATCGGGGGTTGGTCGAAAGCCGGACGCGTGCACAGGCACTCATTATGGCCGGACTAGTCTATGCCGGTATTGATGGAGATAAGCCTGTCCGCAAAGCAGGTGACCAGCTTTCGGAAGAAACACCTCTCTGCGTTAAGGGGCAGGATCATCCCTGGGTTTCGCGTGGGGGACTAAAACTTGATCATGCCATCACTGCATTTAATTTAAATGTTGAAAATGTCATCGGTTTGGATGTTGGCGCCTCTACTGGTGGTTTTACGGATGTCTTGCTTACTCATGGCGCCAGCAAAGTTTACGCTGTTGATGTCGGCCATGGCCAACTTGCCTGGAAGCTTCGTTCTGATTCGCGCGTGGTGGTTTTTGAGAAAACCAATGCCCGTTATCTGACAAGTGAGCTTATTAAAGAGCCGGTTGACATTGTTGTTTGCGATGCAAGTTTTATCAGCTTAAAAACCGTTTTGCCTGCTGCTTTAGAGCTAACAAAAGCTGGCGGGATGGCTGTTGCTTTAATTAAGCCCCAGTTTGAAGCAGGGCGAGCTGATATTGGCCCTAAAGGGGTAGTGCGTGATCCCGCAATACATCAGCGTGTTTGTAATGAAATTACCGAATGGTTCAGCACCTTACCAGACTGGACAGTTATGGGACTGGAAACAAGCCCTATAACCGGGCCAGAAGGTAATAAAGAATTTCTCATTTATGCTAAAAAGAGCAGCTAATTTACAGATTTTATAGCCTTTTCTCATGCTCTTATGGTATGGGACGCGCTTATGACGAATCTGGCTGCTCCTTCCTCCTCTTCTCAAGCGCTCAATGATCTTAATGAAACTGAACGCAAACGTATTTTAGCGAAATCGGCTCTTTTTGTCCCCCCTACAGCAATGACTGAAGATGGGCGCAGAGATCTGGTCGGTTTATCGCGTGAAGAGCTTGAAGCTGTTCTCACTGACATAGGGGAAAAGCCTTTTCGGGCTAAGCAAGTCTGGCACTGGATTTATCATCAGGGTGTCACTGACTTTTCTAAAATGAGCACTATTGCAAAGCCCTTACAAAATAAATTAGCTGAACATTTTATTGTAAGCCGTCCCTCGATCACGACTGAGCAAACCTCAAAAGATAATACCAGAAAGTTCCTTTTTCGGTTTCGGGACGGACAGGAAGCAGAAACAGTTTATATTCCAGACCGGCAAGAGGATCGTGGGGCTGTTTGCATATCTTCACAAGTAGGCTGCACTTTATCTTGCACATTTTGCCATACAGGTACTCAAAAGCTGGTTCGCAATCTTGGAGCTGCTGAAATTGTCGGACAGTTTATGGCAGCCCGTGACAGCTATAAAGAATGGCCTAGTCCCAAAGGTGAAACACCACGCCTCCTTTCCACTATCGTGTTGATGGGCATGGGAGAACCTCTCTATAATTACGAAAATGTCGCAAAAGCTATGAAAATCGTCATGGATGGTGAAGGCATTGCTTTATCTCGGCGGCGCATCACTCTATCTACTTCAGGTGTTGTTCCCATGATGGAC
The DNA here is from genome assembly GCF_009906835.1 of Aristophania vespae. NCBI lineage: Bacteria > Pseudomonadati > Pseudomonadota > Alphaproteobacteria > Acetobacterales > Acetobacteraceae > Aristophania > Aristophania vespae. Next base: position 1,260,322 of record NZ_CP047652.1, read on the forward strand.
CGCTGTGGCGATGAACTTGCCATTAATTTGGCAATATCGCTTCATGCTGTGACAAATGAATTGAGAGATGAGATTGTTCCTTTAAATCGGAAATATCCCATTGAAGAGCTAATGGCAGCCTGTCGCCGTTATCCTGCGGCTTCAAACTCACGACGCATCACATTCGAATATATTATGCTACGTGGCATTAATGATAGCGACGCTGATGCCAGAGAGCTGGTTCGTCTTATCCGGGGAATCCCTGCAAAAGTAAATTTAATTCCTTTTAATCCCTGGCCTGGCTCCGATTTTAAGCCATCTACAAAAGAACGACTTGCACGCTTTGCACAAATTATTATGGATGCAGGTTATTCAGCCCCTATTCGTATGCCAAGAGGGCGCGATATTTTAGCAGCATGCGGCCAGTTAAAAACTCAAAGTGAAAAATTAAGACGAACCATTGCAAAAAATCCTGATGATAAGTCTGAAATTTAGTATTTTCTGTTTTTGAGCTCTCTGATTGCATCCTCATTTGTCTAGTACATTTAATAGCGTTACAAAAATTACAAATATTTTGTAGCTATTGAAGTACTGGCCCTAATCCGCCCCAAATGATAAAGTACGGCAAATTCTGTATTTTTTCATTTTCCGGGAGGATAAACGTTATTATGAGCAGCACGTCAGGGGTTAAAAAAGTCGTACTGGCTTATTCAGGCGGGCTGGATACATCTGTTATCCTTCGCTGGTTACAACAACGTTATAATTGTGAAGTCGTCACATTTACAGCCGATCTTGGTCAGGGCGAAGAACTTGAGCCTGCCCGGAAAAAAGCAGAAATTTTTGGCGTCAAAGAAATCTTTGTTGAAGATCTGCGTGAAACATTCGTCAAAGACTTTGTTTTTCCGATGTTCCGCGCCAATACTCTTTATGAAGGGCAATATCTTCTTGGCACTGCCATAGCGCGCCCACTCATTGCACAAAGACAAATTGAGATTGCCGAGGCTGTTGGTGCCGATGCTGTTGCACATGGAGCAACAGGAAAAGGCAATGATCAAGTCCGCTTTGAACTTGGTTATTATGCTCTCAAACCTGACGTTAAAGTGATTGCACCCTGGCGGGAATGGGATTTGACGTCTCGCACAAAATTACTTGATTTTGCCGAGAAAAACCAAATTCCCGTTACAAAAGATAAACGTGGAGAAGCCCCTTTCTCTGTAGATGCTAACCTGCTTCATTCCTCTTCCGAAGGCAAAATTTTGGAAGATCCCGCCGTTGGCCCAGATGAAATTGTCTTCCAGAGAACCGTATCACCTGAGTCTGCCCCAGACAAAGCTACAGAAATTACTATTGATTTTGTAAATGGTGACCCTGTTGCGCTCAATGGCACAACACTTTCACCTGCTACTTTACTCACAAAACTGAATGAGCTGGGCCGTATTAATGGTATTGGCCGTCTGGATCTCGTCGAAAACCGCTTTGTTGGTATGAAATCTCGCGGTATTTACGAAACACCTGGAGGAACTATTCTCTTAACAGCTCACCGCTCTATGGAGACAATTACCCTCGACCGTGATGCAGGCCATTTAAAAGACAGCATTATGCCACGCTATGCTGAGCTGATTTATAATGGCTTGTGGTTCTCTCCCGAACGTCGCATGCTTCAGGCGCTTATTGATACGAGCCAGCATTCAGTAACAGGACGTGTGCGCTTAAAACTTTATAAGGGCAACGTTATTTGTGTTGGTCGTGAAAGCCCCAATAGTCTTTATGACGCACGCGTTGTAACATTCGAAGATGATGAAGGGGCTTATAACCAGGAAGATGCTCAAGGCTTTATTAAATTAAATGCTTTACGCCTTCGCCTTGGAGCCCAGATAGGAAGAAAAGGTGGAGCCCTCTAAGCTCTCTCTCACATCCTGTCATTCACTTATATAAGGAGAAACTTTGTGCGCCGTTATATACGCTTCACCAAGGCTATAATTCCTGCTCTAGCTTTATCGAGTCTCTTAGGTTTGGGAGCTTGTGCAGATGCCCCTAAACCAGAGCTCACCAGCGATCAATTTATGGCCAAGGTTCGTAAAGAACCAGGTGTTAAGACGTTACCTGACGGATTAGCGTATAAAGTAATCAAATCAGGCCCCAAAGATGGACCTAGCCCTCATGAAGGCTCAATGATGATGCTGATTTATGAGGGACGACTACCTGATGGCAGTATTTTCGACAGCTCCGAAATGCATACTGGAGCTGCCTATATGGAAATGCCCCTCGATGGTGTGATCAAAGGGTGGATGGAAGGTCTACCTATGATGCATGTAGGTGATACGTGGGAGTTTTATATTCCTGCCGAACTCGCTTACGGTAAACGGTCTTTAGGGGTCATCCCGCCTAACAGCCCGCTGGTTTTCAAGATCCAGCTTCTCGGTCTTGATGATGGATCAATGCTGTAAAGCACTAAAGGGTCTTGATTAGAGTCTTTAAGTATTATTCTAAAGCCGCCCTTTCTTACTGAAAGGTGCGGCTTTACACTATAATGAGGTTTTTTATGCAACGTGTTTTTTCTGGTATTCAACCAACAGGTATTCCCCATCTTGGTAATTATTTAGGTGCCATTCGGAGTTGGGTTACGTTGCAAGAGACTTATGACAGCTTTTACTGTCTTGTTGATCTCCACTCTATCACTATGCCCTGGGAACCAGAAAAACTTCGCCAACAAACTTTGGTTACAGCAGCCTGTTTATTGGCGTGCGGTCTGAACCCTGACCGTCTTTATAACCAGTCAGCTGTTAGCACACACGCACGGCTTGGCTGGATATTTAACTGTGTCTCGCGCCTGGGTTGGTTGAACCGCATGACACAATTTAAAGACAAAGCCGGTAAAAATAGAGAAAATCACTCAGCAGGACTTTATGTTTACCCCAATCTTATGGCTGCTGACATATTGGCCTTTCATGCCACACATGTTCCCGTTGGAGATGATCAGCGCCAGCATATTGAACTAGCCAATGATATTGCTCAAAAATTCAACCATGATATGGGCGTAGAATTTTTCCCACAAATTCAGGGGCTTATTCCGCCTCATGCAGCGCGCGTTATGAATTTACGCGATGGTCAGAAGAAAATGTCAAAATCTGACCCCTCAGAACAAAGCCGCATTATCCTTACTGATAAAGAGGATGACATTACCCTTAAAATCAAACGCGCTAAAACAGATTCTGAACCTTTGCCTGGTGAGGTTGAAGGGTTAAAAGACCGCCATGAGGCACGCAATCTAATAACGATTTACGCTTCTTTGTCTGACAAAACACCTGAAGCCGTTTTACAGGAATTTGGCGGTAATGGTTTCGGACAGTTCAAGAAAGCTTTAACTGACCTTCTCATAGAAAAAATTGTTCCTATTGCCCAGGAAACAGAACGCCTTCTTTCTCATGAGGATCACATAATATCCCTTTTACGAAAGGGAGCAGAAACGGCCTCAACGGTCTCTGAACCAATTGTAAGTGAAGCAGAACGCCTGGTAGGTTTTTTGCGATAAAAGCTACATATCTTTTCTAAATTAAAAAGGTCTTCTTTGAGACGTGAACCTCTTTTTCATCCAATAAAGCAGAAATTTTCACTTCAGTAGCAGCAAAAGTCTCCATCTGAAATGACCCTGCCAAACTTTAAAAGTATGTCAGGGCCTTTCAAAGAATCTTCTTTGAGACACAAACCTCTCTTCCATCCGTTAAAGCAGGAATTCTTACTTCAGCCGCAGCAGCAAGAGTTTTCCTTGAGAATGATCCTGTTAAGCTTTAAAAACACGGCAGGGCCTTTCACAGGATCTTCTTGAAGACACAAACTTCTTCTTCATCCGTTAAAGCAAGAATTTCCGATCGCAGCTGCATCAGTAAGTGTCTCCGTTTGAAACAGCTTTGTCAGACTTTAAGAATGCGGTAGGACCTTTCAAAGAATCTTCTTTGAGACGTAAACCTCTTTTTCATCCACTAAAGCAGGAATTTCTACTTCAGCCGCAACAGCAGGAAGTCTTTCTTTAGAATGGTCTTGTTAGGCTCTAAAAACACGGCAGAGCCTTTCGAGAAGGTCTTCTCGGAGGTCACAAACCTCTTCTCTGCCCATTAAAGCAGGAATTTCCATTACAGCCGCGTCAGCAGGATCTCACTTTGAAATAATTCTGGCAGGATTCAAAAGTATGTCAGGGCCTTCCAAAAGTTCTTTTTGAAGACTTAAACCTCTTCCCCATCCATTAAGGCAAGAATTTCCATTACAGCCGCATCAGCAGGAGTCTCCCCTCGAGGGGGACTTAATTTTTGTAAAAGGCTACTAAAAGCACCTTTTTGGGCATCTGCTTTAAAAGGAGACCGCAAAAGCTCTGAAATTGTTTCGGCTAATAAATCTGCTCTACAGTCTTTTTGCAAAAGCTCAGGTACAATCGCTGTACCCATCAAAAGATTTACCATGGCCACATAAGGTACTTTAATTAAATGCCTCGCAATAAATGCAGATAACCAATTGACCTTGTAAGTAACAACCATGGGCACACGCCCCATAGCCAGCTCTAACGTGGAAGTGCCAGATTTTGTAACAGCACATTGAGCCGCCGCATATGCATCATGTTTATCCTGGATATCTGTTACCAGGCGAGGTTGGACTTCCCATTTTTTAAGATAATGCCGCACTAAAGGCGCCATAGCAGGCACAACGGGAATGACCAGACAAAGATCTGGAAATTCTTTAACAAGAAGTTTTACCATTTGATGGAAAACGGGCATTAATTTTGGGACTTCAGAACTTCGACTTCCTGGCATTAAAATAAGAACTGGCGCCGTATCCGAGATATCATGCCGCTTTCGAAAACGATAGGCTTTGCCGTGAGCCACCCCAGCCTGCAAAACGGGGTGACCAACAAACCTACCTTCAAATCCACGCTTGGCAAACCACTCAGGTTCAAACGGAAATAAACAAAGTAGCCGGTCCCACAGGCCATGATATTTTTTTAAGCGTTTTTCGCGCCATGCCCATACCTGAGGGGCTACATAATGCACTCTCTTTATACCTAAAGGAGCAATACGTTTTAGCAGGCGAAACGAAAAGCCAGGACTATCAATGGTAATAACAACATCGGGGCGTCTGAGCTTAATATCTAACTCCGCTTCTAATAAACGCTGTGACAGCATCCTTAAACGCGGAACAATTTCTAAAAACCCCATGACCGCTAAATCATCCATGGGAAAGAGACTCCTTAACCCCAGAGCCTCCATGCGGCCTCCCCCACACCAGCAAAAACAATTTCAGGATCGCGCTTATGAAAAGCTTCCATAAGACGCGCTCCGATCACATCACCGCTGGTCTCTCCCGCAAGAATCCAAACAACGCGGCCACGTTGATGCATTTGCATCTGACCCTGAACGGCAATTCTTTGGACCATGCTGGCTTTCCTCAGTTCATAATTATCGTCTCAATACAGCTCCTGTCACTTTTTGGACAGCTCGTTCAATATTAGCTGCTAAGGCCTCGAGCTGTTGATCCGTCAAGCTTTCCTGCTTTGGCTGCAACGTAACCTCGATTCCTATGGAACGATAACCCTCAGGTAATTTATCACCTTCATATATATCAAATAAACGCACATCCGTAACAAGTTTACGATCTGCCATGCGCGCAGCTTTAATCAAATCCTGCACGTCAACTTCTTTGGGTGACAAGAAAGCAAAGTCTCTTCTTACAGGCTGCAGGGGAGACAAATCCGGTGCTGCTTTGCGTTTATTTTTTGGCATTGGAACATTACCAATATTGAGTTCAAAAACGGCAATTGTCCCCGTTAGGCCAAAATGGCGTGCTACTGTAGGATGAAGCTCTCCAAAACTACCCAGAACCAATTTAGGGCCCTGGCGCACAACACCGGAACGACCAGGATGATAATATTTTGGAGCATCTGATGTTGTAGTGAGTGAGACGTCTGGTACACCCCACAACTCTAAAGCCGCTAATAAATCAGCTTTTGCTGTCAGCCAATCTGGCTCTTGTGCCACCTTTCCTGGGGCACGAGCACTCACACCACCACGAACAGCAGAAAGAACATAACGACTACCCTGCTTACCAAAGGATGGACCAATCTCGAAGAAAGCAGCTTCTCCATTCTGTCCTAAACCACGTGCCAGATTACGATCCAGCGCCCGTAAAAGATTTATAAGAGGCGTTGGACGTAATTGATTTAGATCTGAAGCAATGGGGTTTAAGATCTTTTCACTTTCACAAATCTCATCAAAATAGCTGGCATCCTGATCAGAAACAAAAGAGAAACCAACTGTCTCCATATAACCCCGTGCAGCGCAAAGACGTCGCAACATAGAGTGACGTGCCTGCTGGGTTTGCTGAGAAAAAACAGTTCTCTCATTCAAAGGCGGCAAGGATTGAGGCGCTACTGTATCTATACCTTTAAGACGGAGCACTTCCTCAATCAGATCACATTCAGCTTCAATCTCATTCACATGTAGTGAAGCTTTTTCTGCCTGCTCTTTTGTTAATGTTGGAGCCTGAGACAAAGGTTGAGCTGAAGCAATATCATGACGCCATGATGGAACAGCAAATGTCGCTTTCTCGTCATTTTGCTCTCTGACTTCAAAACCTAAATGCTCTAAAGACGTAACAGCCTCATGAGAAGCAATATCCATGCCTGCAAGTGTTTTTAATTTCTCAAAACGCAATGTTGCTGTGCGTTGCCATGCCGGCTCTTTTCCAGCTTCTACGACCTCACCAGCTTCACCACCACAGAGAGAAATTATAAGAGCACTGGCTGCTTCCAAACCGTTCCGCACTAATGCAGGATCAACACCACGTTCAAAACGATAACGCGCATCAGAATTGATACCGAGCCGACGGCCAGTTAGAGCAATCTGGACAGCATCAAAATAGCCTGATTCGACAAATATATCTGTGCTATTTTCATCAACAGAACTGGCTTCGCCTCCAATAATGCCGGCAAGGGATTGCACGCCTTTATTATCAGCAATAATCATATCCTCTGTACCAAGGACATAATCTTTACCATCAAGAGCTTTAAAGCTTTCACAAGCGGCATGAGTGATATTTAGCTCACTACCGGAAAGTTTGGCTGCATCAAATACGTGTAGGGGACGCCCGATATCATACATCACGTAATTGGTAATATCGACAAGCGCTGAATGTGACTTTACGCCTACTGAGTCCAGACGTCTTTTAAGCCATTCTGGAGAAGGACCGTTTTTAACGCCACGAATAACCCGCCCCATTACGAAAGAGCATGCAGAATGGCTCAGCTTCCAATTAAATGGTGTTGAAATTTTACTTTCAATCGCCTCAGTCAGCCAGGGTTTTAAATGCCCTACCCCTGCCGCAGCGAGATCACGGGCAATTCCTCTGACACTAAGTGCGTCACCACGATTAGGTGTAATGGCGATTTCGATGACTGGATCATCCAGCTTGGCATAGTAAACATAATCTTCACCGACTGGCGCTAAGGAAGATAACTCGGCAATACCGTCGCTTTCCTCGCCCAAGCCCAATTCGCGTAAGGAGCAAAGCATACCTTCACTCTTTTGACCGCGAATTTTACCGGCCTTGATGGTTATGTCACTGCCGGGAATATATGTGCCAGGAGGAGCAAATATGACATGTAAGCCTGTCCGAGCATTAGGAGCCCCACAAACAACTTGAAGCTCTTCCATCCCTGGACCTGCATTAACCTTACAAACCTGCAAGCGATCAGCATCGGGATGTTTTACCGCTTCAAGAATTTTTGCTGTGCGAAATCCTGAAAGGCGCTTTGTTGGGTCATCAATGGCTTCAACTTCGAGCCCAATCCGGTTTAATGCCGCACAGAGCTCATCTAAAGAGGCCGTAAAATCTAAATGGTCGCGTAGCCAGGAAAGAGAAAATTTCATGTTAGCAGCCCTCTGCCAAACCAGAAGATGAGAAGGCTGAAAATCCATAATGACGGAGCCAGCGCAAATCACTTTCGTAAAAAGACCGTAAATCAGCAATGCCATTTTTTAACATGGCCAAACGCTCTACCCCCATACCAAAAGCAAAACCTTGCCATTCAGCGGGGTCAAGGCCACAATTAGCGAGCACACGTGGATTGACCATACCTGCCCCTAAAACTTCTAGCCAATCAGCTCCTGCGCCAATTTCACCCGTTTTTCGTGACCAGCCAATATCCACTTCCATAGACGGTTCAGTAAAAGGAAAATAGGAAGAGCGAAAACGCACAGGCAAATCAGGTTTATTAAAATAAGCCCGCAAAAATTCTATCAAACAGCCCTTAAGGTGGCCAAGGGTAATATTTTTATCAATGACCAAACCTTCACATTGATGAAACATTGGTGAATGAGTGGCATCATGATCAGCTCGGTAAGTACGACCTGGGGCAATAATACGAATGGGTGGATTTTGCCCAAGCATTGTACGTATCTGCACACCAGAGGTTTGCGTCCTTAAAACACGCGGCTCCCCCTGTCCTTCTTCGTCCAGGAGATAAAATGTATCTTGTTCTGTGCGAGCAGGATGATGATCTGGTGTATTTAAAGCAGAGAAATTATGCCACTGCGTTTCAATATCCGGCCCCTCTGCAACAGAAAATCCCATACGCGCAAAAATTGCCGTCATTTCTTCAATGGTGCGGCTAATAGGATGGATTAAACCCTGAGGCTCAAGAGGCGGTGGAAGAGTTACGTCAACACGCTCTTCTTTTAGACGAGCCTCTAAAGCAAGCTCTTCGATTTCTTTACCGCGCTTCTCAATTAATTTGGTCAACTCGTCACGCAATCGATTTAATTCCTGACCGCGTGCTTTTCTCTCTTCAGCTGGAACTTGCCCTAGCTGGCGTAAAAGCATCGTCAGTTTTCCAGAGCGGCCTAAAGTGCCTACACGCACCGCATCCCACTCATTATGAGTGTTTGCTGCGATAAGAGCCTCTATGGTTTCCTGTTTCAAAGCGTCGAGATCGTTGGCCATAATGCCTATCTTCCACCACCAAAAGAAAACGGGCTGCTCTTTTAATAAAGAGACAGCCCGTTAATCACATCTCCCTCTTTTAAAGAGGGAGAGATAACACAGAACTCAATGTAAAATATGTCTTACAGAGCTGCCTGAGCTTTACGCACGATCTCAGCAAAAGCATCAGCATTATCATAAGCGATAGCTGCTAAAACTTTACGATCAATTTCAATACCAGCTTTAGCAAGCCCGTTAATGAAGCGGCTGTAAGTTAAGCCATGCTCACGGACTGCCGCATTGATACGTTGAATCCACAAAGCACGGAAATCACGTTTTTTGTTGCGACGATCGCGATATGCGTATTGAAGCCCTTTTTCAACGCGTTCGAGAGCAATACGGTAGTTCGTAGAAGAACGACCGCGATAACCCTTAGCGAGTTTTAGAACTTTTTTGTGACGAGCGTGGGAGGTATTGCCCCGTTTAACACGTGCCATGGTCTTTTATCTCCTTACGATAGCCCGTAGGGCGCCCACTGTTTAATTGTACGTGCGTCCATATCTGTCATTGTTTGAGGACCACGGTTAGAACGTTTCATTTTCTGGGGGCGATTGATCAAGCCATGGCGTTTATTGCCAGGTCCGCACATCACTTTACCGGTTGCGGTAATTTTAAACCGCTTTTTAACCGAAGACTTCGTCTTCATCTTGGGCATTTGTCTCTCCCTTAAACTTTTTGAAGGCTACATTGACAAAACCCAATGCAACCTCACGGCCAGGCATGCCACAATTGAGCCCGGGCGCGTGTCGATTCCCGCGCTTATAAGAGGATTTCCGCCCCAGAGCAAGAAAAAAGAGCACAAAACAAGTCTTAAAGCTTTACGGAAAATCACTAATTTTGAAGCTTCATAAAAATATCATTATACTCAGAAATTCGTATAATAACCCTGAGAAAATAGCTTGTATTAAGCAGTAATATAAAAACTATTTTAATATTCTATCTCTTATTCTTTGTAAGAAAAATTTATTCTTAACAATTAAGACGTAAGATCTCTGTTAAACTAAAATGTTATATTATCTTGCGAGTAACAAATATATTCTTTAGGGGAATAGCTTTAAATCTAACTTCTAGACGTTACACCGCAATTTAAGTAACGTTAGGTCATTCTTTCTGACAACTAATTAGCAGGGTTTTCTATGTCTTCTACATCCCGAAAGGGAGGAGTCTGGCTCACAATTATTGCCCTAATTGTGGCAATCATCGGGTTACTACTCACAATTGGTGGCGTTTGGAACGTCGTCGTGGGTGGCCCCTTTTATTATCTGATTGCCGGTATCGGCTATTTGCTCACCAGCGCCCTCCTCTTTAAACGTAACCCGGCAGGATTAGCACTTTTTGCGCTTATTCTTCTTGGCACAATCATTTGGGCTATTTTCCTTGTTGGATTTGACTTTTGGTCACTTCTTCCATGGTTAGATGTTGCCCTGGTGGTTGGAATCGTGTTGAGCCTGCCCTGGGTTACACGTGCTCTTTCAGCAAGCCGTGCCGCAAGCCTACCTCTCCTTGGCACAATTGTTCTGGGTGTCATTACTCTAGTGGCTGGCTGGTTTTCTGATCCTACCGATATTGCTGGTCAATTACCCACAAAGATCGTAAATGCCCAAATTGAGAATGCAGAAAATGTACCTGCTGAGGAATGGCATTCTTATGGACGGACTCAGGAAGGCAATCGCTGGTCTCCTCTGACACAGATTAACGATAAAAACGTTAATAAGCTCAAAGTAGCCTGGGTGATGAGGACAAAAGATTTCCAAACATCACAGGATTCTGGTGAAGCCACTAACGAAGCAACGCCAATCGAGTTCGATAATACTCTTTATTTCTGTTCTCTGCACCAGAAGCTCTTCGCTATAGATGCTGCTACAGGAAAAGAGAAATGGGTTTTTGACCCTAAGCTTGATTCTCAACCCAGCTTCCAACATCTCACCTGCCGCGGCGTTAGCTTTCATGCCAAACCTGCAAATGCAGTTGATTCTGAAGGTAAAGATGTTACAGACACAGATTGTGCAAAACGCATTATTCTACCTGTAAATGATGGCCGCATTGTTGAAGTTGATGCCGAAACAGGCAAAAAATGCTCTGCCTTTGGTAAAGATGGTGAAGTTGATTTACGTTTCTCACATCAGCCATATGACACATTAGGCGATTACGAACCTACATCTCCTCCTGTTGTGACTGACAAATTTATTATCGTTAACAGTGCAGTTACAGATAATGGCTCTGTCAGACAGCCTTCTGGTGCAACACGTGCTTATGATGTTTACACAGGTAAATTAGCCTGGGTCTTTGATGCAGCTAACCCAGACCCAAATGAAATGCCAAGTGAAGAACATCCGCACTTTCATCCAAATTCGCCAAACTCATGGACAATCTCTGCTTACGACAAGAAGTTAAACCTTGTTTATATTCCAATGGGCGTAGGCACACCTGACCAGTGGGGCGGTTATCGTTCCAAAGAAGCAGAACGTTTTGTTCCTGGCGTCATAGCTCTGAACGCTGATAATGGGAAACTTGTTTGGTTCTATCAAACTGTGCATCATGACCTGTGGGATATGGATGTCAGTTCTCAACCAAGCCTTGTTGATATCACTCAAAAAGATGGTTCAACTGTACCGGCTATTTATATCCCTACCAAAACTGGTGATATATTTGTTCTTGATCGTCGCACAGGTAAACCTATTGTTGATGCACCCGAAATGGCTGTACCGCAAAAACCTGTTGCTGGTGACCATACAAGCCCAACCCAACCATATTCTCGCCTGAGCTTGCGCCCGACTAAACCTTTGAGTGACAAAGATATTTGGGGCGGTAGCACACTTGATCAGATGGTTTGTAGCATTTACTTCCATAGCCTACGCTATGAAGGGCCGTTTACACCTCCTTCTTTACAAGGAACTTTAGTGTTCCCTGGTAATTTGGGAATGTTTGAATGGGGTGGTTTGGGAGTTGATCCTCAGCGCCAAATCGCTTTTGCTAACCCAATCAGTTTACCTTTCGTTTCTCAGCTAGTACCTCGCGGCCCAGGTAACCCCCTATGGCCAGATCAAAATATGTCCAAAAAGAAGGGCAAGGAAAGCGGATTACAGCATAATTACGGTATTCCTTACGCTGTAAAACTTTCACCCTTTATGAACCCTCTTTTGACAAAACTGGGCGTTAGAATCCCATGCCGTACGCCACCTTGGGGTGAAGTTGCTGGTATTGATCTGCGCACAAATAAGGTTGTTTATCGTCACCGTAACGGAACCATGCAAGACTCACTTTATGGAACACCCATTCCTGTTCCCTTGCCTCCTGTAAAAATTGGGGTGCCAAGTTTAGGTGGGCCGTTAGTTACCGCAGGTAATGTTGGTTTCTTAACAGGTACGATGGATCGCTATATCAGAGCTTATGACCTCACTACGGGTAAAATGCTTTGGAGTGACCGTTTGCCAGCTGGTGCACAATCTACCCCAATGACTTACTCAGTTAATGGGCGTCAATATATTGTGACTTATGCAGGTGGGCACGCATCTTTCCCAACAAAAATGGGAGACTATCTCATCGCATATACCCTTGATGAGGGTAATGAGAAAAAATAAGAATGACCTACAATATTCAGGTTTTTCTTAAGGAAAGGCGCTCTTTAAAAGGGCGCCTTTTTTTGTCTTTGTTCCTTAAATATAAATTACACATCTTTAACTATTCTTTTGAAAATTTAGAATATAGAGTCAAATAGTTCGTGTAATTTTACATGGATATTTTCTTATTCCTCCTAAGGGGATTATCATGACACTTCGTCGTATCGCTTTTGCTGCTCTTACTTTTACCGCTCTTAGTGGGCAAGCTGCGTTAGCTCATAACGCTGGCCATCATTGTCGTGATGAAAAAGGCCATTTTGCAAAATGTCACAAACATCATAAAGCAAAAAAACATTGCCGCGATGAAAAAGGGAAATTTACGAAATGCGCTTCTCACAAAAAAGATGAAGCTATGCAACATAGCAAAGAGGCTACAGAGCAGAATTTAAAAGCTCCAGCCGAAAACTTGCAAAATAAAGCTTCTTCAATGGCACCAGATGCAATGAAATCTGACATGCCTGCAAAAACTGCCCAGGTTCCAGAAGCTCCTACCGCAGAACAATAAAATCGCAAAAATGCCCTTTTTTCTTATAAAAAAGGGCATTTTTTCGTTAATCTCTAAGTTGTTTTTTAAAGAGAAGCTGCATATTGCCTGATAGACTGGGCCATTGCTTCTACGCCATTACCTCTATTTGTAGAAAGTGCTTTTACTAAACCAAGATCATGTAAGAAAGATGATCCTGTTTCTAAAATTTCGGCCGGACGCCTGCCCGAATAAACACGTAAAAGCAAAGCAACAAGCCCTTGTACAATAGCCGCATCAGAAGCTCCGGCAAAATAAAGCTTTCCCTGATCAAATTTTGCTTCAAGCCATACCTGACTTTGGCAGCCAGGAACGCGGTGTTCGTCATTTTGCCATTCAGAGGGAAAAGCAGGTAATTTGCGTCCGAGCTCAATAATATATTGATAACGCTCCATCCAATCATCAAAGAGGTCTAGCTCTTCTTTAATCATATCAATAGCTTCTACAGCGCTAGGCTCCTGAGGTTGCAGGAAAGGAAGCGTTATCTGGTCTGACATATTATTATGTTTTTACCTCTGGAAAGTGGCCCTTAGAAAATCTTCTTAAAGGATAAAGCGACTTAAATCACCCTTACGAGCCAAAGGTGCTACTTTTTCCTGCACATCCTGCTCAGTAACGTGAATAGTCTCACCCTTTTTCTCAGAAGCCGTGAAAGAAACGTCTTCAAGAAGACGCTCTAACACTGTGGCTAATCGTCTGGCACCAATATTTTCAACGCGTTCATTAATATCAGCAGCAACGTCAGCCAAAGCATCAATAGCTTTGTCACTAAATTCCAGAGTCACACCCTCAGTTTTCATTAAAGCAACATATTGCTTAATGAGAGAATGCTCAGGCTCCATTAAAATACGGCGCAAATCATTACGATTTAGACCAGCCAGCTCAACACGAATAGGCAGTCTACCTTGTAGCTCTGGCAATAAATCAGATGGCTTTGCCAGATGGAATGCCCCCGACGTAATAAAGAGAATATGGTCTGTTTTGACTGGACCATATTTCGTATTGACCGTTGTCCCTTCAATTAGAGGCAGCAGGTCGCGTTGCACACCTTCTCTTGAAACATTACCACTACGCGAGCCTTGTTCTGATGTAGCGCAAACTTTATCGATTTCATCAAGAAAAACGATACCGTTATTTTGCGTAAAAAGAAGAGATTCTTGATCTAATGCATCATCATCTAACAGATTATCTGCCTCTTCACGCAAGATTTGTTCGCGGGCTTTGGCAATGGTCATTTTTCGCTTTGTTTTTGTGCGCCCCATCATATTACGCATCATATCGCTCAGATTAATAACCTGACCGGGCACAATACCTGGAGGTAAGTCACCATTACCCATATTTTGCGAAGCGGCTTTGTCGCTTGAAAGCTCAATTTCGATTTCTTTATCCTCGAAATCGCCTTTATGAAGCATTTGCCTAAAGCGCGTCCGTGTATCAGCCGAAGCTTCTTTGCCAACCAATACATCTAGCAGACGCTCTTCTGTAGCTTCCTGCGCAAGGCCTTCAACATCTTTGCGCTTTTGCTTGCGAAGCATTGAACGTGCCACTTCGACTAAGTCACGCACAATACTGTCAACATCACGCCCGACATAACCTACTTCGGTGAATTTTGTCGCCTCAATTTTAATGAAAGGGGCGTTAGCCAGTTTCGCCAATCGGCGTGCAATTTCGGTTTTACCGCAACCGGTAGGCCCAATCATTAATATATTTTTGGGCACCACTTCTTCGCGCATAGTGCCTTCAAGCTGCGCCCTGCGCCAGCGATTACGTAAGGCAATGGCTACTGCACGCTTAGCATCACTTTGACCAACAATATAACGATCCAGCTCTGCTACAATAGCTCTGGGTGCTAATTCTGAACCGCTCATACATCCGCTCCCTTTTCATTGGTAAGGGTCTCAACACGCACAGAGTGATTGGTATAAACACATATGTCACCCGCGATTTTCATAGCACGCCTTGCTATTTCCTCAGCTTCTAAATTATCCACCGTTAGCAAGGCACGAGCTGCTGAAAGAGCAAAATTTCCGCCTGAACCAATGGCAATAATACCATCTTCTGGTTCTAAAACATCGCCATTACCAGTGAGTGTAAAAGAACGTTCTTTATCTGCAACAGCCATCATTGCCTCTAACCTGCGCAGATAGCGGTCAGTTCGCCAATCCTTCGCAAGTTCAACACAGGCACGTTCTAACTGGCCAGGATAACGCTCTAACTTTGCTTCTAATCTTTCAAGCAAGGTAAAAGCATCTGCCGTTGCACCGGCAAATCCTGCCAAAATGGAATCATCTGGGCCTATACGTCTTACCTTGCGGGCATTGCCTTTAATGACAGTTTGACCAAGTGTCACTTGGCCATCTCCAGCCATTGCCACTTGATTGTTACGACGGACACATAAAATTGTTGTGCCGTGCCACCCAATAGGGTCATGGGAAGAATGGTTCATCATAAATTCCAAAATGGTAATTTGTTCTTTAAACTCAAGCCCTAACAAGGCAATTCTTCAATTCATAAGTTCATGCACTGAACGTAACAGCATCTCTTGAGTAAAAGGTTTTGAAAGAAGGGGGGCCCCTCCCAAATCAAGATTTGCGACATCCCCGCTCATATATAAAAGCTTTATGTTAGGAAGACGTTGCTGCAAAAATCTTGCACAACTCGGCCCATCATGGCTGGGCATACGTACATCTAATATCGCAAGGTCAGGGTGATAGCCACTATCAAGAAGAGCTAAAGCCTCATCCAAATTCCGCGCATTCTTGACTTCCAAGCCATCAATTTCAAGAAAATTAGAAACAACCAGTCTAATCATATCTTCGTCATCAACAACCAAGATACGATGTTTTTGCGCTTTCTGATTGTCTGTTGCTGCGTGAAAGTTTTCTTTCGAGCTTTCTTCTGTAATCTGAGACGTGACTATGGGTAAAAATAACGTCATTACAGTGCCCTGTTGCGGCTTACTAATAACCCGAATATCGCCGTAACAGCGTGTAATGAATCCATAAACACCTGATAAACCCAATCCGGTGCCTTTTCCTACCTCTTTTGTTGTGAAAAAGGGATCAAAAATGCGGTCAATAATCTCGGGAGGCATACCCTCCCCTTCATCGGCCACATCTAAAGCAACAGCATGACAAGGTGCACAGTAAGACGGGGCATTTTTCAAACTATGCTCCACTAATCGTGCTTTGATCTCAACCTTTCCCCCATGTGGCATAGCATCACGCGCATTGACACAAAGATTAAGCAAGGCCATTTCGAGCTGCTGAGGGTCAGTCAGAATAAGGGGAACGCCTTCTGATACGGGGTGAATAACCAACTCGCAGCGTTGCCCTCCCCCTCGCAGACTTTGCCCTAAAATTCCTTCTAAATCAGCTAAAAACCGCCTTATAGGAACTTCTTTTAGTGAATCCTGCTTTGACCGGCCAAATTGCAGTAAACGCCGCGTTAAAGCCGCCCCTCTCTGAACAGCATCTTTAGCCTGCTGCAAAAAACGGAGCGCCTGGAGCTTATCAGGCGCAATATCATCTTCAAGCATTTCCAAAGACCCAGAAATAGCCGCCAGAAGATTGTTAAAATCATGTGCAACTCCTCCTGCCAAGGTGCCAAGAGACTCTAATCTTTCTGCCTGACGCAACTGAGATTCAATTGTCACGCGACGCGTAACGTCACGATCAAGACAGACTTGCCAGGCCTGCTCTTGAGGGACATTTTTTGGCCAGGCTAAAGTAAGCCTATTGAGCTCATGCCACCGTGTTTTTATGGCACCAGAATTTGTTGTGACTTGTTCAGCAACAAGACGTTCTGACTGCCCATTGCGACGGGTTTCTTCCCGCATTTTTAAAATTTCATCACGCAAGGCAGGGGGATAATGGGTTATTTCATCTCCCCAATATTCATCTAACTTATCTTTGACATTACTCCGTATGGAATTCCCCTGTGCATCAGAAAAAATAAGATTAAGGGGAAGAGCTTCCATTAAGCCACGCAATAAAGCTTGCTCTGTACGTAAAGCTCTCTGAGAAAGACAATGCTGAGTGACTTCAGCGACTAAAGTACGAAGTGATTCAGACTCCCAGGGTTTGTGGATATAAGCCTGTACATTGCCCTCATTAAGGGCTGAAACAACAGCCTCAAGGTCTGCATAGCCTGTTAAAAGAATGCTACGTGCATCAGAAATTTCGTCAGCACGAGCTAAAAACCGGTCCCCCATCAAGCCTGGCATTCTTTGATCAGAGATAATCGTTGCTGTTTCTGGGTGCTGCGATAATAGCTCCAGGGCTTCCAAAGGGTCAGTCGTTGTCAGAAGAGTATAATCATCTTCTAAGATATCACTCAAAGCGATGAGAATTTCCTCTTCATCATCCACAAGCAAAATAGTCGGGCGATCATTATCAGTTCTGGAATAAACCATTTCTTGACTAGCAGTCTCTTGAGACATTATTTAACGCGCCCCTTTGCAGCCAAACCTTCTGGCGTTTGGTAAACAGGAATGACGAGCCTAAAACAAGTACCACTAGCAGGCTTATGCTCCCATAATCCAGGACCAATTTCGATCGTGCCACCATGTGCCTCTACTACGCCATGGGCGATAGCCAAACCTAGGCCAGTCCCTTCTCCAACTGGTTTGGTTGTAAAAAACGGATCAAAAACCCTGTGTTGAACATCTTCTTTTAGGCCTGTCCCATCATCACAAACAGTAATGATATAGCTATCATTTTGAAGATGTGTCGCAATTTCTATATGACCCTGAGCAGGCTCAGACGCTTTATAACCCGAAGCAATGGCATCGGCTGCGTTTGAAATAATATTCATGACTGCTTGATTAATAAGAGAGGCCTGGCAAATTAAATGAGATGGCGCCTCTAATTTTTTGGTCACCTGAATATTCTTGCCGAGTTTGTGAGCCAAAAGCGTTAATGTTATCTCCAAAGCTTCAACCACATCTACTTTCTGAAATACAGTTTCGTCTAAACGTGAGAAACGACGCAAACCAACAACAAGATTTTGAATGCGCTGAAGGCCTATTTTCATAGCCTCCAGTCGAGACGATCCTTTTTCAATCTTTTTCCGTGTGTCTTCAGATGTAACTTCGGTTTTCAAGGCTGCCAGGCTAGCAGCAACAGTGCTGGCATGGCTTATGGTAAAAGCAAGGGGGTTATTAATTTCATGGGCAATCCCTGCCACGAGTTCGCCTAAAGAAGCCATCTTGGCTGTATGAACCAACTTTGCCTGTGCCTGGATAAGCTGCGTGTTAGTATGAGCAAGTTCCTGGTTAGCCTGCTCCAAAGCCTCAGCCATCTCAGCTTTGGCACGGGCTGCCTCTAAAGCAATAGCAGCTCTCTGGCGTTCTGACTCTTTTTGCCGAAAGCTCTCTTCAGCCATGCGCCTTTGAGCTAAAGTGCGAATTCTTAGTGCCAGAACATCTAATGAAATGTCACTTGATACAAGATCATCTATGCCTGCTTCTAAATACGCAACAGATGATTGCCCACGAAATCTTTGAGCTTCAACAATCCCCAAAATACGAAAAGGCGTCGCCCCTGCTTCCTTAATGGCTTGACGACGTTTTTCTATAAGTTGGCAGAATTCTAAATCTCCTTCTCCCTTACCAAGGTCAACTAGTACCAAACAGTCAGGTGCTGAACCACTTCCCAACCAGCCTCCCTCAATCAAATCGGTCGATCGTTCAACTGTTGTAACTGTATAGCCATCTCTCCATAAAAGCTCACCTAACCCTGGGCCTTCCTGGTAATCATCATCCAAATCATCTTCTAAGAATTCGGCCTGTGCGTTTTCCCAAAAATTTAAGAGGGATTCATCGGTAGGAGGATTAACAATAACAATACGGGCCCGACGGAGTTTGGCAGAATCTTCTTCCGGGATTCTCTCTGTGCCTGTTTGGAGTAAGGCCCTAATGCGTAAAAATAAAAGATCTGGATGAGCAGAACGCGAAATATAAGCATCTGCGCCACTTTCCAAACCATCCCGCTCTACACCAGAAGAAACATCTTCTGTGAGCATCAAGACAGGGATGGAGCGCAGCCACCCATCAAGACGTAACCGGCGCACGAGCTGTCCTGCACTCATTCCAGCAAGCCAGGTACAAACCACGATTAAATCTGGCAGCCCGTTAACTCTGCTTTGCTCAAGAACGGGTAAAGCATTCTCAGCACACTCTACACAGACAAGATGAAAGCCTTGTGATAAAAGGAGGTGCTTTATTTTTCCCTGCTCCTCCCCGTCTGGTTCAACAAGAAGGATATTAATTTTTTCCAGTTCTGCAGGACGGAAAATTTGCATAATAACCCCTTTATCCGCTAGGCGAAAAACGCGTATAGGCTCATTGGTATTATAGTCACTTATAGGCCCTATAATATAATGAGCCTATATTTGATGAGGTCTATTGGCCCTTCTGAACTCATAAAAGGTTTCAAAGCTTTATGAATGATCACTCTTCACCACTGACATCGCCTGAAACAAGGCGCCTTACACAGCCTTCTTTCTCCTCGAAGGAACGGTCTTCATTATCAAAACAACCTTTTGCAGGCCGTATTCTCCTGACTGGCATTTGGGGAGTTTTTCATTTTTTAGCTTGTTTTTTGCTTCAAGTTTGCGAACTTTTTGCACCTTTAGCCCTCATTCTTGGCTTTGGCTGGACTTTTTTGCCTCACCTCATTGGAGTTGTGAATCAGAATGTTGTCACCACCAGTAGTGACCCTCAAACAAAAGAACTCATTAACCACATTACGCAATCGCTTCCGACTCGCCTGGACATAATGGGGCATACCCTAACCGCTCATGGTTTAATCATTGATGGTTTTTTACTCATGGCTTTGGCTGCCCTTTGTGCCACGATTGCAACATGGCTTGGTCGCCGCCTTTAATTCTAACTAGACGATACAACTTTAAAATTTTGCAATTAAATGGTTAAGAATTTTAATGCTTAAGTTTTTGAATGATTGAGCTACACAATCTAACGCTTCCTATTTCTCGGGATTATCATCCGCAGAATCAGCAAACACTATCTCTCCGTTTGGAAATAGGAAGCCATTACTGGCTCCTGGGGCCCCCTGAAAGTGGAAAAACCAGCTTGCTTGAAATTCTTGCCCTGCAACGTTCTTTTTCAAAAGGCACCTTCAATTTATTTGGAAACGATATTTCTAAAAAGATGCCTTCTAAAACATTATCTTTTCTTCGTTCTCGCATTAGCTATATTGCTGACAATCCTGAATTTATTGAAGAATGGACAATATTTGACAATATCGCTCTACCTTTAAGACTTAACCAGTATGATCGAAAAACAATTATCCATGATACGACTACAATTTTAAGGTGGCTTTCTTTAGATAAAGATGCACAATCTTACCCAAAGACCCTGTCCCATACAGCCTTACTCAAAGCTTCTATAGCCCGCGCTCTGATTAATAGACCCGCCCTTTTACTGATTGATAAACTCGCTCTTACAATTAATCAGTACGTCCAGGATAAACTTATTACGATTCTTAAAGAAATTATCGCTACGGGCAAAACAACTGTCGTTATTGCAACAGAAACATCTGACTTAGTACATTTATTACCCGGCCCCATTATTCATCTGCCAGCACAATTTCCAGATACTGGCTCTCCTTTTAAATCACTCAGAACACCAGTTTCAAGCAAACGTTCCAGATGGTTTTGAAAAAAATAAATGAATTATTTATCACGCTTCCCTCCACTTGTTCCGCGTTTATGCTCTAATTTTCTGCCTTTTTTTGCAGCCTTATCAATTTTGCTTGTAGGAGCAGGGATTGATCTGACAATTGGCTCTAACGCGCTCATTCAAAGTTGGGAATCTCGGTTAGAAGATCACGCTCTTATTGCTTTACCTCCTTCGCAACAAGCTGGCAGTGTCACTCCCCAATCACCAGAAGCACAAAGTTCTGACTTGCTTCAAATATTACACGCAAATAAACAAATAACTGATATCAAATTTGTTTCTAGAGAAGAAATAACGCAAATATTATCTAATTGGGGAAGTTCCTGGCCTGGCCCTTTGCCCATTGTCGTAAGGGTCAATTATGAAGGGGAGCGTCAAACACTTGAGCAAAATATTGTAACCAAAGAACCAAAAGCTATTGTCGTTTTCCCCCCTGCCCCATCTCAATTTTTACATCCTCTTACTGTCCCTCTCCGCCTGGCTAATAAAACCATTACATTTTTTCTGATTTTGACTGGAGAATTTGTATTTTTTTTAGGCGTGATTTTGTCACTTCATAGTGGATGGATAAAACATTATAATAGCTTAAAAATATTGTCTCATTTAGGGTGCTCGCATCAAAACCTCTTTCGCAGTCTTATGCGACAATTTGGCTGGCGGTGTTTATTAGGAGGATATGTGGGTGTGCTAGTACTTATTCCCTTCATAAATGGGATAACATCTATGCTGCGTCCCATCTTGCAGCTACCGCTTGAAAACACAACCTTATATAATCTGTTCTTTCATAATCCCTTTAGTTTTTTCTGGAGTTTTGTAATTATTTTATCACCACTCCTTAATTGTCTGGTAGGATGGGGCCTGACTTACTGTTCACTTAAGCTTACGTCTCATAAATTCTTATGAATAAAGCCCTTTTTTACCAACACAGATTTATTTGGGCATTTTTAGGCTGTATAATATCTTTATTTCTAGCGGGTTTTGTTTTTTTCATTATTTGCGTGACGAGGACTGAGTCATTTCCTCACGATATTAAAGCTGGCGATTATGATATTGTTGTATTTACAGGAGGAGATAACCGAGTCAAAACTGCACTTGATCTGCTTAAACGAAATCCTTCAGCACGTTTACTTATTTCAGGTGTAGAACCTAATAGTAACTTGCATCAGATTTTTCACAGTGCACAGAGCACTACTTTTCCGCCAGAGTTAGTCTCGCATATCACTTTAGGTTACAGAGCACATAGCACTTCTGGCAATGCTCAAGAAACAGCAGAGTGGGTCAAGCTTAAGGATAAGCACAACCTAGTTGTTGTTACGTCAAGCTATCACATGCCTCGTGCTTTATTAGAGTTAAAACGCACAGGGACAAAACTACATTTTATCCCATATTGGGTGCAGTCAAGAAATTTACATACACTGTACTCACCAAAAGTAATTAAAATATTATGCCGAGAATATATAAAATTTTTAGGTGCCATTGTACGTAATATTTTTTATAACCCTAACGTTACACATCGTCTTAGTTCAAGCTAGTTTTAGGGCCCCAAGGAAAGTCTATGAATTTGCTACGCGGTGTTATTTTTAATCTTTATCTTTTTTGCCTGACTCTAACTATGGGTCTGGGTGCCTTACCTATTCGCCTGCTTAATAGAAAAACCATAGCATTGCGTTACGCCAAAGCATGGTCGCGGGCCGTATTGTGGGGGTTAGAGCATTTATGTTCAATTACTATCGAAATAAGAGGTAAAGACCATATTCCTGACGGCCCCGTAATGATTGCCTCACAGCATCAATCTTTTTTTGATGGTTTTATCTGGATGAATAATGTCACACTTCCAGCTTATATCATTAAAAAAGAACTGACTCTTATTCCTTTTGTTGGTCCCATGCTTCTTTTAAGCGGTATGATCCCCGTTGATCGGAAAGGAGGGTCTCAAGCTTTACGAGATATGATGGACAACACTGCCACTGCCCAAAATCAGGGAAGACAGATTATTATTTTTCCCGAGGGCACACGTACCAAACCCGGCGTTAAGGTTCCTATTCAAAATGGTATTGTAGCCCTTGCCCGGCAATCCAAAGGGCCCATCATTCCTGTAGTTACTAATTCTGGTCTTTTTTGGCCAAAATCAATATGGCGCAAATACTCGGGCACTTTAATTATAGCGATTGGACGCCCATTACCTCCGGCAAAAGGGCGTGATCTTATTAAACACCTCGATAATGCCTGGGATGAGTTGTGTAAAATCAACAAAATAACCTATGAATCTGTGGATAACTCTGTGGATCGGAACTAAATATGTCTTTCTGTTAAGTTATTACTCCTTTTAAGACATTTTTTACCTCTCATTTTATTAGGATTTTCTAGAAACTATACTTTAAGCTTTTAATCCCAGAAATTAGCCAAAAATTTACCTAAGATTCTGCACTTCACACTCTTGACAAATATGAGTCCAAACTATTCTTAGGGTGAATCGGGAGAGACTTTCCTTGTATATTACAAATTGGGGATAAAAAGTTATCTCTTATATATTGGCAGTGTAAAAGGGCGTTTTAATCTAACTAGTGTAGCCCTCTGCTATAGTAAAAACTTAGAGCCACGTCGTAGATTACCTCACTAAGCCATGCCTAAAGATTAGATCAATTATTCTGAAATATGTCGTAGCTCTCGGAAGTAAGGGGCAGATTAACGGAATAGTCATATTCAATATTTTACTTATTTGCGTCAATATAGGGGATAGACGTAACAAAGTCTCTTATAAGAATAAAATATAGATATACAAAAAAGTGGCACGTTGTCTTAATGTTTAAAAACTATAATTTTCTATGATATTAATTTCGTGTATTAAGGTTTGAAATATAACACTTAGTCATAAGGGAAATTTATTATGCCATATTATCGTTCTATTTTAAGCATGTCTTTTTTTGCGTTTTCGCTTTTATTATCCCCTGTGGCTCATGCCTCATATGATAGCAGTGGAATTAAAGAGGGTGCCATTGAGGATAATTATCACCAAACGCTGGGCCATATTGAAAATGATGGAACCATTAGCAATAGTTATCACCAAACAGTAGGCCATATTGAAAAAGATGGAACCATTGGCGACAGATACCATCAAACGATAGGCCATGTTGAAGAAGATGGAACTATTGGCGATAGTTATCACCAAACGGTAGGCCATGTTGAAGAAGATGGAGCTATTGAGAATAATTACCACCAAACAATAGGATATCTTGAGCAAGATGGGACTGTTACGGATAATTATCACCAAACGGTAGGCCACGTACCACCAGGCGCCAAAGGTGCAGCTTTCGAGCTCCTTACTCATTTTTTCCAAAAGCATCACGGATAATTTTTTTCTCTGCACAACGCAGTGCAATCATTTACGAGGCTTTTCGTTCTTTCTATCGCCTGCCTGACTGCTAACGTTATGAATGCGCTAGGAGTAGGACGATAAGCGTCTAAGATGCTTGTTGTAATGATAATATCGCATTTAGCAGACATAAAAGCATCTTCATATTCGCTCAGATATCTCCGAAATCAGGATCACTATTTAATGAAGAAAAAAACTATCACACTTTTAGGCTCTATATTAGCTGTTGGCGTGATTCTTCTCGGTGCAGATACTGCTCTTTATTTCTGGACTCAAAGTCGCATTACTGGACATGTCGAACAAATCAAACTTAATGCTCAAAAAACAGGCTCCCAACTTCGTTTAGACATAGCACAAAGAGGAGGATGGCCCATCGGCGCATGGGCAAAATTCTCATCGCCTGCTATGCAATTAAAGACAGATAATGACTTAATTGCCTTTTCAGGCACCAGCATGAAAATTGGAGGATCCTGGGCTTTCTGGAGCAAGAGCCTTTTTAACCCTAATGCTCTTCCTCTGACATTAGAGGGCAAATCAGTTTTACGTCTTACATCAGAAAATGGCGAAAAATTTCTTATTTCTGATAATGCTCATTTTTTTATTCCTAAAGAGATTCCTCTAAGCGGTACATATTCCTCTCCATTCACCTTTGACTCTTTGACAAGCATAGTCACGACATCTACTCACAAAGCGGGAGTCAAATTAGACTCTGTCAAAGGCCAACTCACCCTTAATGCTGCGCCTAATCATCACTTAAGAAATATTGCTTTTGAGAGTCATGCAGATACGGGCCACATTGGCCTCGAAAAATATTTGTCATCAACAGCCATACAAAAATTCCATTTTGCCTTTGGTGTTAATCTTGATCCTGATAATGCCGATTATCCTCATCACGGAAAATTATTAATTCAGGATCTTAGCTATCAATTACCACAATTTGCCTTATCTTCTCCTGAAAAGGGTAAAGTCATTCCTGCTCTTGCCTTGTCAGGCCAGATGACAATGCCTGATGTGAGTGGAAGGGGCACCATAAAAGTCGATGCATGGCGGGACTTGATACGCTCTTTTTATCACCAAAATGGTAGCGCTATTACTGGCAGTGACGTTACAGCTGAATCAGAGATTTTTCTTGACCATCTGCTCCGCATAGGACAAGACGAAAATTCTCTTAAGCAACCTTTGACGATGAGTATTGAATTTAAGGATGGAGACATCGTTTCATTTGATTCAGGCGCTTTGGGTAATTTAATCTCTTCATTAATGGGAGCCTTTGCGGGCCATTAAATCAATGCCAGACCTACTGTGCGAAGTAGATCTTATAGCTGTTCTGGTTACTTTAGGAAGTGACGGCCCTTTTGTGCTAACAAAAGACCGGGTTACACTTCCAAACCAGGCCCTTGACGCAAAGCGGCGCTCTTTACAGCGCGGCTTTCGGCAATGGGCAAATACCCTAACTCATAACTCTTTGCGCTCTGTAGAGCAGCTTTATACGTTTGCTGACCAAAGCGATGCAGGCACTGTAAGACGGCTGATTAGTATCTCTTATCTCGCTATCTCTCAGTCATTACCGCAAGATCATTATGACGTCTGTTCTTTTTATGACTATTTTCCCTGGGAAGATCGTCGCCAAGAGAATAAATCTCTCCAATATTTACAAAAAGAACTTATGATTTGGGCAAAAAATGACCCAGAAAAACAAGCCCGTATCACTCATTATTTCGGTTTGAATAATGCTCAATGGAATGATGAATTTGTACTGTCTCGTTATGAAATTTTATGGGAAGCTGGCCTTGTTGCTGAATCATCTAAGGAAAGGACAGTTCCTTATAGTGGGTTAGAAATGCATCATGATTATAGACGTATTTTAGCGACAGCTTTTTCTCGGTTACGAGCTAAAATACGCTATAGCCCAATTATTTTTGATTTTTTACCCGAAGTTTTTACCCTCAACCAATTACAGCATGCTCAGGAATGCATAACAGGGCGGCTCATTCATAAGTCAAATTTTCGGCGGCTCGTTCTTCATCAAAATTTAGTTGAAAATACCGGAAAGCGCGATCATTCCGCCCCAGGTCGGCCAGCCTCATTATATCGTTTTTGCCAGAAAAATGACGCGGCCTGTTACCTTTCAGGTGCTGTTCTTCCTTTGTCAGAAGAAACACTAAAAATATAACCGTCTAAAAATAAAATTTTCTTGAGTTACTAGTAAAATCTTTTGGCTTCATTAATTATACTCAATATGAGTATAATTAATATTGGGGGCCTTTAACGATGGAATATGACAATTTAGCTTTTGCTCGGTCGCCCACATTCACTCAGGAATTCTTCTCTAAAGCCGGCGCTATATCTCGCGAGACATGGGAAGAACGATATGCTGATGATGCGCGCGCTATTCAAAAGCTTAAAAAAGAGCGTAATGCCGTTATTTTGGCGCATAATTACCAAACACCAGAAATTTTTCTTTCTGTCGCAGATATAAAAGGCGATAGCCTCGCTTTAGCGCGTGAGGCTCAGAACATTAAAGAGCAGGTCGTTGTCATGGCTGGTGTTCATTTCATGGCCGAAACAGTAAAGCTTTTGAACCCGGATAAAACTGTTTTAATCCCCGATTTAAAAGCTGGCTGCTCTTTGGCCGAAGGCATTACGGCTGAAAATGTCAGAAGCTTAAAAGCCAAATATCCCAATGTACCGGTTGTAACATATGTGAACAGCACTGTAGCTGTAAAAGCCGAAACTGATATTTGCTGCACATCAGGCAATGCACGCCGCATTGTAGAAAGTTTAGGTGTGCCAGAAGTTATTATGATTCCAGATGAGAATTTAGCTCGCAATATTGAAAAAGAAACAGGCATAAAAATGCATACATGGCCTGCTTATTGCGAAGTGCATAGAGACTTTACACCACAGGAAATTGAAACATACCGCCAGAATTTTCATCCTGTCACTGTTATAGCCCACCCTGAATGCAGCCCAGAAGTCGTTGCCTCGGCTGATCTGGCAGGCTCTACAGCTGATATGATTCGCTATGTTGATGACCACAAACCTGAAAGGGTTTTACTCATCACTGAGTGTTCAATGACCAGAAATCTTTCTGCTCTTTATCCCAAAACACAATTTATAGGCCCCTGTAATTTCTGTCCTCATATGAAGCGTATCACTCTTAAAAATATAAGGAGTGCTCTGGAAACACTCTCCCCGAAGTCATGATTGACCCTTCCTTGCAAGAACCTGCCAGAAGGGCCGTTGAGCGAATGTTGCTGGTAAAATGACCTCTCTCCCTTTGCTAACGCAATATACAGGCTGGCCAGTCATTATAGGCGGTGGCTTAGCTGCCTATTCAACAGCCTTACATCTGAAATCTCCCTGCCTCATTATTGCCCCTCACATTGGAGGAGAAGGAACATCAAGTGCATTGGCACGAGGTGGAATGAGTGCAGCAATTGGCCCCAATGATAGCCCTGAATGTCACGCACAAGACACAATTAAAGCAGGCGCAGGGTTATGTGATGAAAAAATTGTTCGTCATTTTACAAATGCCGGTCCTAAGGCCGTTGAAACATTACTTAAATGGGGCGTACCTCTTACACGTAAGGAAAATGGCCAGCTAGCACTTCATTTAGAAGCGGCGCATCAACATCCCCGTATTGTTTTTGCTGGAGGTGACCAAACAGGGTCTTTAATCATGAAAAGCCTTGTTAAAATGGCCCAGAAAGAGGAGAGAATTTGCTATTTAACACCTCATCATCTGCTCGATTTTTTTGTCGAAGATAATGAGCTTAAAGGCCTCTGGACAAGCGCTGGCTATATCGCAACCAATAAATGCATTTTAGCGACTGGCAGTATTGGCGGGCTTTATACCCACACCACTATTCCCCTCAATAACAGAGGTTGTGCTTTAGGCCTGGCACTGAAATCTGGAGCAGAGGCTATTGATTTAGAATTTACTCAATTCCATCCCACAGCCTTAAAAACCGACAAAATAAAAGGCCGTCTTCCTCTTATTAGTGAAGCTGTACGCGGGGCTGGGGCTCTTCTTCTCACTAATGAAGGCAAGCGTTTTATAGATGAGCTGGCCCCGCGTGATATTGTAGGGCGGGCCATTTCATTTCAGATCTCTCAAGGAAAAGGGGTTTTTCTACACACTCAACATCTTGATAAAGGACGCTTTAGCACAATTTTCCCTGGAATCACGGCCTCATGCCTTGCTGTGGGACTTAATCCAGATGATGAGCCCATCCCTGTTCAACCGGCTATGCATTATCACATGGGTGGTTTGAAAGTAGATAAACACGGCAGAACGACTATTTCTGGGTTATGGGCCAATGGAGAGGTCGCTTGTACTGGGTTTCATGGGGCTAACAGGCTTGCAAGCAATTCTCTTCTTGAAGCTTTGATTTTAGGGAAATGGATTGCCCAGGATATTGATTATTGTTCTGACCATCACACTATAAATCAAACTAGATACCCCCCTCTCAAAAATCAGACAGCTTTTCTTTCATCTGATTGGGCCTTTCATTCTCTAATGGAAAGCCACCTTGGCATTATACGCTATGAAGAAGGGTTAAAAGAATTTCTCTCTCAAATCTTGCCTGAAAGTAAAAAAAATTCTTGCGCATTAACAGCCTCTTTTATCGCCTGGGCCGCTTTGAACCGCACCGAATCACGAGGGAGTCACTGGCGAAATGACTACCCTCAGACAAATCTTTCAGCCCGGCGACTTAATTATTCAATCACTGACTTAAAATCTCTCATGGAATGACATCATTATGACAAACGCGCTTTATTTACCCGATTTATTATGGGAACCAATTATCAAAACAGCTCTTTATGAAGATTTGGGCACAGGAGGAGATGTTACAACACAGGCACTTCTTTCTGAACCAACCAGACGAATTAAAGCCTGTTTCAAAGCCCGCCAAAAAGGCATCATCGCCGGTCTGCCCGGTGCTCGCCTTACCTTCCAGCTTCTCAATAAAGACTGCGAATTTCATTATGTGAAACAAGATGGCGATATCATCATGCCAGGTGATATCATTGCGCGTATAGAAGGCCCGCCAGAAGCCATTTTAGGGGGCGAGCGCGTTGCCCTTAATCTTTTATCACATCTCAGTGGCATTGCGAGCATAACTGCAATAATTCAGAGAGAAGTACAAAGCTGTAATGTCGGTATTTGTTGCACCCGCAAAACATTACCAGGCTTGAGGGCTTTGCAAAAATATGCTGTCCGTGCTGGCGGGGTCGTAATCACCGTCACCGATTAGATGATGCCATTATGTTAAAAGATAATCACATCGCTTTATTAGGCGGCGATATAGCCACAGCCCTGAAGCTTGCGCGCCAAAGAGCTGGGCATTTAATGAAAATAGAACTTGAAGTTGATAATCTTGAGCAGCTTGAAACGGCTCTTCTGCATGGAGGGGCCGATGCCTACTTACTGGATAATATGTCAGCCTCCATGCTTCGTCGAGCTGTAAAAATGGTTAATAATCGTGCTATTACCGAAGCTTCAGGTGGCATTACGCCACATAATGCCCGTGAGATCGCTGAAACTGGGGTCGATATCTTGTCTCTGGGTTGGCTTACCCATAGCGTTAATGCATTGGATATTGGCTTGGATTTCCTTCCTTTATCCTAAAATACATCTTTAAGTTTTCTTATATGAGCAAATTCTTCAATAGTTTTTGCTCTTAAAAAAGGGTTATAAGCACGCTCTTCACCTAGCGTTACCGGAAGAGTGGGCTTATTTTTTGCTCTTAACTCTTCTACCTTTGATTTTCTCTGTAAAAATGCTTCAGATTTTATACCCAAAGAGTCGATAAAATTCATATTGCTTTGGGTATATTCGTGCCCTGCGCAAAGAAGTGTCTGATCAGGCAAATGATCAAAAACGCGCAGGCTGTGAAAAAGTTCTGCCGCCGTTCCTTCAAATAAGCGCCCACAGCCCCCACTAAATAAAACATCTCCACTCATCAGGGCCGGTATAGCTTCATTATAAAAAGTAATATGTCCCTTAGCATGACCCGGAGAGGAATAAACCTGAAGCTTTATGTCGTTAAAATTTAGAGTCTCTCCGCCCTTAAGCAGATGATCAGCTAAATGGCTAATATTTGTCGGTCCATAAATAGGGGCTTTATAACGCTCTCTCAAACGGGCGGCACCTGCCAAATGATCTGCATGATGATGCGTAATACAAATGGCCGTAAGAGGCTTATCTTGCAAAAATGCTTCGATAGGTGCCGCCTCGCCCGGATCGAAAATTATAGCAGCTTCAGAAGAGTAAAGATGCCAAGCATAATTGTCATTTAGGACGGGAATTGGCTTAATCTGTATGGACATTTGCAATAATCCTTCCAAAAGGTTATTTCCTTTCTCATAATACACGTCCCTATGGTCTCTTAATCAAGCTGTCATGAGGGGAAGCAAAGAGTAACAATATGTCCCTAATTCAATCTTTCAAACTTGTTCTTTCTCCCCCACACCGGGCTGCCTATCCTTTTATAGCTGCTGGTCTAGCGGGTAGTTTCATCGGTAAGATTACGCCTTGGCGTTTTACCCGTGTTTTAGGAAAAGCAAGTTTTGCTTTTGCAGGGTTTTGCCTCTATTTCTTCCGTGACCCCAAACGCTTTTCTCCGCAGGACAGTAACCTTGTTCTGGCTGGAGCTGATGGCCGTATCACTTCTATTGCCCAGGTTCCTCCTCCTGCTGCACTAGAAATGGGAAGCGACCCTGTTTGGCGCGTTTCTACTTTTTTATCCGTATTAGACGTTCATATTAATCGTATGCCCGTCAGTGGTGAAATTACAAAAATCGCCTATCATCATGGCAAGTTCCTAAATGCGAGTCTCGACAAGGCGTCAGTTGATAATGAACGCAATGAGCTTTGCGTAAAGTTAAAAGACGGACGAGAAATTGCTGTTGTGCAAATTGCAGGATTAATTGCACGCCGCATTTTATGTGAAGTATCCGTAGGTGATAAATTAGAAGCAGGCGAAACCTTTGGACTTATCCGCTTTGGTTCACGCACTGATATTTATCTTCCCCCAGGTGTGACACCTTGTGTTTCAGAAGGTCAAACCATGATTGGAGGGGAAACAGTTATAGCTAAACTATAACATCCATCACCATGACTGAAACGCTCCCCCCTCGCCCCTCACATGATACACAACCTCCCAAGACAACACGGCGTCATAGAAGGCGTGTAAGAGTACGAGGGCTCTCATTTAACAGGTTGGTTCCCAATCTGCTAACCATGTTGGGCCTCTGTGCAGGACTTAACGGAATAAAATTCGCTTTATTAGGCAATTTTAAACACGCTGTTATTGCTCTTCTTATTGCTGCCTGTATTGATGGCCTGGATGGCCGCATTGCCCGCCTTTTAAAAGGTACATCACGCTTTGGAGCAGAATTTGACAGCCTGTCTGATTTTGTCTGTTTTGGAGTGGCTCCGCCTATCGTCTTAATGATGTGGGGCTTGCCCCCAACCATGCGTTTTGCCTTTATCCCGTGCCTTATGTTTACTGTGTGTATGGCTTTACGCCTGGCCCGGTTTAATGCAGCACTTGATGACGATAACAAACCAGAATATGCCGCTAGCTTCTTTTCCGGTGTACCAGCCCCGGCAGGTGGTGGCTTAGTGTTATTTCCAGTGTTTCTGGGTTTAGAAGCCCATCATAATGGTTGGAAAACTATTGAGGCATTTTCTCACTCTCCCTACCTCATAGCCACCTGCTTAATTTTAATAGCACTCTTGCTGATCTCAACACTGCCAGTCTGGACCT
The DNA here is from genome assembly GCF_009906835.1 of Aristophania vespae. Lineage (NCBI taxonomy): Bacteria > Pseudomonadati > Pseudomonadota > Alphaproteobacteria > Acetobacterales > Acetobacteraceae > Aristophania > Aristophania vespae. The sequence goes on from NZ_CP047652.1 coordinate 1,292,318, forward strand.
TCAAGAACTTTAAAGTTCCTTCTTATATTGTGTTACCCCTACTTTTAGGAACGGGTCTTTATGCTGCGATTTTAGTCTCCGAACCCTGGGGGGCTTTGGCAGGAGCGGGTCTTCTTTACCTCATTTTACTTCCCTTTTCGCGCCGCTCTTATTGGCGCCTCAGAAAAGAGGCAGAAGCTGTTCACGAGGCAGAAAAAGAAGAAGACACTTTATCGGCCAGTACTAATAAAGCTTGACGTAATTCTTCTGGAGATGGGGGGCAACCAGCAATTGGGTGGTAGAAACGGCTTATTTTCTCCACCCCTCCCAAAGATGTATAAGGGGCTGTAAATGGCCCCCCATTTAACGCACAAGCCCCAATGGCCACTAATATTTTATGATCAGCCATGGCCTGCCAGGCTTCCAGCAAGGCTCCTGCGTTACTACGTGTTACAGCGCCTGTTACTAAAAGCCAATCGGCCTCACCCGGATTTGATACCATTTCAAAGCCGCTCGCTTTAAGAGAATAAGCCCCTCCTGCAAGGCTGGCTATTTCCATCGCACATCCTTCACAGCTTCCCGTTTCTAACGAAAAAAGCCTGATAGGCCTTGGAGCACGAACACGTTTTTTAAGGGCTGGCCTGTTCTGTCTTGTTTCCCAAAAGGCAAAAAGCCATGTCACAGGGGCAGAATGCTTTGACATGAGGACTAGTTCCTATAAAGCGATTGCAGCAGGGGAAAAGCCCAATGATGTTAAAGCAAAAGGAAGCTGGTCAGGCCTTAAACCGTGGAACATCTCATTAAAAGCAGTCATCACAGCTAAAGCCGGATCGCGTATCTGAAGTGTTTTTATTCGGTCATTTTCCATAACAAGCCAATACCAGATATCACCCCTTGCGCCCTCCACCACACCAATACCTTCCTGAGTAACGGCAAAAGGTTCAGTGGCATCTTCTACACCGAAATTGGCAATAATTTCACTGATTAAGGCGAGGGAATCCCTTATTTCTGTCAGTCTTTGCAGGTTACGTCCATGTGCATCACCCCCCTGCCCTCCTGAAGAGCGCAAAGCCTCAAGACGCATACCGACATCCCCGCGGCGCATATCAATATAACGGCCACTTGCCCTGCCTATAACGCCCCCAATAGCATAACGCCACGCTGTATCATTGGATAAAATCACCTGGTTCTTAAAACGTGATGCGTAAAGCTGATACAGATCTCTCAACATATCCAAACGTGAAGCAAGACTATCTCTAATAGATTGGGCTAAAGGCACTATTTCAATAGTATTATGATCACCTTCTTTTAACTCAATCATATCTGTTAAGCGGCGCGTCATACCATGAGCACTACATAAAGACGCAATGATCTCACGTGTCTGATCGCAGTAAGTTGCGAAAAGCGATGCTTTTGCAAAGCGCGCCGTTTGTGCCAAATCGAAGAGATGAAGGCTAACACGCTCTATTTCTAACAGGATAAGACGTGTATCGCGTTCATAAGGAGGAGGATATATACCCTGTGCCTGCTCATAAGCCCGGATAAAAGCCAAGGGATGAGCAACAAAGCCACCAGCACTTATTCTTGATATGAGCGGTAAAGCCTCTTTTGGCGTTAATCCTTGCAATTGGGATATAATCCCACGGTGAGCAGACGCAATATCGACCGTTAAGCTTTCAATATATCCGTGCTTAAGTTCATAATTTAACCCAACAAGGCCTGGTAAAGTCGTGCAATGTGGCGAAATATGCAGGCACTGAGGATAAGAAAGACCACCTCCCTGCACGTCTAATCTTTCTTTAGATAAGGGCCATGTTTGCGTCCAGCTACCGTCATCTAAAATAGGCGCATCATCAGAAGCATATAAAGCCTCTACGCCCCATAAATCACGCGCTATTCTTTCGCCCCATGATGCAACAGGATAATGACTGGAAGGAGCGTAATAACGCCGCAAACTGATAGGAGTACTGACCAGTACAGGGCTTTCACCTTCTAAAAGTAAAATTGTTGCTTTCTCTTCATCAGCCCAGCAAGCCAATAAAGGAAGAGGACGCCCCGCTAGACTCAAAAATTTTGTCCAATCCTCACTTTCCAATAGATAATGCGAAAGACCAATACGTTGCCCTTTACGCAAAAATTGGCTCATACCGCTCATGGATGCCACCCTACTGAGAAAGAGTAAGGCATAAGGCAGGCTCCCATAATTGTTGTAAAGCCAATGAGAAAGAGCATAATTTTTGTGAAATAATCCAGTGAAAGACAGCTTACAAAATGATGTTGAACCCCTTTTATAAAATCAATATTACGGCAGCTTAATAGCACTGACAAAAGCATCACCCCTAAATAAAATGGTGATAAATCACGCCCTATTATCATTAGGGCCACAAAAAAAATCGGAATCACGCACCATTCAGGCAAGTCAAAAGAATTTATTTTCAAACTTTGGTAATGCCACTTTATGCCCATCCCTAATAAAGCCGCTATCATAAGCAAAAGAAAAGCAAGCGGGGACTGAATCGCTGCTGCAAAACTGGCCAGAGACGTTACAAAAAGCAAAAAAGCATCTTCTCGCCTTCTAAAAAGAGCACTGATAACTGAACCTATTGCCCCGGCAAGAAGCATCATATCTCGGGCAAAAGGATAATAACCAAGGCGCAACATCAAGGTTAAGGCTGCAAAACGCAAAGCAATATCTAACAGAACAAAAGAAGCTGTCTGATTAGAAGAGCTTCCCAACCCGGCCATCATCCCCAAACCAATGATCAGAAAAACCAGCCCTAATATTTCTCCTGTTACCTCGGCATGAGCATTAGGCACCTCATGCAATAAAGCCGCTCCCAAAATTCCCAGTATAACGCCACATAATCTAAGTCGAACCATAGACCAGGCCGCTAGGGCACGGCGCGTTGATTGGCCATCCCACCAGGCTAAAATAACGCATCCTGCACCAATAAAAACACATATTGCCAATGCAGAAGACAGACATAGCGCCATTAAGACACAGCCAATAATGAGAAAAGGCAAGCGCTCCCCTTTTGGGGTTGAAATAGCAGCACCTGATAATTCAGTCTGAGGAAGCCAAAATAATAAAAGCGGCAAGCAACTTGCCACGCCAATTGACATTATTGCCAAAAGATCGAGACGCGAAGGGAAAAGTACTAACGCCCCAATAGTAAAAATAGCGCCTACAGCAGCCAAATTTTTAACATGACCCGTTCTGCGCGATACCCATAAGAGCCATGCCACTAAAAAAGGCCAACATAAAACGGCAAAAAGCCCCACAGAAGGCAGCAAAACAGCAGAAAGAGAAGACATTTAGCGTTCCTCTACTTTGCGCCAGGCCAAACGGGGTAATAACACTCCTCCCAAAAGCGCCATAACACCCCACAAAGCAAGAGCTGTGAAAAACAACGTCCAGGAAGAAAAAACACAGGCGACTACGAATAAACCATCTGCAGCCATTAAAAGCCCACAAAATTGCACAAGGGCGCCCCCACTCGCCACAATACATAAGCTCGCCACTGTCAAACCGAGGGCCAGGATCATAACAAGCCCCAGATTAGACCCCGCCAACGCCAATATAAGCAGCAATATAATGGTTAATGCCACAGGCAGGACAGAAGCCAAAATATGAGACTCTTTACGTTCTTCTTCTGTAAATTGCCGTAAAAATAACCATGCAAAAAAATTTAAGCTTAAGAGTAAAAGGAAGGAGACCAAGGTGACGGGGCCATTTCCAATTACTGAAACAGTAAACGCACAGGCAAGGCCATAAAAGGCAAGCCATTTTGCGTCACGTCCTAATGATAAAAAGATAAAAACAAAACAGAGCGCAAATCCAATACTCATGCTGTAAACCGCCCAGCCAGAGCAAATAACAGACCAAGACCTAAAAGGAGCGATATGTAGCGTATATTTTTTTCAGTCTGAGCCAGGCTACAGAATGTGCAAATCAAAATGATACAAAAAGTACGCAATAAAAAAGTTAATAGGGCACTTATACCCACTTTGCCACATAGTTCGGGAAACATGAGATCACTCAAAAAAATGACCCATATAGCCTGGAACAAGACTAAAAATTCACGTTTACGCTTATTTTCTACTCGGTTATTTTGATGGAACTCCTTTAAATTATAAGGTCTTTTTATAATATCTTCCTGAAAAGGAGCAGGAGCCGTCAAAAGCAAGGCCAGAGCTGAGCAGGTCAGCACACCATTCAGAGAAGCATCAAACTCTAAGGCATCGTTATTATGAAATAAGGCTCCGTTATGGAGCTGTGGCACTAAAAGCATTAATAAAAGTTCCGTCCATAACAGAACTATAAAACTGCCGCTTAATAGCAACAAAGACTGTGCTGGCAAAAAATAAAATCTTACCAAAACCAGACCTGTTCCTATGAGGAGCGGGTCAGACCAAAAAGCTAAAAACGGCGTATGAAATAAAGGCTTACTTAATGAAAAACTTGGAAGAGCCAGCAAAGTCAGGGTAACAAAAACGCAGCAAATGCCTTCTTTAAAAGTAAGACCCGTTTTGAAAATGTACTTTCCTGCCTGAAAGGCTCTCTTATAATAAAATCTGAGCGAAAAGCCTCTCTGACCTGACAAAGAAACTGGTAAGGTTTCTAAGGTCCAGCTCAAAAAAGGTAAAAGCGTAATTAATAAAAATAGAGTTAAACCATTAAATATAATCACACTGAAATAAGACTGTGCATCTATCATGACGCAAAGCCAACCATTGCCAACATACTCCCAAGGAAAAAGAGCCAGATTGGCAGAGTAAAGCTAGAAATTTTCTTTTCTTCTAATTTTGCCATTAAAAAACGTGGCTGACATTGTTTTAAGAATAAAACAAATAATCTCTGCCAAGGACGTTTTACAAAAAACTTCATATTAAAATGGGGCATTAAAAAAATGCTCAATTCGGCCCTAAACATCTCAGATACACTTAATGAAATAGGCGGTTTTTTTATTTTAAAACGAGGCGAAACGCAGCAAAACCATATGGTCATTATAAACATCCATAAGGCTGGAAATGCTAAATATTGCTGATTTTGAACCGCGAAAAACCACGTCCTTATATGACTTAATGACAGTGACATATGACTATCATATTGTGGCCCAAGCACTATAGCCATGATTGTTACAACGCAAAGGAAAAGCGCCGCTTTTCCTATAAAAGCCCATTCTAAGCATAGTTTGGGTAAAGTAAGAGCGGTCAGACATGATTCAGCCAGTGAACATAGGCCCAAAATTAATGCAAGGCCAAGCGATAAAACGATCCCTTCTCCTGTCTCATTAGACATGGCTAAAGTTGCATTAATCCCAAACCATAAAGCCACAAAGCCTGGTAAAGGCGGCACAATAAGCCTAAGACTACGCCACTTTCCTCCCCAGCGTGTACATATTTGACAGGTTACATCTATCAAAAGAGCATAAATAGCAGCTTGGGCTGCTATATAAGAATGGGCACTAATCGCTTCATGCAAAATGCCGGTAAGCAATATTGAACGTATAATAGAAACACTATTAAGCAAAAAAACTATATTATTTTCTAATCTATTATAAATAGTCCATAATATTATTATAATAGATAATATTATAACCGATATTAACCAATATTGTACTTCATTTGCACCAATTTTTAAAGCTAAACCAACCAGCAAGATATAAGATAAATCATAATGAGCTTGATTTTCTTTTCTATAATGATCAGGCCAAAATAAAACAGGCAGAACTAAACATACACTCCAAAAAGCTGGATATAATCCCAATAGCAAAAGCGCCATTATCATATAAGATATTGGGCATGAATTTTCTCTTTGGAGTGCATGGCAAAATAAAGCACACCCCACACATAAGGCTTGCAGTTCAGCATTAAGTGTTAACAAACTTAAAGAGGCTGGGACAAAAGCCATAACCCTATAAAATTCCGGACAGTCAAAAAATCTTTTCTTTTCTGAAAAGACATTTTTATAAAGCAGGCTAATATCTCGATAGGAGATAAGACTTAAAAGCCCGACTAAATAAATGATTAGAGGGTCATTATTCCACACGCTCTCATTTATCCTGCTTGTCGCCATCCTTGAGGCTCTTGTTTCCAGTAAGTCAAGTCGAACCCATCCTGTTTCAACTTTTTCCAGCGTAAGCGTGCCCGAACCACGCTATCTTCATTTTGTCCGTCAAAAAGGTCAAAAACTCGTTTAAATCGATTCACATCGATAATATCGGCCCCATCAATACGAAACAGAAAAAGCGCACCATTAGGAGGCGGTTCTGCTTTTGCGCTAAGCCATATAGGCTGACGTGCAGCAAAACCAGTTTTTTGAGAACCATGGGGAAGCCAGAAATAAACTGGACTCTCCCATAAAGCACGGTCAAGACGCTCTAGCTCTTCTGTGTCAGAACAACATATCAGCGCTCTTTCGTCACTAGACAATGTCCGGTCAAGAAGAGGCAGCAAGGCTTCCTGCACAGAAGTACGTGTCAGATGATAAAAACCTATTTGAGGTTTAAAGCGATTTTTATCATTACCCTCTTCCACCATTTGTGTAGAAGACAGCTCCTGCCCTGCCGCCATATAATAATGCTCTCCTAAAAAAGCCTAATGTTCTCTGTCTGCTACAAACTGATTAAGCAACTGCACACCAAAACCACTTGCTCCCTTAGGAATACATGGCCCTGCTTTGTCACACCAGGCTGTGCCTGCAATATCGAGATGCGCCCAACTTGTATCACCAACAAAACGTTTTAAGAATTCTGCTGCTAAAATAGAGCTGCCTGGACGCCCACCGATATTTTTCATATCGGCAATGTCGGAATCAATACGGCGATTATAACTTTCTCCCATAGGCATAGGCCATAATTTTTCGCCTGCTTTTTCGCCTGCCTGTTTCAACTCCGTACTTAGCGTGCTGTCATTACTAAAGAGGCCAGCATAATCTGTGCCTAAAGCTACAACGATAGCCCCTGTTAAAGTTGCTAAATTGACCATTAAAGAAGGTGCATATTTATCTTTTGTGTAAGAAAGCAAATCAGCTAGAACCAGCCGACCCTCTGCATCAGTATTTTGTACCTCAATGGTCAGGCCACTATAGCTCTTAACCACGTCACCAGGGCGCTGTGCATCGCCTGAGACCATATTTTCTACAAGCCCGACAACACCAATAGCGTTAATTTTGGCCTTGCGGCGGGCCAGTACGCTCATTAACCCGACAACAGCAGCGGCACCGCCCATATCGGTTTTCATGTCTTCCATACCAGCAGCTGGTTTGATGGAAATACCCCCTGAATCAAACGTAACGCCTTTACCTATAAAGGCTAATGGAGCTTCATCTTTATCTGTCGCCCCCTGATAACGGATAATAACCGTATAAGGTGGTTTGTTACTACCCTGGGCAACGCCTAACAAAGCGCCAAATCCTAGAGAAGCCATAGCTGCACGATCTAGAACATCAATTTCCAAACCCAAAGGCTCAAGGGCTTCTATACGGGCTCTAAAGCTTTCGGGGTAAAGTACGTTTGCCGGTTCGCTAACCAGATTACGGGCTAAATAAACACCTTCACTTAAAGCCTCAAATTCGGCCCATTGAGCCTCGATCTGAGTTAAGGATGCATTTTGAGGTAATAAAATACTGATTTCTTGAGGGTAAATTTCTTTTTTATCTGACTGATAAAGAGAGAAATTATAGGCTTTCAGGCGAGCACCTAGAGCAATTGAGGCGCTTTGTTCTGCAAGTGTTTGAGGGATAATAAAATACGCTTTGGCATTTTTGATCTTCGTTTCTCTCAAAGCCTGAAAAGCGTCACTGCCAGCATGCTGCAAACGTATGATATCTGAGACAGTAGATTTATCTTTCGCGCCGCAACCAATGAGATGAAGCTGCGCAATGGAGTCAGTCGGCGCAATAAGCTGTAAAGACTGCCCCGTTACGCCGTTAAATTCCTGCATGGAGACTGCCTTTTCCAGGCGCCCTTGCAGCAGATTATTAAGCTGTTGATAATATTCATCATGAATAAAATTAGCCCCATCACAAAATAAGGCTAAAGCTGATTTTTCGCAGTGTTGGTCTGAAAATTTTTCGAAACTAATTGAAATCATATTTAAACTCACTTTGATATAATCGATCACAAATCCTTGACGATCTCATTTTTCTTCCATTTTGGAGATCTTCGGCATTCAATAATGAGAGCGTATCAGATAAGTGTGCTTATGACGAACGGTTAGAAATAGGATAGCCTGTACAAAATGAACGTTCATACCGCTTCCACTCTCGATACTCACACTCTTCTTGATCTTGCATTGCAAATCGTCTCTGAAGCTTCAGATATTGTTTTAGCGGTAAAAGAAAAGGGCTTCCATACCCAAAAAAAAGCTGACTGCTCACCAGTCACTGAAGCAGACCATGCTTCAGAAGCCCATATTCTTTCGCGCCTGCGTCGAGCATGCCCTGAGATTGAAGCCATTTCAGAAGAAGAATTTTCTTCAGGTATTCATCCTAATGTCAACGGAACTTACTGGCTTATTGACCCTTTGGATGGCACACGCGGTTTTGCAAATGGTGGTGATGATTTTGCCATTAATATCGGTTTAATATCAGGCGGTGAACCCATAATTGGTGCAGTAGCCATCCCAGCCTTTGGACAAATTTACGGAGGTGGGAAGAATTTGGGAGCTTTTTATCAGGATTCAGACGGACGACACCCTATTCAGGTTAGTGATATACCCGAGGAAGGGTTGCGTGTTTTAGCATCATTTTATTATGGTTCAGAAGATGAGCTTAAGAAATTTCTGACAAAGCAAAATATTCAATCAATTGACTGTTTTGGTTCAGCTATCAAAATAATTCGTGTGGCTGAGGGACAGGCAGATTTTTACCCCCGATTTGGACCTACAATGGAATGGGATACAGCAGCGCCACAAGCTATTTTGGAAGCGGCAGGGGGCCAGATTTATACAATTGATGGCATGCGCTTAACTTATGGCAAACCAGGACGCCTCAATTCGCCTTTTTTCTGTTCAGGTAAAACGCAAATCTTGTCTTCAGCCTCTGAGAGTACTGAGCCTAAAGATAAAATTTCAGAACTCCGTCATCATAAGGACTAAGCTATTTCGTGACTGAATTTCTTGATGTAAGTTTTGACGGTATTCGTCGTGCGGCTGACATTATACGCTATGGTGGTATTGTCGCTTTCGGGACAGAAACAGTTTATGGTTTGGGAGGGCTCTCCACTTCACGCCAGGCTGTAAGCCGAATTTATGCTGCCAAGGGACGTCCTTCTTTTAACCCACTTATCAGCCATTTTGCATCAGCTGAGCAGGCTTTTCAGGAAGTTGACCTCACATTAACTCCTTTGGGAGAAAAGGCTAGAGAGCTTGCATCTCACTTTTGGCCTGGTCCTTTGACACTTATTTTGCCCAAAAAAGAAAATAGCCTTATTTGCGATAGTGTAAGTGCTGCATTACCAACTATTGCCATACGTGTTCCACGTGGCAGAGCTGTGAATGAACTTTTAAGATTAGTCAACGCACCCGTAGCAGCACCATCAGCCAATCGCTCAGGACGCATAAGCCCCTCTTCTGCTTTGCATGTCAAAGAAGAACTAGACGGTAAAATAGACGCTATTTTAGATACAGGTTCCTGTATTGTTGGGCTAGAAAGCACGGTCCTAGACTTAACAGGCGAAACACCAACCCTCTTACGTCCTGGCGGCTTGTCGCAAGAGGAGCTTGAAGCTATTTGCGGACCAGTTCGTCATGCAGCGCCTCTATCTCAGGATCAAAAACCTCTCGCACCGGGACAGTTAACTTCACATTATGCTCCTACTTTGCCCATACGGCTCAATACAGATAAGGCAAATTTTGATGAAGCCTGGTTAAGTTTCGGCCCTGAAATAGAGGAAAATCACCCCCTTAAATGGAACCTCAGCCCCAAAGGTGACCTTGCTGAAGCAGCGGCACGGCTTTATGCAGGATTGCGCTATCTTGATAATGAAGGCCAAAAAAAGGGGGTAAAGGCCATAGCTGTTAGTCAAATTCCTCAAGAGGGATTAGGTTGTGCTATATTTGACCGGCTGCAACGTGCCGCAGCGCCCCGCCCTATATAAAACAACAAAGCGAGCAGAAAACCTAACTTATGGCAAAGGACTCCCACCCCCTTGACCAAAAAGAATTACGTCTTTTAGCGGACATACTGGCACTCGTTTTAGATGATGAGGCTGGCCAGGCCCAAGCCGCTCTTGATCGCTTAAGACATCGTGCCCGCCAACAAGAAATCTCCGGTGGTAGTTTTAAAAACCTCATAATTTCATTGGCTGAAACATCTGCTGGTTCTGATACACTTTTAAAAAAACGCCACGAACTTGAAATACAGCGTTATAAAGATGTTATGGAAGAGCTTGCCACGCAGCATAGAAACCTACAAAGACACGTTGCTTTGCTTGAAAGAGACAATCAAATAATACGTTACAATCACAGCCAGCAGCACGATATTTTACCTTGGCAGCGTATAAGAGTTATTATCGCTTTGCTTGCAGGTATATTACTGGGTATTGCAGCAAGCCAGATCGTACATAATATTGGCTCAGCGCAAAAAATTGATCGCGCACTTTGCTTTACCCAATCTCTATCTCATAATAACTCTCAATAAACGTTACGAGAGATACGTTCAGACTTATATTTTTGTCATTTTATTTTTGCATAGAAGATAAAACATCAGAATATAGTCGGCTTAGGCGGTTTTGATAGTCAGACATACTGAATTTTTTCACCTGGCTATATCCAGCTGAGACCAATTTTTCACACAGCTCATTTTCATGATCTAGCCGAATAATTGCCTTAGTTAGGGCTTCTATTTCATAGGCAGGAGCTTTCAAAACAGCATCTCCTCCTATTTCGGCCAATGCACCCTCATTTGAGGCTAAAACAGGCACGCCTAGACTCATTGCTTCAATCACAGGCAACCCAAACCCTTCGCAAAGAGAAGGGAAAAGAAGTGCTCTTGCATGTTTTAGCAGAGCAAATAACGTACGCTCAGGAAGATAATCAATTTTTATAATGCGTCCCGTCGATATACCATGCTCAAGATATCTTAATTCTTGCTCTTCTTTCCAAGCCATAGCCCCCACTAAAACAAGCTTCCTTTGGCTTTTTGAAGCAAGAAAGGCTTCGATAATACGACCGATATTTTTCTTTGGTTCCAATGAACCATAAAAAATAAAATAGGACTGAGATGATAAACCAAAATCAGCTTCTATCTCTGCCAGGGACTCTTCTGCTGAGCGGGTAAAAGCGGGCCGGGTCGTATCACATGACTGGTAGCAATTATATAATTTTGGCTCCATTTCTGGGAAAAACGACAAAATATCCTTTTTTGATGCTTCAGATATTGTGCAAATACCATCCGCCAGTCTGCCAATTTTTTTTAGCAGGCTAAAATAATGTGGCTTATTATCAAGTGTTGTATGAGGCAGACGCAAAGGCACGACATCATGTATTGTATATATATTTGCGGCCCCTTCTAACCTGATAGGAAGTGGGTAAGTCCAGTGCATAACGTCTGGAGGAGACGCTATACGGAGTGTCATGAACTTTCCCGTTCGGGCAAAATACCTGGCTGCACGGTTGAATAAATTATCCGCATTTAGCAGCCTGTTAAAAACGGGCAAACGCTCGGCAAAGCTGCGACTATCTATCAGATGACTGATAGGTATTTCTGAAATTTCAGGGCGGCTTATATCTTCTTTACGACGCTTAAACCAGCTTTTAGAAAAAACACGAACCGGCTTTCTTTGCTCCTGGCTTGCTAAAAGCTCAAAAAATCTGATCTCTCTCATAAGAGGAGATGACTGTGCAGAAATATTTAAACCGTAAAGAATATCTATAGAATACCCAAGATCAGACGTAGCCCTGCTTAGCGTACGTGCATAAGTCGCTACGCCTGTTCCTCTGGCAAGACTGAGATTGAAGCCATCGATAGCAATACGGAATGAATTTTGTTCAACCAAGTTCTATCCACCTCATCTCTTAAGCACATTTACGATTATAAACAGTTTTTTTAGTCGAAACATTAATTGTTCTTAAAACAACAATGCAGACCATTCCTATTTTATACCCGCCATATTTTTTGATACCCAGAATAAAGTACTTCTGCCCCGATTGACGACATAAATTGATCAATAATCATCCCTTTACCTCCTTCACCAAGAGGTGGAACATTAAAATCATCTACACAGATTAAAGTCCCTTCACTAATCAAACGACGTGCCGCCATCATTTCTGTAGCATGATGGATCGCACTTGGCATTGGAGCCGAAATATCAAGATCGAACGAATCTAAATATAATAATGAAGCTGCCCTACTCGTAATCTGCCCTAAGGTGTGCAGTCCCGCCCTTGAGTCGTTAAGAATTGTATTTGTTGTGCCACTACATGCCCTGCGTGCGCTATCTATGCTTGCTGCATTAATATCGATTGTAAAAACAGTCCCATGCATTTCCCTCGCGAACCAGTCGAAAAGAAATGTACTTTGACCATCACCTTCCCAGTTATTGGGGACTCTCAAACAGCCTGTTTCTACAATAACGGGCCGTTCCTGTTGTCGCAAAACGTCAAAAATAACAGAAAAACCGTCAGCCCGTTTACCAAGACGAGGACGAATATGCTGATTAAAAGCGTTATGAAAACCTGAAGCTTGGATTTCGGCATTCAGCCCAACATAAGAAAAATCGGCTGATACAAAGCCTGTTTCCATTGTGTTGTCTGTCAGCAGGTGCTTTTTACGCACTTCGAGGCGATCACTTAGAGCAATTTTATCAACTATGTCATCAACCGTCTCATTACCCTGGGATAATTGAGTGATGAGATTTTCACCACCTTGATCAGAAATTTTGTCGAAAACAGCACTCACAAGTTGAATATCTTGATTATCGGGCGATCCAGGACAAATTCCAGCATCTCCCATTTTTGAGTCGCTTTCTTCATTATTCATATTCATAATATTTTCCTTAAACTTAAAGTAAATATTCAAAAAACAAATTAAATACACAAAGAGATAATAATATTGATCAAATTATACACGTACACATATATAATAAAGTTTTAAAATAACCCTCTAATAATTTTAATGCAAAACAAAAATATATTCTATAATAAATGTAAAAATATGTTAAAATAAACTATGATATTAAAAAATTAATTTTCTATTATAACGCTATTTATAAAATATAGCTCTTTGCATAAATATAAGCTGCGAGAAAAGCCGAAACCAGACTTTTCTCGCAGCATTTTGGGTTATTTGTGTTTTACCAACTTAATTCAGCTAATTTAACACCATAAACCGCTATGATTTAACCTTGATTCAAAAAACGTTTCACCTGATTTAATACTTCTTCAATTTTAATTTTCTTAATACAGGCTACATCTTGTCCACATTCTTCGGGGTTATGATGCAGATAGCACCCGGCACAAGGAACTTTCCTGCTAATGATAACACCTCCCTGTTCCTGCCCCCATTCTGGCCACCCTATTCTTGCAGAATGAATGCTAATGACCTTTGCTCCCCTCAAGGCCGCAAGATGTTTTGGTCCTGAATCGTTACCAACAAAAACAGAGCAAAAAGATAGCAATGCATCAAAATGATCTGAAGGCAGTAATTTATCAAAGTAAATAATCTTGCCTGACTCTAAATCTTTGGCAGGAAGTTTCCCAAATTGAGATGGATTGTCAGCAATGAAGAAAACCTTAGCTCCGGTTTCTTTCACAATTTCTGCTGCAAGCTCAGTATAATAAGGCCACTGGGTAAATTTAATTCTAGACCCTGTATGAAGCACAACAAAATCATCTTCAGGGTTTATGCCATATTCCTTGAGACAATCTCTGTTTAAACTTTCTCTCCGTTCAACATGTGCCCCACTATCGAGCCAGCGACCAAAGGCTTCGATAAGAAGTTTCGTTCTGGCAGAATGACGCATAACATCATTGCCGGTTTTGGGATCATGAGTGACAATTTCAACATCTAAGGTTTTGCAATCCCCTCTTCCAAGGCCCATTGTCACTGGAGCACCGGTCATGGGAAGAAGTCTTTTAGACATACCGTCAACTGATAAATCAATTGCTACATCAAAATCATATTTTGAAAATGTTTTGATTAACTCATCCTGCTTTTCTGCACTCATTACTCTTTGACGACGATCACGGTCATCAGGTAGGTCAAGAATGATGTAATCGTCAAAAACATTAAGACTACGCGCTAATCCTTCATTAGCAGGCGTAATAACACCTGTAATTTTGGCGTGCGGTACTAACTCTCTTAGACGTTTTAAAGCCGGAACAGAAACAACCATATCACCCAACTGATCCGCTCTGATCACGGCAATACGGTTTAATTTTCCTGGAAAAGAATGCGTAGAAGCCTCATTAATTGAACTAGGTAAAGCATTGACCTGCTCAACAACTGATAAACCAGCATCACTGTTTAGAGGAGGAATATTACTATCGCTCTCCTGATATATGTCTTTAGGTAAATCTTCCGCTACGATAATACGGTCTCTCTTCCAGGTTAAGTTCTCCTGGACGTCTCCTTTAACATTGAGGGCACGCACTATAACGTCGTGCCAGCCGCATGAAAATTGAGAAAAGTCGATCCACGCATTATAAACATATTTTTTAAGACGTGTTCTTTTCCGCTCAAATTCAAGCGGTGCCGCTTCGAGTTTGGCTTTATATACTAATTGACCACTAACCCAGATTTCAACAAAGCGGCATTCAATCGCTGAAATTATATAGCCACGTAAGGAGTCTATGCCACGAACAGTAAGTCCGTCACCCCATTTCGTCTTTTGGTGGTTACCACTCCGACTAAAATGAAAGATCTCCTGATGCTCGTGATAAAGATCTTTTTCGGGAATTTTAAATAAGGTGCGATCTATTCTATGGTCTTTTATGACCTCATCATAAAATTCATCTCGCGTTAATATGTAAGTATCTTCATTTTTCTGTTCTTTTATTTTTTTCTTACACTGCTCAATAATAGATTTTATCTCATTACTTTCTTTTTCATCTGATATATTGCGCAATTTTTTACACAGAGTGAGAGCTTTGGTGTAATCATTAAAAGAAACATAAAGCTTTGCTAATGCCTTAGTAACCTCTACATCATTTTTTTCAATATCCAAATATTTAAGATAATATTGCTCTGCGCTCTTATAATTACCAAGCGCAGCCTGTATTTCGGCACATGTTAATATTACATCTGGCTTTTTGGGGTCAGACGCAAGACCTTTTTCATATAAGCGAGCAGCTACCTGCAACTCACCTTTTTCATATGCCCTTTGAGCAAGGTCAAGGTTTAACAAGCCTATATCAGCTTGCTTGGCTTCTATCTGTTTTTCTTTCAATACTGCTCGAATTTTACGAACTTTGTTTTTAATAGTCATTAGAGAACGCCCCTTAATAATATCACCGCAATGTTCTTTTAGGTCTAAAATTCTTTCAACAAGAACGCGTATCTACGGAATCACGATATGAGTTTGCTTAATTCGCTAAATACTTCATCTACAGAAATATTTTTTACGCATACGGCATCGTGACAACATTCTTCAGGGTCGTAATTCAACGAACAGCCGGCACACGGCACTTTTCTACTCATGATAATGCCTGCCTGTTCCTGTCCCCACTCTCTCCAATCTGTCCGGGCAGAATGAATACTAATCACTTGTGTTCCCCTCAACCCTGCAAGGTGTTTTGGCCCTGAGTCATTACCAACAAAAGCCGAGCAGAAAGACAAGAAAGCATCAAAGTGATCAAAGGGAACTTTTCGGGGCAGATAAATTATCTTTTTCTCTTCAAGCAAGGTTCTATCTAATGTGTCGAGTTCATTATCATCATCAGATAGAAAAACGACTTTAAGGCCCAACTGATTAACAATTTTAGTGGCTAGATCAACGAACCACGGCCAACGTGTAAATTTCACTCTGGCCCCACTATGAAGAACAATAAATTTTTCATTTTCTTCAATGCCATATGGTGCCAACATAGTCTTTGTCAGATCATCACGGCGAACAGTTTTGGCACCGCTATCGAGCCATAAAGCCAAAGCATCTACCAAACTTCTGGTACGCGCAGAGTGGCGCATTATATCATTGCCAGCTTTAGGGTCATGTGTCTCGACAATCAAATCAAGCGTTTTATAACCCTCTCTTCCAAAACCAAGTGTAATAGGCGCATTCATGTGATGAAGAAGTTTATATGAATTACCAGCTACAGAAAAATCTATAGCCACATCAAAATTACGCCGTTCCAAATCTCTGATAAGAGACTTTTGGTCGTCCATATCCATAACACGCTGACGACGCAGCGGATCATCTGGGAAATTTAAAATAACTATTTCATCAAAAACATTAAGGCTTCTGGCCAGCACCTCACTTGCTGGACTAATCAAACCTGTTATATGCGCATCGGGACATAATTGACGTAACTGCTTAAGAGCAGGAACAGACGCCGTCATGTCACCTAATTGATCAGCACGTAAAACAGCAATATTATTAATAGGCCCTGTAAAAGATTTAGATGAAGCCTTATGAACAATACTAGAGCGTTTATTTATCTGTTCTACCAGTGATAAACTAGACCCATAATCTATGTTATCAATAATACCATCACAATCTGCATGTAACCTTACAGGAAGAGGATCAGCAACAATAATACGTTCACGCCGCCAATCTACCCCTTCATTAGCTTCGCCTTTAATACCCATTGCTTTTATGATGATATCATGCCAGCCACGTTTGAACTTAGAAAAATCTATCCATGCATTATAGGCATATTTTTTAATATGAGGGTTTGATTTCTCTCTTCTTTGTGGCGCTACAGTGAGAGGCCCTCTAAAGACGAGCTCACTATCAACATATATTTCTATGGAAAAATATGGCTTATCAGAAACAATATAACCACGTATGGCGTCAACGCCCTGAACAGTTTGCCCTCTTCCCCATTTCGTAACCCGATCAAGACCGTTACGCACAAATACAAATGCGTCACGATGGTCAATATAGATATCATCGCGGGTTTTAGGAAAGAAGGCTGGATCTATCAATCCATTAGATACAAATAAATCTAAGTCTTCCAGCTCTTCATCACTTAATGTTTTAGATAATTCTGAGCCGTTTCTTTGTAACTCTTTGGCTAATTCTCTTTTATATTCAATCGTATGGACAATATTATTGAGTTCGTTGCGAGCATCATCCCAATTTTCACGGCGTTGAGTTGCTTGCTCATAGTATTTTTTAGCTTCTATATAACGGCCAATTGTTTTATAAAAATGTCCAAGTTGTATATATATTTCCGGGTCACTTGGTTTTAGATCCAAACATTTCAGATAGCGTGCTTCTGCATTTGCAAATTGCCGATTTTCCTTATGCATATGGCCCGATTGAAGAAGAAGAGCATAATTATCTTGATCAACAGAAATAATTTCGTCAAAGAGAAACGAAGCTGTAGCATAATCTTTATTATCGCGTGCCTGATTTGCTTGATCAAGTAAATATTTATAAATAATATTACCCTTCTTAATATCTTTCATCACTGAACTAGACTCAATTTTGACATCAGAATTCTCAGAGAGATTAAAACTATTTCCGCTCATTAACTACAACCCCGGTATAAATATTATTACCTAATTAACGCTCTCATTACGTCATCTGATGCTTTGAGCGTGTATGATGTGAAAGATTAAAGTTTTTACCTAGTTAATTACTTACTACGTTCATCATATCCACCCTTTGGCTAGTTAATATATTAAATGAGGCGTGTCTTTTTAAACTTCTCAGATTTAACCCCTATTTTTTGTCATATTGATCTTATTCAACCTCAATAAAAAATGGTTCTGAACTTTTTTCACATAAGCTACTATCAAGCTTTAGCTTGATTTTTAATCAGCTCTATGGCGGCCCGTAAATATGATAAAGTGAACTTGCTGGCATATGATCTGTGAGTGCTACGCCATTTGCGTCTAATCTATCAATCCACCCACCCTTTAGATGTGATGGAGCATATCGTTCAAAAAAACATTTTTTCTGACGGTCAATTAATGATTTTGCCTCTGAAAAATTCTCTCGTTCTTTTAATGCAAGCATACGCATAAACTCAGTTTGCGGCCAAATACGCGTTGTATTTTCAAGCTGCCTACCGTCATCGGTAATGGCGTCGCACACAATCAACGTATCGGGACTGACACCATATTTCATGGCCGCATCGAACAATTTTTCTCTTGTCTCTTTCATCTCATGAGAAAAAGATGTTTCTGGCGCCAGTCGCATAAACTCACTAAAAAGCCATGACCATTCACAAAGATGCCCTGGTTCAACTCTGTTAAGACCGATAGCTTCAAGCGGTTTCCATTCAGCATCAAAAAACTCAAGCAGCATGCCTGTATGAGGAAGAATAAAACGCTGCATCGCCAAATGGGTCATATTTTGCGCGTATTCTAAGTAGAAACTATCTCCTGATACTTCAAAAAGCATGAGATAGGCTTCTAATAAATGCATGTGGGGATTTTGCCTACGGATCGTATCTGGAGCAGGAACGGCATCAAGATACCCACCATTTTGAGCTTTAAAAATCTTATCTATTTCAATAACTGTGCGTCGCGCAACATTGAGATGAGCAGGATCCTTCGAAATCTGGTAAGCCCATGCATAGGCAAATAAAATAAAAGCATGAGCATAAAGATCGCGGCTTTTATCAGCAGGTTGACCGTCAGGAGCCAGAGAAAACACCCAGCCTATCTCACCATCACTACCCCAATAGCGCTTCTCTACTTCCTGTAAAGAGTCAAGAGCTAAAGATGCCGTTTTAGCCAATCCATCAAGCTCAGCACGACAATAAGTAGATATTTGTCGTGCCTGAACCATAAGACGAAGAGCAGGCAGCTCAATAGGCTTATGGTCAAACGTTAAACGTTCATGAAACAAACGGCGCTTATGATCAAAACCAATATTGGACCATAAAGGAAGAGCTTCTTCCATAAGCCAAGAATGCCAGTTTTTTTGTACCACAACACTGCCTTTTTAATTTAAATTACAAACGTCTAACGTTTAGTCACAAAGTAAAAAACTTTGAACTCTACCTATTATTACATAGCTGTTATTTCACGATATTGTCTTTGGCCTTTTTGACAAGAGATGATGTAGAGCGGCCTTCAATGAGATCAACAAGAGCAACACGTCCATTATATTGCTTGACAAAATCCCCACCCACTACTTGGCTTTCAGTGTAATCAGCACCTTTTACAAGTACGTCAGGCCTTAAAGCTTTGATCGCTTCTAAAGGTGTATCTTCGTCAAAAAGCACTACCAAATCAACATCGCGCAATGCACCAACCACCGTAGCGCGGGCTATTTCATCCTGAATAGGGCGTGAATCACCCTTTAAACGCTTTACAGAACTATCTGTATTTAGAGCCACAATCAGCTTGTCACCCTCTCGTGCAGCAGCTCGTATCAAGCTTATATGGCCTGGGTGAACAAGGTCAAAACACCCGTTTGTAAAAACTACCTGCGCTCCATGATGGTGCCAGTTTTGGACGATATCTTGCGCTTCTTCAATTGAAACCAGCTTACCAGCATCATGCATTTCATTGCGCAGCTCCTGGCTTAGCTCTGCACGTGACACAGTGGCCGTTCCTAATTTGCTAACAGAAATAGCTGCGGCGGTGGTTGCGATAACTATGGCTGTTTCCAGCGGCTGACCAGCAGAAAGCACACTGGCGACAGTTGCTAAAACCGTATCACCTGCACCTGAAACATCACTCACTTCAGATTTACGCACTGATGCGTGCGTCATCTTCCCATTTTTACGCCACAAGGTCATGCCGTCTTCAGAGCGCGTTAACAGGACATCGCCCCCAAATTGCTCTGATGCCTTTTGTGCTGCCCGCTCAATTTCTTGTTCTGTCCGTAAAGAAAGACCCGTTGCCTGCGTCATTTCTGCGCGGTTCGGCGTTACCAGTGTCGCTCCTCGATATCCAACAAATGATTTACGTTTAGGATCAACGATGATTGGTATGTTTTTTTTACGACCCGCTTCTATCACAGCTGCGAGCACTTCATCAGAAAGAACACCCTTTGCGTAGTCAGAGCAAACTAACACATCAGATTCTGCAATAGCTGCTTGCGCAGCTGCAATAATACGTGCTGTCACATCACTTGAAAAAGGTTTGATACATTCTTCATCAATGCGTACAATTTGTTGGTTACCGCTAAGCACGCGGGTTTTAGTGATCGTTGTCCAATTTGGATCTCTTACCACACCATCTAAATTAACATTAGACCAGGGCTTGAGGATATCAAGCAACATATCACCAGACTGGTCCTCTCCTACAACACCGATAAGATTGACCTGACTTCCTAAAGCAGCAGCATTAACGGCAACATTGGCCGTACCACCCGGAACGTCAGAAAACCGCGAATGCAATAAAACCGGAACAGGTGCTTCGGGAGATATACGGTTAACCGATCCAAAAATATATCGATCAAGCAATAAATCGCCAACAACACAGAGGCGGCCGAACGTAAAATTTTCAATCATGCTACCATCACTCAGTCAATAATTTAGAATTTAAGAAGAGGGGATACGAAGTTATCGAGGTTTTTACCATCAAATAGATATCCTTTTAACCCCGCGGCGCGGGCCGCCTGAATGTCTGTGTCACGATCACCGACGAGAAAAGAATTTTCTTTATCAATATCAAACTCCTTAAATGCCTTTTCGATCATTCCAGGATTGGGCTTACGATCATGATGGTCGCATCTATAACGCTCAATAATAGCCTGTGGGTGATAAGGAGAAATATAAAACTTATCGATATGCGCACCCCACAATGAAAGCTGCGACTGAATATGCTCGTTAAAAAGACGAGCCTGTTCTTCAGTATATAAACCCCGCGCTATGCCTGACTGATTTGTTACAACAATAACGAGATACCCGCATTTATTCATACGAGCAATTGCCTGAGGAGCGCCCTCTATGAAAGAGAAATCTTCGATACGATGTGGGTAACCAACATCGACGTTAATAACACCATCACGGTCAAGAAAAACAGTTGGGGTCATTTGTAAGTCTGCACTCACTATAAAAAAATATGACAAAATGACTGAAAGACATTCTGCCTTTCAAAATGGAAGCGTGTTGCTTTCAAACCATCAAGCGTTAATCTTTGAGTATAATTGATTTTTAAAAGCATCATGCGGCCCAATACATTAGTTTTAGTGCTTCCTGAAATACGACATCAACCGGAATTGTTTTAAGGCATAGCGCCCCAACACCACAGTGCCGTACGTCATTAACACCACACCCCGCACAAGGCACTTTTCGACTAATTACAAGACCGCCCTGATTTTGCCCCCATTCCTGCCAATTTAAACGAGGCACGCTAACACTAATAACCGGAACCCCTCTCACAGCGGCCAGGTGTCGAGGTCCGCTGTCATTACCAATCATCAACGCCGCATAACTGATAACAATATCAAACAAATTAGGATCAAGTTTATCTAAAACATGAATGCCGTCACTGTTACTTAACTTTGAAGCAACCTCGCTCTGATGGTCGACAAAAAACACAACTTCTTTATGCGTTTCTGCCCTCAACCTTTGAGCAAGTTCTATAAAATGCTCTAAGGGCCACATATTTAATGTGTGACGGGCACCTGTATGAATAACGACGTAATCTTTTTCTTTTAATGAAAAAGGTTTTAGTTTCGTAATATCATCTTGATAGCTTTGCCGTTCGACAACAGGTTGGCGCTGATGAGCCACCCGATCAAGTGCATCAACAAGCATCATCACATGGGCTGCGTGATTAATAACCGGCTTGCTATTAAATTTTTCTCTCGAAATAACTTCAATACCATAATCTAAAAAATGAAATCTTTCTGGAGAAAACCCAACACGATAGCGCGTATTACACCATAATAATAATTCGCGACTTTCATGCCCGGTCTGTAAATCAATAGCCAGGTCAAATTGTTCTTTACTTAAAGCTTTTTGTAGTTTTTCTTTATTTTCGGCTGTTAAATACCGCCTCTCAGCATCGTGTGAATAAGACAGATTAATAGCGATCAAAGCGTCACAAACACCGCTAGCTTTCAAAATTTCATGGACGGCTGGTTGTGCAATAATCGTAATATGCGCATTTTGATAAATATCACGCAAACGTTTTATAGCCGGTAATGACGCAGAAACATCTCCCAACTGATCAACCCGAAGCACAACCAAACGCTTTATGTTTTTAGACGAAAACTCTGACGGCGAATGATGTACTTGGGGAGGAAAAGCTAGAACAGAATTAAACAAATCATCTTTTTCCACCGATAAAGATGGAACAAATGCGTCGGACATTTCCATGTCTCTAGCAAAATCGGGCAAAAACATACGGTCCGGGACTGTGCGAACAAAACGCCTCATTTTCGTAATCATTTTTTTGCCATTAAACGCAAAAACCCAAAGCTTATGCTTAGTTTCTGGCAAAAACTGACTATCTACCCATAAATTCGCTGCCCAAATATAAACAGGACCTTTTTTACCGATTAAAGAAGGTGTTGTTTGAGCTAAAATTTTTTCATCTTTACCCAAACTTACAACCGCACGGTCACATTTCTCTAATGAAAAAATAAGAACACGATATGCTATTACGCCAGTTAATACTGGCATTCCGCTTTTATCTTTTAAGGTGCCAATTTGCACTAAAGTCATGCAGCGCCGCATTTTGCCAAATGGCAAGAGCAAGCTATTTAGAAGGATCTTGCTGATAACAGGAAAACGATCTACCCAACAAAAACGCCTGGGGATTATTACTGACATGCTACCCTCAGCTGGCAGCGCCCATGATTTGATCTCTGGCAGAGATAGATCCTCATTTTTTTGTGAGGTCGATTTATAATTATCTGCCAAAATCATATAAAACCCAGATACCTTTTGAAGCTCTATAAATATAAGGGCGATAATAATAGATTATAAATTAGAAGTAAATTTTAATTTCTTAAAAATAATTAAAGTGAATTATGTCACAAATGTGTCTATTAAAATTGAACTATGAAAAATTGTGAAATATAAACAAAATCTTAAAAATTTATTAAAATTTACATACTCGCAATAAAAACAAAAAAACTATTATTAAAATTATTTTTCGTATTTAATCTTATTTAAAATAACTTATAGTGAAAAATTTTGTATTACTTTTTGTGCGTTATATCATTTTCATATTGTTCTACTCATCATGTCTCCCTAAAGTGCCATTGTTCGGATAATTATAAAGGAAAATAGTGAGTCGGAATCACATTATGGAGCGTCCTTTTTTAAAGCTCCTGGATCAATATATAACAAAGCAGCTTTTGCTCTCGCTTTTAGGCTTAACTTTTGGAGCAATTGCCCTTATCTGGCTTACACAATCGCTACGCTTTGTTTCTCTTATTGTGCAACATGGCCTGGCTCTGAAGGCGTTTTTACACCTCACACTTCTCATGATACCTAGTTTCGCCGCTATTATCTTACCTGTCACAACATTTCTTGTTATTTTATTTACCTATCAAAAATTAAGTCACGACAAAGAATTAGTCATTTTACAATCTATGGGACTTTCTTCTCTTAGATTAGCACGCGCCGGTTTGTTCTGCGGTGGCATTGCCACACTAATATGCTATTGCCTAACATTATGGCTGGCACCAGCATCCTATCATGCTTTTCACCGTTACGAATTCAAGATAAGAAACCGAATTGCTGCCTTTTTACTTGAAGAAGGCGTCTTTACTACTGTTTCTCCGACCATGACAATCTATATTCACCGTAGGCATAATGAAAATGAATTTTACGGTGTTCTAATTCAGGATAATAAAAACGCAACAAAACCTGTCACAATTTTTGCAGAACGCGGAACATTGATATCACGGCCCGAAGGACCAAGATTAGTGCTCTCTAACGGCACAAGACAGCAGTTAAACCGATCCACGCAAAAAATAAGCATGTTGGATTTCAAAAATGATACCCTTGATCTAGACGGGCCAGTAACACCTCAAAAAATAAATCGGGAAGCATCAGAGCTGCCACTTCTCACATTGCTTCATCCGCCTCATGATACCCCTAAGCGCCTTCAAAACAAATTGAAGGTTGAGGGCTGGAATCGGCTTATTACACCGTTATTTACTCTTTCTTATAGTATCATCGGTGTTGTATGTATTTTAAGAACCCGCTTTTCGCGTCACAGTAATATTGTGAGACCTTTTGTAGCGGTTGTGCTTGTTATAGCTCTTTTATTATTTTCTTTAATGCTCAAAAACATGGCAGAAAGAGAACTTACTTTCATTTTCTTCCTTGCCCTAGAAGCTATTTTGCCGGCAATTATAGGTATAACAAGCCTAATTTTATCGTCATCTTCTAAAAACCGGAAAACCAAATCAGCTCTTTCCAACCTTAAGGTGCCAATGTGAGTCGTCTTTTAGGAGCTTGGAACCATAGACAGGCTGCTCTCGCACGACTTTATAAAAAGTTCGAAACAAAAGGCTATATGGAAAAAGCTGGTTTCCCTTATTTATTATCAAAATATGTTTTTTTACGTTTCTTTCTAACAGGCTGTACTTTAGTTTTAGCTCTAACAAGTCTTATTTCATTATTCGATTTCATAGATCTTTTAAGAAGAGCGGCCAGCCACCCTAACGTGGCCATAAGCTCTATTTTAGAAATTGCCGGTCTTCATATTCCCTATTACGCCTTATACGTCCTGCCTTTTGGCCTGCTTTTAGGGGGTATTATCTGTTTTTCCCGCCTAGCACGGTCTTCCGAATTAGTAGTGGCGCGTGCAGCTGGTATTTCAGTATGGCAATTTCTGGCCAGCCCCGTTTTATGTTCTTTTTTATTAGGGATTTTTTTTACAACAGCAATCACGCCTCTATCTTCGTACATGTACCGCAAGGCAGAAAGGCTTGATAAAATTCTTCTTCAAAATAATTCTCATAAAATTGGTCTAAAGCAGGACTCATTATGGTTATGGCAAAAAGATAACAGCCTGACCCCCTCAGGTAGTGCCATTATTCATTTGGAAAAACCTTATATAGAAGGCGAGCACCTTAAAGCCTCCAACATCACCCTATTTCGCCTGGATTCACACGCTCATTTATTATTGCGTATTGAAGCACCCAAAGGAGATATGTTTGCCGCTTTATGGCATTTTGAAAATGCCGTCAGCTTTCAGCCATCACATCAACCTCAAAATCTGGGCCTGGTGACGCTTGCTTCAACTCTTGATATTGAACGTATACGGAACCACGCAGCCCGGGCAGATACAATTTCTATATGGGCATTGCCGCGTGCTATTCACTTGCTCAGCCAATCAGGCTTTTCTACAATACAATTAAAATTACACTTTCAGTCTTTATTGGCTCTTCCCTTCTTAGCTGGTACAATGACACTTATTTCAGCTGGTTTTTCAATGAGGCCTTCGCGACGTGGGGGGATAGCGCGACTCCTTTCTATAGGTATATTAACGGGTTTTGCACTTTTTGCTGTTTCGAAAATTGCAGAACAATTAGGTAAATCTGGGGCACTTCCGCCAATTTTTGCGGCATGGGCTCCTACAGCAGCCGGGTTATGTATTGCAACAGCCCTGCTATTATTTATGGAGGACGGTTAATGCCTGGACTTGGAAATTTTCCGTCCGGTTTAAAGAAGCGATTTCCCTTACTATGCTTAGCCCTTACAGGCTCGGCATTAGGTATTTTAACACATTCTGCTTCTTCTTACGCCCAGGACAATTTAAATGCTCACCAGGCATCCGACAAAAAAAATAAGACTATTTTAACCCCCCTCACCATGCCTCATCACAGGAGCCCTTAACTTATCTGGCAGATCATGAAAGCTATGATAAAACTGGCCTTATTATATGGAAAGGCAATGTGCGCGTCTGGCAAGGAGATCAGGCTCTTCGGGCTGACAAAATAACGTACGACCGTGCTTCAGGCATCATGACAGCCAATGGGCATGTCGCCTTTGTGCAGCAAGATGGCAGCACAACTTATGCTGACCATATTGAGCTCACTCAGGGCTTGAAAGATGGTATTGGCAGCGCTGTTTACATGCGTATGCAACAAAATGCTAAATTAGCAGCCACCGGCCTTAGACGCACCAGTGGCGTTTTGAATGATTTTTCTAACGTTGTTTATACGGCCTGTGCTCTTTGTGAAAAAAATCCTGACTTGCCACCTTTTTGGCAAATTCAAGCCTATGGAGCCACTCAGGACAAAGAGCATACAAATATTGAGTTTAACCATGCTTGGCTGAAAATGCTGGGCATTCCGGTATTTTATTTTCCCTATTTTGCCGTAACCGATCCCACTGTCAAACGCCATAACGGTTTTTTAATTCCTAACATAAGCCCACATGACCGCTATCTTGGAACCTATTTCACAATCCCCTATTTTTGGGATATTGATGACCAGCAGGATATCACTTTTGAACCTTTGGTTGCGACCAAAACCGGCCCGCAACTAAGTGCAATTTATCGTAACAGGCTTAATTTTGGTCGGCTCAAAATCAAAGGTGGTGTAGCTGACGATACGCGTAGAAACTCACCCTACACAAACCCTTTTGGTCAGAGATATGACAATACCAGTAAGCATGGTGCGCAGGGTTACATTTTTGCCAATGGTGATTTTGCCATAAATCGTCATTGGTATGGGGGCTTTGACGTCAATGTCGCCAGCTCTGCCAATTACATGCGCGATTATCGCATTCCTGGTTATGGTAATGATACGCTTGGGTCAAATATTTATGTCGAAGGATATGGTGTAGGGTCATTTCTCAGACTTGACGCACAGGGATATCAGGGTCTTAACCGGGGCATTATTAATAATTCCGAACTTCCTTTTGCGCTGCCCCGTTTAACTTACGAATTTCAGGGAGAGCCCGATCCTCTTGGTGGCCGCTTAAGTGTACATTCAACAGACTTTTTTGTTTATCGCTCCCGCGGCGCAGTAGATCAGCGTGGCGAGCTTGCTTTGCAATGGGATAGGCCATTTCACAATAATCTGGGCCAACAGTGGCTGTTAACTGGACGTGTTGATACAACGCTGTATCATGCCAAACATTTAGAAGAGCAGCCTAATTATGGTCATGGTGGCGGCCATGTAAGAGGATTTGTTCTTCCGACTGTAGCTTTAAAAATGAACTGGCCTTTCTTACGCACCTTTGCAAAGGGCCATGGAAGCCAGATTTTTGAGCCTATCATTCAGCTCATTGCAGCACCTAACATGGGCAATTCCATAAACAGAAATTTGCCTAATGAAGATAGTTTAACCTACGAATTTACTGACACAACATTATTTGCCCTAAATCGCTATATGGGAACTGATCGCCTTGATAGCGGCTTACGCGCCAATGTTGGTATTCACCAAAACTGGAGCTGGAATGGGCATTCAGTTGATATGCTTGTTGGAGAAAGTTTTCAGGAACATATAGATCGCAATCGCCTTCCATATTCTGGGTTAGATCATCACGTTTCTGACCCCATTGGGCGCATTACGATCACGCCAAATCAATATGTGGATTTAACAGCGCGCGGACGCTATAACCCCTGGCGCGGTAATTTTGACTATGGTGAAGCTTTATTATCCACCGGGTTACCCTTCCTACGCTTTACTGGCGGCTATGTGTATGAGCCTATCACGCCTTATTATCTCTATCGCACGAATTACAGGCGTTTTAGGCCCAATCTACCATCTTTGAGACCAACTAACGAACTAACCGGCCGTGTTACGGCCAAAATTGGGCAATATCATGTTTCCGCTTATACGCGGCGCGCCATGCAACAAAAGAAATTTGTCGCAAATGGTGGTGATGTCGGTTATGAAAATGATTGTTTTGGGCTAGACGTTATTTATATCCGTCAATACACCTATGTAGGTGGCGAGAAACGAAACTCGACTGTTTTGCTCAATTTCTTCTTTAAAACCATAGGCACATTCGGGGTTAACGGCTGAGTTATGCTTTTTTCTTTTCGTTCTGCTCTCTTAAGCGTTACAGCATGTTCGTGCGCTCTTCTCTTCTCCAATGCAGCTTATGCAGCGCACAAGGCGAAACCAGCGCCAGTAGCTGAATCATCGCTTGCATCTCATCCCGAAGCAGAGGGAGAGATTATTGCGGTTGTAAATGGCCAGGTTCTTACAAAAAGAGATGTCAACGATCGCGCACAGCTTTTCGTGCTTTCAACCGGCTTACCTGTTAGCCCCGAAACCATGCGGCGCATGCGCGGGCAAATTATTCATCAACTCATTGATGAGCGCTTAAAAACGCAAGAAATGCTCAGGCGGCATATTATTATCGAGCCTGAACAGATTGCCGATGCTATTAATACCATCGAAGCTCGAAATGGCATGCCTAAAAATGCCTTACGGCAGCGTTTATCAAGCGATGGCATTTCACTCACAACGCTCATAGATCAAATTCGCGTTCAAATTGGATGGATGCAGGTTTTAAGGCAAGAACTTGGCCCCAAAAACCGCGTTACACCGGAGCAAATTGCTGAACGTGAAAAAGCTCTCCAGGCTGAAGCAGGACGACCACAATATTTCTTAAGTGAAATTTTTGTGCCCGTAGAAGATCCACGCCACGATGAAGTTGAGCTTGAATTTACCCAAATGATTATCAAGCAGCTTCGCAAAGGCGCTCCATTCCCTATTGTTGCAGCTCAATTCTCCCAGGATCAGAGTGCTCTTGATGGTGGTGCAATGGGGTGGGTTCAGGAAGACCATCTTGACCCTGCGGTTGTTGAAGTTGTTCGTGCCATGCCTAACAGAGCTATTTCAAACCCGATCAAAGTTCCTGGCGGTTATGTTATTGCTACAGTACAGGCACGTCGTTTAGTAGGCAAAGAAATGGGCACACTGATCACGTTACGTCAGGCCTTTTTCCCCTTTCAATCTCTGCTTAATCCCCAGGACCCTACAGACGAGCAAAAGCTAACCCTTCAAAAAGCAACTCGCGCCTCTCAAACATTATCAAGCTGCCAGGCGGTAGAGGAATTAAACAAATCCCTTGGAGCAAAAAGACCATCTAACCCTGGGACACAAATTCTGGAACGACTGACGCCACAAATGCGTGGTGTTTTGGAAAAACTTCCCCTCAACAAAGCCACGCATCCTTTAGTTGCAAGAGATGGTATAGCGCTTTTAATGGTTTGCAGTCGTGAGCAGAAAAACTTGGCGCAGCAAACTCCTGGTCAAATTGCTGACCAACTTATGAATGAGCGTATAGAACAAACTGCGCAGCAATTACAGCGTGCCCTTCATCGTCGTGCCGTAATTAAAATCCGCCCAAGTGTGCGAGAATTCCTTAAAAAGAATGCCGAATGAGCAGCAATTTTGAGACATTAAAATCTCTTCCTTCCTTAAAGGATTCTATTAGTCATTATGGGCTTGATGCCCGTAAAGCTTTGGGACAGCATTTTTTGCTCGATCCTGGCCTCTGCTCTCGCATTGCAGGGTTAGGTGGCAATCTGACTGGACGGCATATTATTGAAATTGGGCCAGGCCCCGGTGGTTTGACAAGAGCTCTCTTATTAAGTGAAGCTCGCACTATTCATGCTGTCGAAATTGACCAGCGTGCCTGGCCCCTACTTGATGATTTGAGCTCTCATTTCCCAGATAGGCTTACAATCGTTAAACAGGATGCTCTTACACTTGATGCGAGCAGTTTAACTGATGCGCCTCGGCAAATAATCGCTAATCTCCCTTATAATGTTGCTACGCCGCTCCTTATTGGCTGGCTGCGTCAGGCAGAAAAGTGGGAACGGCTTGTACTCATGTTCCAAAAGGAAGTAGCCGAACGCATCTGTGCTGAACCAGGTAGCAATGCTTATGGCAGACTCTCCGTGCTCTGCCAGTGGTGTGCTGAGTGCTCCATAGCCTTAATACTACCGCCGGGAGCCTTTTCTCCACCGCCCAAAGTCAGTTCGGCCGTTGCCTGCCTTACGCCTTACTCTCACCAGCCCCCAGCAGCTTTATTTAAAGCTATGGAGCAAGTCACGGCTGCTGCTTTCGGCCAAAGACGTAAAATGCTCCGTGCTTCGTTAAAATCTATAGGGGGTGAAACTTTATTGCGTTCGGTAGATATTGACCCTACACGTCGTGCAGAAACTCTTACAGTTGACGAATTTGCGCGCTTGGCTGTCTATCATTTGGAGCAAACCAAGCGCGCGTCTTAACAGACAAACTACTCACTATTTTGAGCATAAGAGAGACTTTACTGTCTCTCTTTTTTAGAGCTTTCTTCTTTAAACATATAATCACGTGTAAGAGGAACAGCTTCTATAGAGGGTGTAAGTTGAAGTTGAAAATTCATATGACCCTGAAGTCTGAAAGCCTGCTCGCTTGCTAGAAGATAAAGCTCAAACATACGTATGAAGCGATCATCATAAAGTGCTCTAATTTCTTCACGATGCTCTGAGAAGCGCTTGTGCCATTGCTCCAGAGTAAGAGCGTAATGCAGACGTAGGATCTCACAATCTGTTACCCATAGCCCCGTTTGCTCAATAGATGCAAAAACCTCACTCAAAGCAGGTGAGTAACCACCGGGAAATATATATTTTGCTATCCAGGGATTTGTCGTGCCTGGGCCATCCATACGACCAATTGAGTGAATAAGAGCAACACCATCATGTTTTAAACAATGTCGGATACTGTTGAAAAAAGTTTCATATTGCTTCACTCCTACATGTTCAAACATGCCAATAGAAACAATACGGTCGAATTTTCTGTATAAATTACGATAATCCAGTAGCTCAAAACGAACTAAATGCTCAAGATTTGCCTCTTTAGCACGTCTACGTGCTACGTTTAATTGCTCGACAGAAAGCGTAATGCCCAACACTTTCGCGCCATAATCTTTTGCCAAAGTGAGAGCCATACCGCCCCACCCGCACCCAATGTCCAGAACTTCAAGCCCTGGACGATTAAGACGAAGTTTGGAGGCTATATGACGTTTTTTAGCTTCCTGAGCGTCTTCCAAACTCATATCCTCACGCTCAAAATAAGCGCATGAATATTGAAGATCTTTGTCTAGAAAAAGAGCATAAAGCTCACCGCTAAGATCATAGTGATGAGCCACGTTAAAACGTGACCGTTTTAATGAATTGAGCGGGCGCATAACGCGTGCCACCTGACGGAAACGCGCATTAATTTCTTCACCCAAAAGAGAATGATTTTCCATATTTTGCATCAAAAGATGCAACAAAGTTTTTAATGTGCAATTTTTGGGAATAATGTGCCCTTCCATATATTCCTCACCAAAAGAAAGGCCAGGATTTAAAGCAAGAGCATATTCTGTTTTTAATGTAGTAATTTCGAGAGCTGCTTCACCACCTCTATGAGCCCCCTGATAACGACGCGTAGAGCCGTCACTAAATGTTACTGTTAAAGTCCCTATTTGAATAAAGTTTTTAAGGAGAATATCAAGAACCCGTCTCATTTTTACATTCCCTTAACTATTTAACTATCAATTACGTCTTGTGTTGTGGTCCAAAATGCTCATGACATAAGTATCAATTTCACAAACTTGATCATAACCGAAGTTAATACTGATTTTTCTTAAAAGGTATTCACAGAGTTATATATCTACCACTTTTTAACTTACCGTTACGAAATATCTTTTTAAGATATATTTTAAAGAAAAAAGGCCCTGACAGATCAAATCCTGCCAGGGCCTTTTTCAAAGAATTAATGTTTCAAAAAGCTTATTTGTCTTCGCTTTCTATAACACCGGCTGCCTCAGCGGCAGCTTCTTCTTCAGCAGCTTGCTCAGCATGCAGCTCGCCGAGGATATTTTCCTCTTCTTCCTGCATAACTGGTTCTTCGCCACGTGCCTGACGCTCTGCTTCTTCTTCAGAGCGAGCCACGTTGACCGTCATTTTAATAGAAACTTCTGGGTGAAGAACAATCTTCGCCTCAGTAAGACCTAAGAATTTGATCGGTGCTTCAAGAATAACCTGCTGACGAGCAACCGTTAAGCCAGCTTCTGTTGCTGCAATAGCAATGTCGCGAGGCGTAACAGATCCATAGAGGCTTCCACTATCACCAGCCTGACGGATAATGATAACTGTAAGACCTTCCATACGCTCTGAAAGGCGTTCAGCCTCTTCACGCTTGCGGAGGTTTTGTGCCTCAAGCTGAGCACGCTCAGTTTCAAAGCGCTTCCGGTTGGTTTCATTCGCGCGGAGAGCTTTGCCTTGAGGGAGAAGATAGTTACGTGCGTAGCCAGGTTTAACACGGACGATATCGCCCATTTGACCCAGATTTTCAACACGTTGTAATAAAATGAGTTCTGTCAGTGACATTGCACGCTCCTCAGTTCACGACATAAGGAAGCAGAGCAAGGAAGCGAGCCCGCTTAATCGCTTGCGCAAGTTCACGCTGCTTTTTTGCTGAGACAGCCGTAATACGGCTTGGTACAATTTTACCACGCTCAGAAAGATAGCGGCTTAGAAGTCTCACGTCTTTATAGTCAATCTTAGGAGCATTCGCACCTGAGAAAGGACATGATTTGCGACGACGATAAAAAGGACGACGTGCGCCAACAGCCATACGACGTGTGGCTGGGTTCACTTCAGAAGGATTGGTCGTATCAGACATGATCTATTACTCCGCTTCTTCGACGACTGTTTCACGAGCTTCAGAAGACTCGTTGTTACGACGGCCGCCGCGACCGCTCTCAAAGCGACCACCTGAACGTGAACCACCACGTGATGAACCACGTTCACCACGATCATCGCCTTTACGTGAAAGGACAGGTGATGGTGTTTCGTCAATTTCTTCAACACGAAGTGTCAGAACACGCAGAACGTCTTCGTTCAGGGCAAGTTGACGCTCCATTTCACGCATTGCTTCAATAGGAGCATCAATACCTAAAAGGACGTAATGGCCTTTACGGTTCTTTTTGATACGGTAAGCAAGTGTACGAAGGCCCCAAAATTCACGTTTTAGGATCTTGCCTTCCTGCTCTGCGAGCTGGGCTGTGATGGTCTCGACCAGGCCTTCGACCTGAGCCTGAGAGACATCATTACGTGCGATAAGCACGGTCTCATATAATGGCATGCAAACTCCCTTCGGATAAAATCAACCCTCTCTTGCACAAGCACAGAGTTCAACACTATCAGAGTAAAATGATAGAGGGGTATAGCCATAAGGTGCCAAAACCTCATAGCAGGGGGATCCGGTCCTAATACCGCATTTTATGAAAAAAACAAGATAATTATGCGGTCCTAATACCGCATAACAAGGGGGAATTCGATATTGGGGCCGTATTTTATCGAGAAAAACGGACGTATTAAAGCGAATTCACATCAGTGCCCGCCTGTCATTGCACTACTCATCAAAGAATGAGCCTAATTTACAACTTGGGATTCAATTTACGCAAAACTTTCGCCTTAATTTGGCTGATAAGCTCACATGTTACGTGAAATTATTTCCCGATTTCTTCAAAAGAATGGTTCATATCCATACCAATTATAGGACATGCTCCTCATCATCATGGTAAATGATAGAGGAATATAATCGTGCAGCCCTAAAGTATTATAGCAAGGAGCATGCGATCTTAAAGCCGCATCTTGTGAAAAAAGAGCATGCTGGGACAAATTCATCTTAGCATTTGCTCAATATAAACTTAGCCCTCAAAGAACAAACATGTTTTTCGACCAAAACTCGGATGTTTTGATTTATACGGAGTATCCGCCACAATTTGGCTGATACACTCGCATGTAACGTGAAATTGCTGCCAAACTTCCTCACAAGAATAGTTCATATTCATGCTAATTTAGGACACGTTCCTCATCATCAGGATAAATGATAGAGATATATAGTCGTGGGGTTCTAAAATATTAGAGCAGGAAGTATGCGATCTTAAAGCCGCATCCTGTGGAAAAAAGCATGCTGAGGCAAATTCATCCCAGTATTCGCTCCTTATAAACTTAGCCTTCAAAGAATGAGCATGTTTTCCAGCCAAGGCTCGGATATTTTAATTTATGTATGATATTTGGCTCAATTTTACTCATACGCTCGCACGTAACGTTAAATTATTGCCCAATTTCTCCAAGAGAATGATCTATATTCATACCACTTGCGGGACATGTTCCCCACTATCAGTGTAAATGATAGAGGAATATAGCCATAAGGGTGCCAATACCCTCATAACAAAAAATGCGGCCTTAAGACCGCATTTTGTTGAAAAAATAAAAGTTTATTAAGACGAATTCACATCAGCGCCCGTCTGTCATTAGGCTAGTCATCAAGGAATGAGCGTAATTTACGGCTTCGGCTTGGATGTTTTAATTTACGCAGAGCTTTCGCCTCAATTTGGCGAATACGTTCGCGCGTAACGTTAAATTGTTGCCCAACTTCCTCCAGGGTATGATCAGTATTCATACCAATACCAAAACGCATTCTCAAAACACGTTCCTCGCGAGGTGTAAGAGAAGCTAGAACGCGTGTTGTCGCTTCACGCAAGTTGGTCTGGATAGCTGCATCCAGTGGAATAATGGCGTTTTTATCCTCAATAAAGTCACCAAGATGACTGTCTTCTTCATCTCCAATTGGCGTTTCCAAAGAAATAGGTTCTTTGGCAATTTTGAGAACTTTGCGCACTTTTTCAAGTGGCATGCCCAGCTTTTCTGCCAGCTCTTCAGGGGCCGGCTCACGACCAATTTCATGCAACATTTGGCGGGAGGTCCGCACCAGCTTATTGATCGTTTCAATCATATGGACAGGAATACGAATCGTTTTAGCCTGATCAGCAATAGAACGCGTTATGGCCTGTCGAATCCACCAAGTTGCATAAGTAGAAAATTTATAACCACGACGATATTCAAACTTATCGACCGCTTTCATCAAGCCAATATTGCCTTCCTGAATAAGATCCAGGAACTGTAAACCACGGTTTGTATATTTTTTCGCAATAGAAATAACCAAGCGCAAATTCGCTTCAATCATCTCTTTTTTGGCACGTGTCGAGTCACGCTCACCGCTTGAGATTGCCTGATAAACTACACGGAACTCATCAACAGGTAACCCCATTTCATAAGCCAGTGCTTTTACATCATGGCGCAAACGCTTAAGAGATTCCAAATGTTTTGTCGTAAGGTTTTTCCATCCCTTGCCCGTTAGCGCAGAGATTTTTTCAATCCAATCAGGCTCCAACTCGTGATGACGGTAATAAGACATGAACTCATCACGGGGAATTTTGCTTGTTTCAGCTAAACGCAGCATCCGCCCTTCAAGACTATTGAGGCGCTGCACATGTGCCTTAATAAGCTCTACCAACTCTTCTATACGCGTATTATGAAGGTGCATGCGTTCAACAAGGGATACAAGCTCATTACGAACCTGATTGTAACTTTCCTCGGCGACTTCAGAAGTCCCTTTTCCCTCTACTAAAGATTGGATACGCTCACTCTGCATGGAAGCAAGCTTTTGATAGAGTGGTTTAAACTCTTCAAAAAGCGCCATGATTTCAGGTTTAAGCTTTTCTTCTAGGGCAGAAAGAGAAAGGCTGTTGCCATCACCTGCACCACCTTCTCCGTCACCATCACCATCACTGTCATCATGGGAAGAATCGACGTCAGAGTCGCTTTCATTGTCTTCCTCTGACTCCAGATCCCCCATCGCCTCAGCGCCTTCAGGGTCACTCTGGCTTGCTTCCAGGTCGATAACATCGCGCAATAGCATCGAGCCATCCTGGAGCTTTTCATACCACCCTAAAATAGATCCAAAAGTCAGAGGGCTACGACATAGGCCGCCAATCATCTCACTACGGCCTACCTCGATGCGTTTTGCAATCGCGATTTCACCTTCACGAGATAAAAGCTCAACAGCACCCATTTCACGCAAATACATACGTACAGGGTCGTCAGTACGGCTGGCAACCTCAGCGTCTACATTGCCGCCTGTTGCTTCTTCTGGCTCTTCTTCTGTTTCGTCAGTAGTTTCGGCGCTTGCTGCAGCATTATCAGGGCAGCGCTTTCATCGTCTCGGTCTTCGCCCTCAATAACCTGTATGTCCATTTCTGACAGAGCAGCCATGATGTCTTCAATCTGCTCGGACGTCATGCGGTCCTGTGGCAAAACAGCATTAAGCTCATCAAAAGTGATGTTGCCGCGTTCTTTGCCTTTTAAAATAAGTTTTTTAACGGCAGAGGACTGAACGTCCAGAGGCGCACTATCCTGCTCCGGGACGTTTTGATCTGATCCAGAGGCTGATTTAGTCGCCATGCGTCTCTCCGTCTAGTTCTCTACTCAAAGCCAGCTTTGGGGCAGGGTGCAAGTGGTTAATTCTTGGCCATAAGTCAAGATGTAAGCGCGAAAAAGAAGAACTAATCAGAGATTTAAGCCTCTTTTAGCTCAATTTTATCGACAAATTACTCTATCCCCAAGAGTCGCCAAGATGTTATTATGTGCTTTCTAAAGGCTCACTGATCTTCGTCAAGTGCTGGAACCTCTCCACGCTTTAACGCCTCTAGTGCCCTCATACGCGCTAGCACAGTCGGAGGAAAGCTATTTTCTGCATTTGAGCCCCCGAATTTGTTGAATAAGCGTTTAAAATAGCTTCTGTTACAGCCTGTTGCACTTCTTTTTCAAACTTAGAAAAATTAACCAGACCGTAAAAATGCCACCACGTTTCTGCAACCCCAATAGACAGCAAATCTTCTTTCTCTTCTGATGTCTGATGTTGTCTGGGCACATAGACCGATAAAAGCTGAGACATCGCTTTTTCCTGCCCGTGCTCTATCATCCAGTTTTGGCAGGAAACGGCATTTAATTCTTCTGCCTGACTCGCCCATTCTAAAAAAAGGGACCGGAACTGAGATAATGTGTCAGGCAAACTCAACTGGCAATAAGCCTGCTCAATTTGGGGCAAAATTTCTGGATAAGATAATAATAAAGCCGTCAGGATTTTTAGACGTTCACTGCTGCCCTGCGTTATCGAACGCGACGCAGATTTGACGTGATTTGCTCGAGCATTTGAAGATCTGAAATTTCTATTCTCACCTCGGAAATGTGCAAAAAATAAATCTAAAAGTGTTTTTCTATATTCACTTGCCAAAACCTTATCGGGAATCTGCTGAGATAATTCTATAAGCTTATGCCGAATAGAGGCGCGCTCTTCTGGTCCCAGATGAACTTTGCCTGCTGTTATTAAGGTAAATAATTCTTCTGCCAAAGGCTGAGCATTTTCTAGGAGATGGGCAAAAGCGCCCCTGCCTTCTCTTTGCACAAGACTATCAGGATCATCGCCTTCGCCAAGTCGACAAAAACAAAGTGTTTGCTCAGGCTTAATAAGCGGCAAAGCAAGCTCACATGTTCTTAGTGCAGCTCTTTGCCCGGCAGCATCACCATCAAGACAAATTATAGGCGCTCTGTCATGGCGCCATAAAAGGGCAAGCTGATCTTCTCCCATGGCTGTGCCTAAAGGGGCGACAGCCCCTCCAAAACCGGCCTGGTCCAACGCTATAACATCCATATAGCCTTCTACAACAACAAGCTTATCTCCCTTTCTTACAACTTCCGCAGCACGATTGAGATTAAATAAAACGCGCTTTTTGGAAAAAAGAAGTGTTTCCGGGCCGTTAACATATTTAGGTTGCCCCTCTCCTATTATACGGCCTCCAAAAGATATGAGCCGCCCCTTACGATCATGAATAGGAAACATGAGACGGTTAAAAAATAATTCACCGCGTCTATTTCCATGTTCATCATGTCGCAACAGACCTAATTGAGTCAGTTGTTCGGCTGTTACACCCTCTGGCTTAAGGGCTTCTATTAAAGAACGCCCGTCTCCAGACCACCCTAATCCAAAACGTGTCACCGTTGCTTCTGACACGCCACGCTTATTTAAATAATCCCGGGCAGCCCGCCCCTGTCGTTCAAATAAATTGTGACGATAATAGGCCTGAACAAGCTCCATGATTTCAACAAGGCTAGCCGTTTGGCGTGCTTTTTCTTCATAGCGCGGGTCTTCTTGTGGGATATCCAGCCCGACTTCATTTGCCAAACGTTCTACAGCTTCACGAAAATTAAGCCCTTCGCTCTGCATAATAAAAGAAATGGCATCACCATGAACGCCACATCCATAACAATGGAAGTGATCTTCATAAATATAAAATGAAGGCGTTTTTTCTCCATGAAAGGGGCAACATATTTTCCAGTTACGCCCTGATCTTACAAGTTTATTCTGCCGTCCGATCAGAGAATATAGGGGCACTCTTTGGCGCAACTCATCAAGAAAAGCAGGTTCAAAGGCCATGATTATTTTGTACTTTATTTTGATTTAAAATTGAAAAGAAAAGCCCTGCATGTCACAGAATGGGCATTTATATCATTTTTGGGAAAAAATTTCATATGATGGAACGTAAAACGGCACTAGGTTTTTTATGCGGTGTAACAGCCGGCGCACTCTGGGGTTATGTCATTTTAGTACCAGCCCTTATTCGCCCTTTTACGCCACTACAACTTGCCTGTGTACGCTTTATGTTTTTTGGGCTCATAGCCTCTATAATGGTTATACCTCGTTGGAGAAAAATTTTTATCCCTCTTGGAAAACGAGAATGGGGATCTCTGATTTTATTAAGCCTGCTGGGTAATATCATGTATTACCTGTTATTAGGCACCTCCGTGCAGCTCATTGGCATTGCCACACCAACGCTTATTGTAGGGTTACTACCAGTCACGGTCACTGTTGTAGGGGCCTTTGAAGACGGCGCCGTTCCCTTGCGTAAATTAATTCCTTCTATTTTATTGAGCGTGGCAGGTGTGGTCTGCATTACCTGGCATGCCTACCATCTTACTCAAAACTCGCCCCACCATAGCGATGCTATACGTATGATCATTGGCCTGCTCTGTGCTGTAGCAGCCTTATTTTGCTGGAGTGCTTACGCCATTAAAAATGCCCGCTGGCTCTGTAGCCTTACCATCACAACACCTTATGAGTGGAACCTTTTAATTGGCCTGTCTACAGGCGCACTAGCACTCTGCCTTGTTCCCTTTGCCTTTTTCTGGCAGACCTCACTACCTTTTAGCGCCATATCTCCAAAAGATTGGAGCTGGTTTCTACCGATTGCTTTTTCGGCAGCTCTGGTAGGCTCTATTTTGGGCAATGCCTGCTGGAATAAAATGAGCCAGATTTTACCTCTAACTATGGTGGGACAAATGCTTCTTTTTGAAACAATTTTTGCCCTTATTTATGGTTTCCTCTATGAGCAAAGAGTACCAACACCATTGGAAAGTCTAGCCATTATTTTAGTGAGCGCCAGTGTCATCACCTGTATGCACGCTCACCGCAAACCTAAGAAATTTACAACTGAAGGGCATGGATAAACATCCATGCCTTCAACGAGTAAGGCTATATCAGGTTAACTCTAAAACCTAATATATTTAGCCTAAGCGTTTTTTTACTAAAGCACTGGCCTTAGCTGGGTCTAAGGTTGCACCAAAACGATCTTTGAGCGCAGCCATCACACGGCCCATATCTTTCATGCTGCTGGCACCTAATTGGGTGATCGTTTTCTCAATTTCTTCAGAAAGCGTCTTTTCATCCAATTCTGGTGGCAGATAATGGCGGATCATATTAATCTCACCCTCTTCTTTTTCTGCAAGCTCAGGACGGCCCCCTTTGATGTAAAGCGCAACTGACTCAGTGCGTGACTTAATCATGGAGCGTAAAGCTGAGAGAATGTCATCGTCACTCACTTCGGCTTTGTTAGCACGCGCAGCAACATCAAGATCTTTTATCTTGGCTGTAATACCACGTAATTGTGCAACTTTCTCTGACTGACCAGCTTTCATGGCGGCCTTGAGATCATCCATAATTTGATTACGTATACTCATAACAGCTCCTATAATTTGGGTGGTTTCCCATAAGTCATTGTTTATCAAAGTTCGTTATAGGGCAAAAACTGCTTTAAGGAAAAATATGGGAAATTTTTTCCCAAATTAAATAAATGCAAGTTTCGAAATTAATAGCGGAAAAAACTTCCCATATTGCAGAATGTTACCTATATTAGGCTAAGATAAACCGGCATCGGCACGGAGCATATCATGAATATTGATAGTCTAATCAAAAAAGCTGGCGGGACAACACGTATTGCCCACCTTACAGGAGTGGGGAGCGAAGCTGTCCGAAAATGGCGCCAAGCGGGTACTATTCCCACAAAGCACTGGCCAGCTTTGCTCAACGTGCCTGGTATTACTTTAAATGACCTGAACGCTTCTCCTTCTGGGAATTCAAAAATGTCAGATAACCACCCACAGCAGCCTCCTGGCGCAAATGCCGCTCTTGTCTTAGCAGATGGCTCAGTCTTTTGGGGGCGGGGCTTTGGTGCCCATAATGATGGCGCTGTGGGAGAGCTCTGTTTCTGCACCGGAATGACAGGCTATCAGGAAACTCTGACAGACCCTTCATTTGCAGGGCAAATCGTTACTTTTACCTTCCCTCATATCGGCAATGTCGGCACGAATGATGAAGATGACGAAGCTCCCAAAATGGCAGCATTAGGTGCCGTTGTAAAAGAAGATGTCACAGCCCCAGCCAACTGGCGCGCTCATCAATCCTTACAAAGCTGGCTTGAAAATCAGGGTAAGAGCGGTATTAGCGGCATAGATACGCGCGCAATCACACGTATTTTGCGCGACCAAGGACCACAAACAGCTGTCCTGGCTTTTCCAGCTAAAGGGCCTATAGACTTAGATAATCTTCTGGAAAAAGCCCGCACTTGGCCAGGACTCGAAGGGATGGATCTGGCTAAAAGCGTTGCGCAAAAAGCCCGCACCTGGGACAAAAGCGTCTGGCAGGATACACGCCCTGCTCGCAGTGCAAAAAGACGCGTTGTAGCCATTGATTATGGTGCAAAAGATAACATCTTACGCTGCTTGGTTAGTGCAGGATGCGACGTTCATGTACTCCCTGCTACAGCGACGGGAAAAGACATTCTAGACCTTAAGCCAGAAGGCGTTTTTCTCTCTAACGGCCCGGGAGACCCTGCAGCTACAGCAACATATGCCGTCGAGGCTATTCAGGCTGTACTTGATGCGGATATTCCGCTTTTTGGTATCTGTTTGGGGCACCAGCTTCTTGCTCTCGCCTTGGGTGGTAAAACCTATAAACTGGAACAAGGACATCGCGGGGCTAATCAGCCCGTTAAAGATCTTACAACCGGCAAAGTAGAAATTACCAGTCAAAATCACGGCTTTGCCGTTGATGAAAAATCTCTCCCTGATGACGTAAAAGTCACTCATATCAGCCTTTTTGACGGCTCTAATGAGGGCATTGCCTCGTTGAAAAAACAGGCATTTTCTGTCCAATATCATCCAGAAGCCAGCCCTGGGCCAAGCGATAGCTTTTATCTGTTTGAACGCTTTGTCGAGATGATGGATAAGCGCGCTGAAAAAAATAACTCTTCCTCAAATGCGTCACAATCTCACGCAGTAGGAGCTTAAACCCATGCCTAAACGCACAGATATCCGCTCTATTCTCATAATCGGTGCTGGCCCTATCGTTATTGGGCAAGCTTGTGAGTTTGACTATTCTGGCGCCCAAGCCTGTAAAGCCCTTAAAGAGGAAGGCTACCGGGTTATTTTGCTAAACTCCAACCCCGCAACGATCATGACTGATCCGGATTTGGCAGATGCAACATATATTGAGCCTATTACACCGGAATTTGTTGAACGCATTATCCTTAAAGAAAAGCCCGATGCTGTCTTGCCAACAATGGGCGGACAAACAGCTTTAAACGCCGCTATGGCGCTCGATAAATCTGGCTTTTTAGCAAAACATAATGTCGAGCTTATTGGTGCCCGTGCTGACGTTATTGACCGCGCCGAAGACCGACAGAAATTCCGCGAAACAATGGATGCGATTGGCATTGAAAGCCCACGGAGTGCAATCGCTCACTCCCTGGACGAAGCCCGCGAAGCTTTAAATCATATCGGCCTCCCAACCATTATTCGCCCTTCTTTTACTATGGGTGGTTCTGGTGGCGGTATTGCCTATAATAAAGAAGAATTCGATCAGATCGTTCTTTCTGGGCTTGATGCCTCTCCCACGACAGAAGTTTTGATTGAAGAATCAATCATAGGCTGGAAAGAATTTGAGATGGAAGTCGTCCGCGATGTAGCGGATAACTGCATCATTGTCTGTTCCATTGAAAATATTGATCCGATGGGCATTCATACAGGTGATTCAATCACCGTTGCACCTGCCCTTACCCTGACTGATAAAGAATATCAGCGCATGCGTGACGCTTCTATCGCCTGTCTAAGGGCGATTGGCGTTGAAACAGGGGGGTCAAACGTTCAGTTTGGCGTTAACCCCAAAGATGGCCGCATGGTTGTTATTGAGATGAATCCTCGCGTCTCTCGTTCTTCCGCTCTGGCCTCAAAAGCAACCGGGTTCCCCATTGCAAAAATTGCAGCAAAACTCGCGGTTGGCTATACTCTCGATGAATTGAAAAACGACATTACCAAAACGACGCCGGCCAGCTTTGAGCCGACGATCGATTATGTCGTTACTAAAATCCCACGTTTTACGTTTGAAAAATTCCCCAGCACACCCGCCCTTCTCTCCACCTCTATGAAATCTGTGGGAGAAGCTATGTCTGTTGGACGTAGTTTTGCTGAATCACTGCAAAAGGGTCTGCGCTCAATGGAAACCGGGCTAACAGGGTTAGATCCTGTGCCCGCTCCTGGTGATGGCTCACACGAAGCTTATAAAGCTGCACTCTCTGAACCACGGCCTGAGCGTATTTTAATGGTCGCTCAAGCATTTCGTGCAGGGCTAAGCCTGGAAGACATACAGGAAGCATGTTTGTTTGAACCTTGGTTCCTGCGCCAAATAGAAGCCCTCATTGCAACTGAACGTGCAATTGAATCAAAAGGCTTACCTCAAGATGCCATTTCTTTAAGACAATTAAAGGCACAAGGCTTTTCTGACCGTCAGTTAGCACGCTTAAGTGGAAAGAGCGTAAAAGATATCGTTGCCTTACGCGAAAGACTGGAAGTCCATCCTGTCTATCGCCGGATTGACACATGCGCTGCTGAATTCGCCTCTGACACACCTTATCTTTATTCTACTTATGAAGGTGGCTTTGGTACGCCAGAGTGTGAAAGCCAACCAACAGAGGCCGATAAAATCGTTATTTTAGGCGGTGGTCCCAACCGTATTGGTCAGGGCATCGAATTTGATTATTGCTGTGTTCATGCGGCCTACGCCCTGCGTGAAGCTGGCTTTGAAACAATCATGGTGA
This sequence comes from Aristophania vespae, assembly GCF_009906835.1. NCBI lineage: Bacteria > Pseudomonadati > Pseudomonadota > Alphaproteobacteria > Acetobacterales > Acetobacteraceae > Aristophania > Aristophania vespae. The sequence goes on from NZ_CP047652.1 coordinate 1,335,611, forward strand.
ATTGTAACCCTGAAACTGTTTCAACTGACTATGACACATCTGACCGGCTTTATTTTGAGCCATTAACGGCTGAAGATGTTATTGCCCTTGTCCGCGCAGAAATGGCTAAAGGACGGGTTTTAGGCTGTATTGTGCAATATGGCGGCCAGACGCCTCTAAAATTATCTCGTGCTCTAGAAGATGCTGGAATCACTCTTCTTGGCACTCCTGCCGACGCGATTGATCGTGCCGAAGACAGAGAGCGCTTCCAGGCAATGTTGCGTAAATTAGGCTTGCGTCAGCCTCATAACGGTATTGCACGCACCCCTGATGAAGCCCTGAAAATTGCCAAAGACGTTGGCTATCCTGTCGTAGCACGCCCCTCCTACGTTTTAGGTGGCCGTGCTATGGAAATTGTATTCGATCAAGCTGGTCTGACCAATTACCTCAATACGGTGCTCCGCCAGGCTGGCGAAGATATTTCGACGGGACCAATTTTACTTGATCACTACCTTAATGATGCTATTGAGGCTGACGTCGACTGCATTGCCGATGGTGAAACTGTTTTTGTCGCAGGTGTGATGGAGCATATTGAAGAAGCAGGCATACATTCCGGTGACTCAGCCTGTTCTCTTCCACCTTATACACTCTCCCCCGCTTTGGTGAGTGAGTTACGCTCACAAACAGAGGCTATGGCAAAAGAACTTGGCATTCGTGGCCTAATGAATGTTCAGTTTGCTATAAAAAACGAAGAAATTTTTGTTTTAGAAGTAAATCCTCGCGCCTCTCGCACTGTGCCATTCGTTGCTAAGGCAACGGGAGTTCCTGTTGCCAAAATTGGTGCACGCATCATGGCAGGAAGTAAACTCTCAGAGTTTAACCTGACTGATCGCCATATTGTGCCCCATGTCGCGGTTAAAGAGGCCGTTTTCCCCTTTAATCGTTTTTCTGGAGTGGATGTGATTTTAGGGCCTGAAATGCGTTCAACAGGCGAAGTCATGGGGCTTGATACCAGCTTTGAAATGGCTTTTGCGAAATCACAATTAGCTGCGGGTGTTAATCTGCCACGTCAGGGAACGGTTTTCTTATCAGTTCGTGAAAATGATAAAGTCCACGTACAGCCTTTAGCACGCAAACTGACGGAAATGGGCTTTAAAATTATGGCAACCAGAGGCACAGCTACACGCCTGCAAGAGGCAGGAATTGAAGTATCAATTACCAATAAGGTAATTGAGCGGCGCCCTCATTGCGTAGATGCCATCCGCTCAGGTGATGTCCAAATGGTGATTAACACATCTCAGGGAGGACAATCCGCCCGAGATAGTTTTGATATTCGCCGCTCAGCACTTACAATGGGTATTCCACATTATACAACCATTGCAGGAGCAAGAGCTGCCATTTACGCTATTTCAGCCCTGAAAAATGGTGAAGCCAGAGTAGCTCCCCTCCAATCCTATTTTGGTGAATCCTTTTAAATTAATTTCAAAACTTGCAGGTTAAGCAATCTGCTGTATCCTGTTATTTGAATCTGCATGAAACTCGTTCCCCCTCCTTAATTTATTGAGGGGGAAGGTTTTTTTGTGTTTTGAGCTTAATTTTTTTCTTTTTCTGGGGAAAAATCGTGCAAAAGAGTCCAATGACCGCACAAGGACTTCAACGTCTAGAAGATGAGCTACGTCGCCTAAAGACAGAGGATCGTCCTGCTGTAATTCGAGCTATTGCCGAAGCCCGAGCACATGGAGATCTTTCTGAAAATGCAGAATATCATGCTGCTCGCGATCGACAATCATTTATTGAAGGCCGCGTATTAGAGCTTGAATCTCTAATCTCTACAGCCGAAGTGATCGATCCTTCGACTCTTTCGGGTAATCGTGTCCAATTTGGTGCCTTGATCAAATTAGTCGATGAAGAAACTGATAAAGAAAGTTCTTATCAAATTGTCGGCGTTCACGAGGCTGATATTAAAGAAAAACGCCTTTCTATTTCTTCACCTCTTGCCAAGGCTTTAATTGGAAAAGAAGTTGGTGATACAGTTTCCGTACCGGCACCAGGTGGTGACCGGACTTATGAAATCCTGGAAGTAATATACCGATAATGACTGTATCTGCTCCTCACACCCCCATAAGCCTTGATGATGTTTTTGCAGCCCAAAAGCGTATTGCTGCTACAATTACAAAAACACCAACAATTAGAAATGTTGCTTTATCACGGTTAACCGGAGCAGATATTACCCTGAAATTGGAAAATATTCAGGCTATTGGGTCTTTTAAAGAAAGGGGAGCAGCCAATCGCATTGCCCTCCTGACTTCTGAAGAAAAAAAACGCGGTGTTATTACGGTTTCTGCCGGTAATCACGCACAGGGTGTTGCTCGTCAGGCAAGCCTTATAGGGCTGGATGCCACCATTGTAATGCCACGCTTTACTCCTGCTACAAAAGTTGGCGCGACTAGAGGTTGGGGCGCAAACGTTGTTTTAGCAGGAGAAAATTTTGACGAAGCCTGCGCCACAGCGGAAGAGATACGCCAAAAAGAAGGGCGAATCTTTATTCATCCTTTTAATGACCCTGCTGTTATGGCCGGTCAAGGAACATGCGCGTTAGAACTCATAAAAGACGAACCTGACCTTGATGCTGTTATCGTCCCTATTGGCGGTGGCGGATTAATGGCTGGTTTTATCACCGTGTTTAAAGCCCTTAGCCCCAAAACAAAAATCTACGGTGTGCAGGTTGCTTCTTATTCTCCCTTTGGGAATTATCCAGGCCCTCTGCGTTCAGCAAAAGGTGGCTCAACCCTGGCTGAAGGTATTGCTGTTGTACAACCTGGCGATTTATGCATTCCCATTATAGAAAACCAGCTAGAAGCTGTATTTGTTGTTGACGAGCTTCAAATAGAAAGTGCAATAACCACATTAGCTGAAAAAGCCCGTCAAGTATGTGAAGGTGCTGGTGCAGCGCCATTAGCAGGTCTTTTAGCCAATAAGGCTCTCTTTGAAGGAAAAAAAGTCGCTCTTCCCCTTTCGGGAGGAAATATTAATGCGCGTATTCTCTCTCACGTTATTTTACGATCACTTTTGCGAGAGGGACGCATTTTAAGACTTATTTTCCAAATACCTGACAGACCTGGGCTTTTGGCTGATATTTCAAAACGAATTGGTGATTATGGTGGCAACATCATTGAGGTTTCTCATCACCGTCTTTTTGCCGCCCCGTCTGTACAGACAGCCGAACTGGTCGTGATGATTGAAGCCCGTGATACTGATCACGCAAGGGATATAGAAGCTGAACTTTCCCGCCATTTTAACGTGACGAGAGAATAACCTGTTCAAGAAAAGGTTTAATTTTTTTCGGCAGGTAAAGCCCTGTATTTACATCATCTTTTGTGAAAATTTTGTCCCATCTTAGCGCCCGGACCCCCTATTTAAAAAGGGTCTTTAGGGCGCTTTTTTCAGGCACATCTAAAAATATAATTTGATTCATATCAATGCAACTTTCATGATATAAGCTTGTCATTGGAAAATTGAGATAATTGTAGGGGAAAGCTGCTTTTTATACTTTATTTACTCAGCTTTTCCTCTTCTTTATACCTCCTAGACTGGAGAAAGAATGTGACTATTAAAATCGCTATATTGAGGGAAACACTACCTGACGAACGAAGGGTAGCTATGATTCCCGCAGTTGCTGAGCGTTTGAGTAAACTTGGTGCTACGCTTGTTTTAGAACAGGGTGCTGGTGCCGCTGCGACTTATACAGACCAAGCTTATGCCAAAGCCCAGCTAACGCTAGAGCCTGATCAACACAAGCTCCTGGCAGATGCTGATATTGTTTTATCTGTACAACCACCGCCAATTGAAACCGTAAAAAAAATGAAAGCTGGCGCTCTGCTGGTTTCTTTCATTTATGCACAAGCCCATCCTGAACTTGTCAAAATATTACGCGACAATAAAATTACCACTTTTGCAATGGAGCTTGTGCCCAGAATAAGCCGTGCACAGGCTATGGATGCTCTTTCCAGCCAGGCCGCATTAGCGGGTTATTATGCACCTCTGCTTGGCAGCACCTATATGCAAAAAATTCTGCCAATGATGACCACAGCAGTAGGCTCGCTTCGTGCAGCCCGCGTTTTGGTTATGGGATTGGGTGTAGCAGGTCTGCAAGCTCTCGCAACAGCACGTCGGCTTGGAGCCATGTGTGAAGGCTATGACGTGCGCCCCGAAACGAAAGAACAGGCAGAATCTGTTGGTGCCAAATTTGTTGACACTGGAATCGATGCCCGTGGTGAAGGCGGCTATGCTCGTGAATTAACGGCAGAAGAAAAAGCCAAGGTCCGCCAGGTTCTCTCTCAGCATATCGCACAAGCTGACATGATTATCACGACCGCCGCCATCCCAGGCCGCAAAGCCCCAAGATTGATTGATGCTGACCAACTCGCCGCCATGAAAGAAGGCTCGGTTGTAGTGGATATGGGAGCACCAAATGGCGGCAACTGTGAAGGCTCTAAATCTGGTGAAGTGGTTAAAGTCGGGCCTGTCATATTAATTGGGCCTGCTAATCTGTCTTCTTCGCTGGCGGCACAAGCCAGTGAGCTTTATGCCAAAAATATTCTTAATCTGCTGCAACAGGTTCTCAAAGATGGGGTTTTAAAACCTGATTTTGCAGATGAAGTCATTGCCGGCACAACGCTAACACATGACGGTAAAATCACGAACGCAGCTATTCAAAAGACAATTGAAGGTTCAGGGGAGCACGCTTGATGATTACCGTAACCTCTATGACATTCATTATCGCCCTCTATATCTTCATGCTAGCTGCCTTCACGGGCTATGTGGTGATTAGCAGGGTGCCTTCTATTCTTCATACGCCTTTAATGTCGGGCTCAAACTTCATTCACGGCATTATTGTTGTTGGGGCTCTTAATGCACTTTTTAATGCCACGACACTCCCTGCCCAAATTATTGGTTTTATCGGCGTATTTCTAGGCGCAGCAAACGTTATGGGTGGCTATGTTGTCACTGACCGTATGTTAGCAATGTTCCGCCCAAGCCAGAAAGCAACCTCAGAGAAGAAGGACCAGCAGTAACATGTTGATAGAATATATTGTTGGTCTGAGCGGGCTTATTGCCGCAGGACTATTTATTTATGGCTTAAAAGCCATGTCCTCTCCCGTAACGGCTGTAACTGGAATTATGACAGCAGGTTACGGTATGGTTATCGTAATTGCAGCTGCTTTCCTTAATCTTTTTCACGTTAGCCCAAGCGCACAACCGCACCTTACTGTCAATATCACTTTAGCTGTTATAGCCCTTGTTTTGGGGTGTGTATGGGCAGGTCGGGCAGGCCGCAAAGTGCAAATGACAGCCATGCCACAAATGGTTGCTCTATTTAACGGTATGGGGGTGGCTCAGCTGCCGCTCTTGCGGCAGATAGCTTGTTAGCTAATCATCCAGCTTCAGGTTTACATCTCAGCATTACCATTATTGGTGCCCTGATCGGATCAATTTCCCTCACAGGGTCTGTCATTGCCTGGGCAAAACTTGATGGCCGCATTAATAAGCCCTTACGTTTTACTGGCCAACGCATTTTTAATGGTTTGATATTCCTGGCCGCTTTAGTGCTCGGTGGTCTTGCCGTTATGAATTACGGCACCCCAGCTGGTATATTGCCGATCATTCTCTTCTTTGCTGCTGCTTTGGTATTTGGTGTCTGCATGACACTTCCTATTGGCGGCGCAGATATGCCAGTGGTGATCTCGCTCTATAATGCCTTTACGGGTCTTGCTGTTGGCCTTGAGGGCTATGTAACAGACGATCCTGCCCTGATGATCGCTGGTATGGTCGTTGGCTCAGCTGGTACATTGCTCACCGTTTTAATGGCTAAGGCAATGAACCGTTCACTAACCAATGTGCTGTTTAGTAACTTTGGTGATGCATCAGGTTCTTCTAAAGGCCCAGAGGGTGAAATGAAATCCGTTGAGCCAGGTGATGCTGCAACCTCGATGAAATATTCATCCAGCGTGATTATTGTTCCCGGATATGGTTTGGCAGTTGCACAGGCTCAGCAAAAATTATTCGAATTTGTCAAAATCCTTATGGCAGATGGCATCGATGTTAAATTTGCTATGCATCCTGTTGCTGGTCGTATGCCAGGCCATATGAACGTGCTTCTTGCCGAAGCCGGCGTTCCTTATGACATGATCTATGACATGGATGACATTAATGAGAATTTCGCATCGACTGATGTTGCTCTCATTATTGGTGCTAATGACGTCGTTAACCCAGAAGCACTGACCGACAAATCCTCTCCTATTTACGGTATGCCAATCCTGAATGCTTACAAAGCTCATCAGGTATTTGTCATCAAACGTGGTGCGGGAACGGGTTATTCAGGTGTGCAAAACCCCCTCTTTTTCCAAGAGAATACCACCATGGTTTATGGTGACGCCCAAGGCGTGCTCTCTAAAATGGTTGAAGCTGTTAAGGCCCTTGGCAACGCTTAACTGTTAAAAACTTACTGCAAAAAAGGGTGTTACTTTTTGTATCACCCTTTTTTGATTCATTTTTAAAATATATAATATTTATAATAACAATCTGCTATGTTATAATGTTACCAGGGTAAATATAAACTAAATTATGTAAAATACTTATAGATAATTTGTATTAATCATATATATTATATTTATAAAGAAATTATTTTATTTTAATTATATTAAATTTCCCGGAAATAATTTCAAAATAAAATAACCTAATATATCTCTCAATCTTGAAAATTATGATCACGCCACTTAGATCTATAAGAATAAGGATATACTGAAAGCGTTTATAGTCTACTTAACGGCTCAGTAACTTCAAAATCCACCAAAAGAAAGGATTATTTCCATGTCTTATGCAACGATAAACCCCTTTACAGAAGAACAGCTCAAGAGCTTTCCTAATGCAACATCTGACGAAATTGCAGCAGCACTTGATAAGGGTCATTCTGCCTATAAGAAATGGAAAAAAACATCTTTCGCAAAACGCGCCCTAATTATGCAAAAAGCCGCAGACCTGCTGCGTGAGCAATTAGATGATTATGCAAAAATCATCACGTTAGAAATGGGCAAATTATACGCAGAGGCCAAAGCAGAAACGCTTTTGGCAGCAGAAATTTTTGAATATTACGCTGTTCATGCAGAGCACCAATTAGCACCTCAGATTTTGCCTGTTGCTTCATGTAAAGGGAGCCGGGCTAAAATCGTTTATGAGCCGCAAGGTATATTATTTGCCGTTGAGCCTTGGAATTTCCCTTACTACCAAGTAGCCCGGATTATTGCACCACAACTATCTGCTGGTAATGTCGTTTTGCTTAAGCATGCAGGTAATGTACCTCAATGTGCCGAAGCCATGGAAAAGCTCATGCATGAGGCTGGCTTAGAAGATGGCGCTTTTCAAAATTTATTTCCTACACATGATCAGATAGCGGAAATTATTGCTGATCCGCGTGTCTGTGGTGTTGCTCTGACGGGTTCCGAGAAGGCTGGTGCCATCGTTGCCTCGCAAGCAGGGCAGGCCCTTAAAAAATGTACAATGGAACTAGGCGGAGCAGATGCCTTTATTGTTCTTAATGATGCAGATGTTGAAAAGGCAGCGAAATGGGCTGTTTATGGCCGCCATTGGAATGCCGGGCAAGTTTGTGTCAGCGCAAAACGCATTATTGTTGAAGATGGCGTTTATGATAAATTCGTCGAGCTTTACCGCAAAGGGGTAAAAGAACTCCGTATGGGTGACCCTATGGACAGCTCAACGACCCTGGCTCCCCTCTCCTCTCGCAATGCCGCTGAAAGCCTGAAACGTCAGGTGAAAGAAGCCGTTGAAAAAGGGGCAAAAGCTGAAGAGATTGCCCTTGATCTCCCAGGTAAAGGTTATTTTGTACGTCCTGTTATTCTTACGAATTTGGAAAAAGATAACCCAGCACGTCAATGGGAGTTCTTTGGACCAGTTACATCACTTTTCCGCGCAAAGGATGCAGCTCATGCGATCGAAATCGCCAATGACTCACCTTATGGTTTAGGTGGATCAATCTTTACAAAAGACGAACAAAAAGGAGCGGAATTAGCCCGCCAGATCGAAACTGGCATGGTTTATATTAACCATCCCACAATGGTTAAAGCCGACCTACCTTTTGGCGGTGTAAAGCGCTCTGGTTTTGGGCGTGAATTGCTTGAACTGGGCCTAAAGGAATTTGTTAATGCGAAGCTAATTGGTATTGCCGATATTGATTCGCCTTTTTAACATAATCTGACGCGATCATATTGATTTTATAAAAAGAGCGGGAAGCCAACACTTCCCGCTTTTTTTATGAAAAGTTTAGTCAAAAATAACGGTTAATTAAGTGCCGTAAAACCTGTCTCCAGCATCCCCCAAACCTGGCACAATATAACTTTTCTGGTCGAGCCCTTCATCAATAGAGCATGTAATAATACGCACATCAGGATGCGCTTCAGATAAGGCTTTCACACCTTCTGGAGCTGCGACGAGACAGGCAAAAATCAGTTCTTTCACACCTGCTTTTTTTATACGATGAATTGCTGCTATGGCAGAATGCCCTGTTGCCAGCATAGGGTCGAGCACGATGCAAAGCTTTTTTTCTAGTTTATCGGGGGCTTTAAAGTAATATTCCTGTGCCTCTAGCGTACTATGATGACGCTGCACCACAATATGCCCTACTGAAGCAGTAGGCACAAAATCCAGCATACCAGCCAAGAGTGCATTACCCGCCCGTAAAATAGGCATAAAACAAAGTGTGTCATCTTCCAATTTTTTCGCAACACAAATTGTTCCGTCAGGAAGTGTAATGCGTTTTTCTTTAAGTGATAGCTCTTTTGTTGCTTCATAAGCCAAAAGTACACTTAATTCTCGAACAATGGCCCGAAATTCAACAATAGGCAAAGAACGATCACGCAAAAAAGACAACTTATGATGCACGAGAGGATGGTCAATAATCTGCACATTTCGCAGCATGTTGAGTGTCTTTCTTACATGTAAAATCAAATATCGGGATTATTTAGCAAAAAAACTCATCACAACCCTATAGTTAATTTTGCTTTACTACTTTACCCCTCTTTTGGATGTGAAGGTGTTGGCAAAATAAACTCATAAAAAGCCAAATCTAACCAACGACCAAATTTATACCCCACCTGATGAAGAGTGCCTGCATGTTTGAACCCTAAGCTTTCATGTAATTTGATGCTACATTCATTGCTGGCGTCAATTCCACCAATCAAAGAATGAATATCATTTTCCTGAGCCGTCTGGACAAGCTTTTGCAGAATGGCACGGCCAAGCCCTCTTTTACGGGCTTCTTTTTTTACATAGACTGAATGCTCAACACTATATTTATAAGCAGGCCATGCTCTAAAATTTCCATAAGTGCCAAAAGCAACTAATTCACCCTGACTATCCTCTATGCCAATAACAGGAAAATTGTTCTTTTCTTTGGAAATAAACCACCAGACCATACTTTCAAGCGATCTTGGCTTATAGTCATATAAGGCTGTCGAATTAATAATTGCCTCATTTAATATATCAACTATAGCTTTAGCGTGGCGCTCCAAGGTACAATTTACGAATTTATAGTCAGGTAGCTGATCTTTTACATCTGGCGAAATTTTCTGTTCCGGATTCTTAATCATAAAAAAAATCCTCTTAATAAAACGGGACTAGGCTTCTTTCTTATCTTCAGGACGAAAATCCAAAGCGAGACCGTTAATGCAGTACCGTAACCCCGTTGGATTAGGACCATCAGGGAAAACATGGCCCAAATGGCCTTTGCAGTTTGAGCAATGAACCTCAATACGCTTCATGCCTAAACTATTATCTTCAGTCAGACCGACTGACGCCTTTTCGATATCAAAAAATGAAGGCCACCCTGAGCCACTTTCATATTTTGTGTCAGATGAAAAAAGAGCCTGTCCACAGCGGGCACAATGATAAGTCCCTTTGCGCTTTTCATAATTAAGCGGGCTTGACCCCGGTGCCTCTGTGCCACAATGAGACAAAATATGGTTTTGCTCAGCGCTCAGGGGCTGAAAACCGGAATTTTGGTCCTTCGGATCCTTTTTATGAGACATAAAAATACCTATCTTGATTGAGTGATGATTTTCATAATAGGCTTAACATCTATGAAAAATAATTAAGGTCCAAGCTTTTAAAGAGGTGATATAATCACTTTTGAAGTGATCGATTTTAAAAACATTATAAGATAAAATCTCACAATTCTTATAAGGGAAATGTAAATTTTACCCTTTATTTTATAAATGACGGCAGGAGCGGTTCTATGTCTAAGTCTACAACACCTCGCCCCGTTATGTTGGCTATTCTTGATGGCTTTGGTTGGCGTGAAGATCAGTCAGATAACGCTGTTAGATTAGCAAAAATGCCCAATTTCAATAAATTATGGGCTGGTCATCCCCATAGCTTTCTCCAAGCTAGTGGAGAAGATGTCGGTCTTCCAGCAGGACAAATAGGCAACTCAGAAGTGGGGCATCTTAATATTGGTGCAGGCCGCGTGGTCATGCAGGAATTACCGCGCATCACCCACGCCTGTAATGATGGCTCACTGGCCAAAAACTCCGTTTTAAATGGCTTTATAGACGCTTTAAAACGTACTGGTGGAACCTGCCACTTAATGGGACTTGCCTCTAAAGGTGGCGTACATTCTCATCAGGACCATATTGTTGCTTTAGCCAAAATTGTTAATGATGCCGGCATTAAGGTTAAGCTCCACCTCTTTACTGACGGGCGTGACGTTCCTCCTAAATCAGGTGAAGAAACCCTACCTGAGCTCCTTAAGGCCCTTCCTGAAGGTGTAGATGTTGCAACTGTCAGTGGCCGTTATTATGCAATGGACCGCGATAATCGTTGGGACCGCGTGCAAAAAGCCTTTGACGCGATTCGTTACGGCAAAGGCCCCAAATTTGCTGACCCAACAGCGGTTATTAAAGACCAATATGCAAAAGACGATCGTGGTGATGAATTTGTAATTCCTGCTGTCATTGGCAATTATGACGGCATGAAAGACGGAGATGCTATCCTTTCGGCAAATTTCCGTGCTGACCGTATCCGCCAAATTCTGAATGCCTTTATCCTCCCTGAATTTAATGGTTTCGACCGCGGCACACGCCTGGAGCTAGCCGGGGTCTGCACAATGACCCATTATTCAGATACACTTTCGCCTTATGTGACGATCCTTTTCCCCGCGGAAACTCTTAAAGACCTTTTGGGTGAAGTTGTATCAGCTGCAGGGTTGCAACAAATCAGGATGGCTGAAACTGAGAAATACCCTCACGTTACATATTTCTTTAATGGTGGGCAGGAAGTTAAACTCCCTGGAGAAGACCGCATTTTGGTTTCCTCTCCTAAAGTAGCCACTTATGACCTACAGCCTGAAATGTCTTCTGTAGAGCTGACTGACCGCGCTGTCGAAGCCATTTCTTCTAGCAAATATGACATGGTCATCCTTAACTTTGCCAATCCAGATATGGTAGGTCATACAGGATCATTAGAAGCAGCCATTAAAGCTGTCGAGGCTGTTGATACAGGCTTAGGCCGCATTGCTGACGCTATTGAAAAAGCTGGCGGTATCCTGTTGGTTACGGCGGACCATGGTAATTGTGAGACCATGAAAAACCCAGAGACCGGGGGCCTCACACAGCTCATACGATCAATAAGGTGCCTTTCATTCTTGCTTATTCCAAAGAGAATGTAGCGGTACATGATGGCCGTCTTGCTGATCTGGCACCAACAATCCTGCATTTAATGGGGCTTAAAAAACCAGCTGCCATGACAGGTAAATCGCTGATTGATAAAGCGTAAGTCTATTTTACATCCATTGCTGAAATGGGGGCTGAGAGGTATATGCCTCTCAGCCATATTACTATTTTCCCTTCCCCTTTTTATGGGAATGCAGGCCGCTGCCCTCACTGAGAGAGAAGCCCTGCAACAAGCGAAAAAATCTCGCCTGGAATTACAAAAAAGCCTTCAGACGCAATTAACAGCTTTAAAAGCGCAAGAAGCGCAAATGCATAAAGCGGCCTCAAAAGCAAAAATAAGCGCCCGCCAGTTACGCATTTTTAGAAATAAACAACGCAGTTTAGAAACCGCACTCGCACACACAAAATCAACCCTGGATGCTTTGAATCACAGACAAGAGCAGCTTGATAAGGGTGAAGCCTATGTAGAAGAAAAGCAGAAAAATAATGCTTTAAATATAGCGCGCGCTCTCCCTGCCGCAGAGAATTTGCGGAAATCTGGTGAACTCACTCTTCTTCTTCCTCCAAAAGGGAATGAAGATAATCTGCTTGCACAATCTCTATTAAAAGCACGTTTAACTTTTGCTCAAAGACAGGCTGAACAACTTCTTGTCGCGCAAAATTCTCTTCATCATCGACAAGAGACGCTTGATCAGCAGGCCGAGCATTTAGAACAGCAACGGCTTAATCAACAAAAACGCAAAACGCTTACTGAAAAACGAACCAAAGAGGCTCTTTTAAAAAGCAAAGCAGATCAACAAGCTTACATTCAAGCTCAAAACAAGCTCAAACAAGCGCGCAAAAATATGCGTGATCTGACAAATAAAATCGAACTTATTGCCAAAAAAGAAGCTCAGGCCAGACGACGCCTGCAACAAGAAGCACGACGTTTGGCAAGACGCCACCAGCTCGCTAAAGCACGTAAAATGCAGGCTGCTGCTCGTGCCTTGAGTGGGGGTAAAGGCATTACAAAAGGCCAGGGCTTTACCCCGGTACAAGGCACACTCATAAAGAGATGGCATCAAAAAACAGAAGCGGGGCCAGCAACTGGTCTAACATATAAAGTTACAAATGCCGCAAATGTCATTGCCCCTTGTAACGGACGACTTCTTTATTCAGGGCCTTTTCGCTCATTTGGACAAATGGTTATTTTAGATTGCGGTCGTAAACAGCGCTTTGTCCTTGCTGGGTTTGGTCAAATTACAGCATCATCTGGGCAACATATCAAACGGGGAAGCTCTTTAGGGCATATGCCAAGTAGTGGAGGAGAACTATTTGTTCAGCTTCGCCATGGCGTGCAAATCATTAATCCCATGCCTTTCCTGAAAGGCTCATAAAGTTCAAGAGTTTATTTAGAATAACCCTTGGAGCAGAGACGTAAAAAATGTAAGCTGCTCAGCTGTGATTATTTTAATCCCGGCCCTGATTTTTAGAACTAGCCCTCCCAATCCCGTGAGGATGACGACCATATGAAGTTTAAAACTGCCCTCTTAATGGGATTTGCCTTTTCAGCAGGTATCGGCATTACCACAAGCCTTTATAACGCAAACTCTGTTGGCTCTTCCCTGTGGGCTGCTTCAGCTAAAGAAACGGCACAAGACGAGCCTAATAATGCTGAGACTGTGCGCTTATTAACCCTTTTCGGCACTGTAATGGATGTAGTCCATTCCGAATATGTCGAGCCTATTAGTGATAAAAAACTGATCAATAATGCTCTTGATGGTCTGGTAGGCAATCTTGACCCGCACTCATCTTACATGACGCCTGAGCAATTTAAGCAAATGCAAGATGAAATCTCGGGTCAATTTGGTGGTCTTGGCCTGCAAGTCCAGGCCGATAGCGGACATATACGTGTTGTAGGACCTATTGAAGGTACCCCCGCAGCACGAGCCCATATTATGTCTGGTGATGTTATCACCATGATTAATCATAAAAATGTTGCTGATTTAACGCTTGACGAAGCTGTCCGCAAAATGCGGGGCGCCCCTGGCACTAAAATCAACATTACTATTTTACGCCCCAAAACGGGCAAAACGATGGATTTCACTATAACACGTGAAATTATTCATGTTCAGGTCGTCCGTTCAGCTCTTTATGGCAAAATTGGTTATTTACGCCTCGCTGAGTTTGACGATTCAAGCGATCGTGAAATCCGTGTAAATTATAAAAAATTAGTCAAAATGGTTGCCAAAACCCCAGCTAAAACGCTTTCTGGTCTGATATTGGACCTTAGAGCTGACCCTGGTGGAAAACTTGATCAGGCTATTGCTGTTTCACGAGATTTCATTAAGTCAGGCGAAATTGTATCAGTCCGTGGCCGTCACCCAGAAAATAATCAGCATTGGCATGCTAAAGGCACAGATATCACCCATGGTCTGCCTATTGTTGTACTAACCAATGCAGGCTCGGCCTCGGCAAGTGAAATTGTTGCAGGCGCTTTAAAAGACCATCGGCGCGCCATTATTTTAGGTGAGCGCACTTTCGGTAAGGGATCAGTTCAAACTCTTATTCCCATCGCTGATCAGGGTGCGATACGTTTAACAACAGCCCGATATTACACGCCTTCAGGCCGTTCTATTCAGGGCCGCGGAATCACACCTGATGTTGAGGTCAAAGAAACACGCGATAAAGATGAAATTTATACTTATCGTGAATCAGACTTGGCCCATGTTCTCAGTAATATTGGTGGCAAAGCCGGACAGGACTCTATTCGTAGCGATCTTCCTGCTGATATTATCAAAGCGATCCCTCATGAACCGCCAGAAAAATGGCCTAGCTTTAATCCTGAGAAACCTGAAACGGATTTTCAGCTCCAACAAGCCATTCATCTCCTCAATGCTTTAAGTAGCGCGAAGGCTAAAGCACCAAAATGACCCGCCCCACCTCCATAACCACCCTTCCCTATCGCCCTAATGTAGGCCTGGCGCTTTTTAACAAAGACAGAAAGCTGCTTGTAGCCCAAAGGGCTGATTTACCCGGAAGTGTATGGCAATGCCCACAGGGAGGCGTTGATAAGGGTGAAGATCTTTATCACGCCGCCTGGCGAGAAATGGAGGAAGAAATAGGCACGCAGAACGCCGTGCTTTTGGGGGAACATCCTGACTGGGTCACTTATGATCTTCCTCCCCATTTACTCGGTCGCGCTTTGGGAGGAAGATTTCGGGGACAAAGGCAAAAATGGCTCGTTTTTGGCTTTACTGGCACAGAAGATGATATATGCCTTGATGTTCAGGATCCTCCTGAATTTACAGCCTGGAAATGGTTAAGCGTTCAGGACATCTTAAGCGGGAATTATGATCTTGGCTTTAAGAAAAACATGTATGAAACCTTACTGCCTGAATTAGAAAAAATTTTTCAGGACGCCTCGGCCTCAAAAGACTGGACCCGCACAAGCCTCGCATAAAGACCATTTTTAGCGAGAAGTTCCTGATGTGAGCCAGTTTCCGCTATAGAGCCATTTTCTAAAACAATAATCACATCAGCTTGCTGAACAGTGGAAAGGCGGTGTGCAACAACGAGCGTTGTACGCCCCTTTCTGATTTTTGATAAAGCTGCAAGAATCTTCGCTTCACTTTCTGAATCCAGAGCACTTGTTGCTTCATCCAAAAGCAAAATCCGGGCATCACGCAACAAAGCCCGCGCCAGAGCCACACGCTGCCTCTGCCCTCCAGACAAAGCCTGCCCTCCAGGACCTACACGCATTTTTAATCCATCTGGCAGAGTTTCAACAAAATCCAGGCAAGCTGCCTGGCATGCCTCATGCAGTGCTTCATCACTTGCTTCGGGACGACCCAAACGAATATTTTCCTCTATGGTCAAATCAAAAAGAGCCGTTTCCTGACTCACATAGGCAATGGAGTCTCTCAAACTATCCAGCGTAAGGGAGCGACTATCAATATCCTCAAGCAGCAACTCGCCAGAGCCAACATCATGAAGGCGCGGAATCAATGATAAAGCCGTTGATTTTCCGGCCCCACTTGGCCCCACAAACGCGATTAATTGTCCTGGCTCAATAGTAAGAGAAAAATGTTTTAACCCTGTTCTACCATCTCTATAATCATAACATACGTCTTTAAAATGAATTTTCCCGCCACCTTCAGGCAAAGAAAGAGCCTCTGCCTTTTGCTGTACAGCCTGAGGCTTATCAATTACGTTATAAACGCGCTCCATACCTGCAAGCCCTTCTTGCATGGCTGTATTAAGCGAGCCTAATGCCCTTAATGGCCGCGAAGCTGCAAAAAGAGCCGCAATAAAAGCCGTAAATCCCCCTAATGTGGCACCACCATGAGCCGCTCTCCACCCTGCAAAACCAAGAACAAAAGCAATAGCGACCCCACCAATGACTTCCAGCATGGGGTCAAGACGTGCACGTGTGCATGCTATACGCAAAAAACTATCATGCAAAAAATCTAAAGCAGCCCCTACACGTTTTGTTTCCTGCTTTTCTAAGCGGTAAACACGCACCTGGCGTGAAAGAGCAAAGCTCTCTGTTAATAGGCTTGCTGCAACACCTACATATTCCTGCACCCCCCGTGAGGCCCTTCGCACACGGCGCCCTAATTTTTGCACAGGAATAATAGCAAGCGGATATAAAATAAGAGCAATAAGACTAAGCTCCCAATCCGCCCAGATCATGGAAGCAACAAGTCCCACAAGTGTTATGACATCACCTAAGGCATTAACGGCACGCGTTAAGGCTTCTCGCACAGTCAAAGCATCTGTTGTAAAACGAGCAGCCCATTGGGCAGGCGCTTCTTGCTCAAGATAGGCAATATCAGCCTGGAGGGTATGTTGAAACATACGCTGCTGCAAACTACGTATGATAGTCCAAATTAAGGATTGAACGGAAACATTTTGCCAATATTGCGACAGAGCTTTGGCTCCTGTCACTAAAATCACCACAATAGGAATCTGATATAATATACGGGGATCATGCGCCGTAAACATATCAATGGCCCGTTTGATAACAATGGGGTACGCTGCTGTTAAAAGGGCCATAATAATCGTTAAAATGAAAATAAGGCCTAATTGACTTTTATGATGACGGATATGATCGCGCCATAAACGCTTTAAAAGTGACCAAGTGGCTTTGTCATAAGAGGACGCGGATTTCATAACCTATGGCTTTACCACGCTTAGGAATCAGAAGAAACTTGCTCTTTTAACCAGGCCAGGCAGGCTTCTTTATCGGGGCGGCACCCTTGTTCTAACCACCAATTTTGCGTTTTTTTAAGCCATATCCCCAAATTTGGCCCTGGTGGCAGGCCCAATTCCATCCCATCACGCCCTGTTAAAAGAAACTCGGGCTGCGGAAGAAGGGATAATCTTTGCCGAAAATGAGACCATTCTTTGCTAGGCTTACCTAACTCTTTTGCCTGCCAGAGCCATGAACGATCAATCAGAAGAGATAACTCCTGAGCAACTTTTAAGCGGCGCAACTCATCGTCAGAACCACCAGGCAGTAAAATTGGCTCATTATTGGCATAAGCTTTTAAGGCGCATTGCTGCATACGTGACAATTTTAGATGACGCCCGATAGAAGGATCAGGATTAAGAGCAAATAACCTTGGTAAGGCTTTAGGAGGATCCTGACAGGCTAATAATCGCTTTAAATTTTCAGGGTCAGGATGAGGTAAAATTTCAGACAAAATTTCTGTCTGCTGCATAAGCGCAATAATAGACCCAACCTCTGGCCCTTCAAGAATTTTTAAAAGCTCTGAAGCAACGCGCTCAATGGACAAATTTCGCACAAGGGCATGGTTTTGTTTTATAGCTTTGCAAGCATCCTGATCAGCTTCACCTTGGCCATAACGTGCCTGAAAACGAAAGAAACGTAATGACCGTAAGGCATCTTCTTCTATTCTTTTAGTCGCTTCACCGACAAAGCGAACACGCCCTTTTTTTAAATCTGCCTCACCACCAAAATAGTCATATAAAATACCCTGCTGATCTAAAGAAAGCGCATTCATTGTAAAATCGCGCCGTTGGGCATCTTCTTGCCAATTATCAGTCCACGCCACAACAGCATGACGGCCATCAGTTTCAACATCACGCCGCAAGGTGGTAATTTCATAGGGGCGACGGTCAATCACGGCGGTAATCGTGCCGTGATCCAATCCTGTTGGGATTGTTTTAATACCCTTTTCCTGCAATTTTTTAATATTATCTTCAGGCGTGTAAGGAGAAGCCAAATCTATATCATTAACGTCTCGACCAATGAGAAGATCACGCACACATCCCCCCACCAAACGCGCTTCGGGCAGGGCCTCCCATATTTTATTTAGCCCTGCATAACCCGCTAAATTTTCAAATGATATTGGCAATTTTTACTCTTTATCAGCCAAACGTGAGAGCGGGAAAAAACAATTTCGGCTCCAGACTCCAAGACAGGCCTTGCCATTTACATGCCCAATTGTAGCCAGGGCTGCCAATTCAAATAGCAGAGCGCGGCTTACGCGAGCTAAAATTGGCTTATCTCCCTCGCCATCCCGCACATGTATATAGGGAACAGTACTATCCTCTAGGGGGCGGTCCCAATCACAAATTAAAGGGTGGTCTTCTCCCAGGCAAATAAGCTCATCAACATTCGTTCTAAAACAAAGTGTCTGATGCCTATTGCACTTACCTCGAAAATCAAGCTCAATGGCCATAAAGGGAACGTCTTCAACATGAATCAAACCTGATTCAGTTGTGGATTTGAGCCAGTAACGCCCCATGGAGTCTCGTCTTAAAAGGGAGGCAAAAAGACAAATAAGAGCTTTACGCTTTATAGGAGACCCTCGATAAAGCCACGTACCATCACGACAAATATGAAATGGCAGACGCGGAAGAGGCTGATCTTGCTGAGTAATTTTTTCGTGAAGGGAAGTCTGTTTAGAGCATAAAGACATGCCAGAAGAAGAGACTAAAAGGTTTGAAGGCTCTATTTTATTATTCAATTGTCCCTCCTTTCATCATTTAAAGCCATTTTTTCATATAAATGCTTACAAAGCCCCTTTGATATAGGGCCCTGACTTAGTTTAGATAAGGGGGAGAAATAGATATGCTACGTATTTTTGCTCGAAATGACTATGATGAGCGCATTATAATAAAGTACCAACACTAATTTAGAGGGCGTATGACTGATCATAACAAGACTGAAGACCTAAGCCCGCCATATCAAACCGGCCAAGACACCATTAATGGTGTCGATTCAGTAGCACCTAAATTAAAGCTTTTATCTAAATCAATTAGTGAAATTGTCCTGGGCCAAGAAACTGTGATTGAGCAGGTGCTCATTACATTACTAAGTGGCGGGCATGGTTTATTGGTTGGAGCCCCGGGCTTGGTAAAACACTTCTGGTCAATACATGCGCCAAAGCTTTAGGGCTTGATAGTTCGCGCATTCAATTTACGCCTGATCTCATGCCTTCTGACATTACGGGAGCTGAGATTTTAGAGCAGGATGAAACCGGCAAACGTTACTTTCGTTTCCTGCCAGGCCCTATTTTTGGTCAACTCATTTTAGCTGATGAAATTAATCGTGCCAGTCCACGCACTCAATCGGCCCTTTTACAGGCAATGGCAGAAGGTGTTGTTACACAAGGTGGTAAAACCTGGCCCCTTCCTCGTCCCTTTCATGTGCTGGCAACACAAAACCCTATTGAGCAGGAAGGCACATACCCGTTACCAGAAGCGCAGCTAGACCGCTTTATGCTGCAAATCTTGCTCGATTTTCCCTCACAGCAAGCAGAACGTGAGATGCTTTTGCAAACAACGGGAATCAACCAGTCAGAGCCCAAGACCATTTTGAATGCTCAAGAATTACTAAGCGCTCAAAAACTGGTCAGGCATCTCCCTGTTGGGGAAACTGTCATTAATCTAATTCTTGCTCTGGTCCGGGGCTTACGCCCTCAAGAGGCGCAGGCCTCATCTGAGGTCAAACAATCTCTTGATTACGGCCCAGGACCTCGTGCGTCTCAGGCTCTTATGATGGCTGTCAGAGCAAGAGCCTTGCTTGATGGGCGTCTGGCACCTAATCAAGATGATGTCTTTGCACTCGCACAACCTGTATTAGCGCACCGTTTAGGGCTATCTTTCTCAGCCCAGGCTGAAGGCATAACCGCAGACTCTTTAATTCATAACCATGTCTCTCATCTGACATAAAGCGGGCAAACTCTAACGTGTTACGTCCTTTTTCTTTTCTGAACCGCTATAAAATTTTGTCTTCAAAAGAGTCTTCTTTGCAAAAAGAAGACTATCATCTCCCTGAGTTAATTTTGGCAGCAGGCCAACTTGCCAAACTCTTACAAATAGGGAGACACGGCCATAAACGTAGCGGAACAGGAGAAGATTTTTGGCAGTTTAGAGCTTATCAGCCTCATGAGCCTGCCTCTTTCATTGATTGGAAACAATCTGCACGTTCACCTCACGAAGAGACTCTCTGGGTCAGAGAAAGAGAGAGGCAAACACCACGTCCATTCATATTATGGGTTGATTCTTCTCCTTCTATGAAATGGTCATCGCAAAAAAAACTTCCGACAAAATATGAAGTTGCCATAAAAAGCTCTCTCGCTCTGGGGCAAGCTGCTTTAAGAGCAGGAGAAAACGTCAATGCTCTGGGGCAAAAACATTTTTTAAATGGGAGTCATTTTCTTCCTAAATTGGCACACCATTTAACCCATAATACAAGCGAATTACCACTAATTGAGCTTGCCGCACCCCATGCTACCTTACTCATTGTCAGTGATTTTTTGTGGGAAGAGTCAGCCCTAGAAACTCTTTTGAAATCCTGTAAAAACCGGCCAGGAAAAACAATTTTTTATGTTATTTTAGACCCTGCGGAATATGATTTTTCTTATTCAGGACATCTTAAATTTACAAGCTCTGAGGATCCTGATGCTTTGATTTTATCAGCTAATGAGTCTTTACAACAAGATTATCAGGCGGAATTAACAAGGCAATTAGATATTTTAGCAAAATATAGCCACGTAATGCCTCATGTTTTTTATCAGCTTCACCTGACTAATAAAGCTTTATTACCCAATTTATTAACATTAGAAGCGCTGTTAGGGGGCAAGGCATGAGCTTTCTTTCACCCTGGCTTCTACTAGCCCTGCTGGCTCTTCCCCTTATTTGGTGGTTAGTCAAAGCTGTTCCACCTCAGCCCCGCCTGCATAATTTTTCATCCCTTCTGCTACTACGCCGCCTTACTCAACATAAACAAAATGCAGCTCACACCCCCTTATGGCTTCTTCTACTCAGATTGCTAGCTGTAACATCACTCATTTTAGGATTTTCCAATCCTGTTTGGGGGCCTGGCGAGCAAAAAACAGCCCCAAAAAATCTAATTATCATTATTGATAATGACTGGGCTGCCATGTCCCAATGGCATGAACGACAAATCGCTTTTACTCGTTTGGGATTAAAAACCCTCGAAAAAGGGGGAACAGTGCGTGTATTACTTAGTACGCGCCTGAAAAATAACCAATGGCCCGATATTTTTCAGACCTCTGATCCCAAACAATTTAAAGACTATATTGCAGAGCTTGCCCCTCACCCTGGAAACCTGATCGACATCATTTGACATGGCTCTTATCCCGGCCTTCTTTTTTGTCGATTTTGCGCTCATCTGATGTTGCCATTTTTTCAGATGGCGTAGCAGATTCATCAGAGCAAGAATTAATATCAATTTTAGCTCACAGCCCTCACAGGCAAGACATAAGATGGCCGGATTGTCATATAACGCAGCTTTATGCGACGCTTCTTTCGGGCAATAAAATAGGTGTAATCGCCAAAAAATTTGAGAACTGTCCTACCAAACCTTTGAAGCTTAAAGCCCTCACCCTACAAAAAAATGGTCATTTTACGCCCATCCAAAAATGGGACATTACCCCCAATCTGTACCGCACATTTTCTATAGAAAGTGCATTATTACCTTCTCTTCATGCCCTAACCATAGAAGGTACTATGTCACCTGCTGGCCTGGCTTTATTAAAAGCCCCTAGCAGTACACGCTCTGTTGGCATATTACGCCAAAGCGGTGACGATAAGCCTTTAATTGGCAATGTGTTTTATCTTAAACGCGCTTTGGAGAATTTTACCTTAAGCAAAGATATTACGCCTTCATCTCTTAAACAAAGCCAGCTTTCTGTCATACTAGCCACTGACGGATCACTATCAAGCGATACTGCCTCGGAAAAAGTGCTCAATTGGGTGCAAAATGGTGGTATTTTAATTCGCTTTGCAGGACCAATTTTAGGTAAAAGCACTGCTCAAATTTTAAGTCCTACCCAAAAAGCTTTGATTACAGTGCCTTTAAGACAAGGTGAGCGGACTTTGGGTGGTTCCATGTCTTGGAGTACACCACAAAATTTAGCGCCCTTTCCTCCTAATTCACCCCTTTACGGACTAACAGTTGCAAAAGATGTTTCTGTAAAAAAGCAACTTATTGCAGAACCTTCTGAAACACTTTCAAGCCATGTTTGGGCTACATTAAATGACGGCACCCCCCTCATAACTGCTCGGCAGGAAGGAAAAGGATGGGTCATTTTATTTCATGTGACGCCCACAGCTGATTGGTCCAACCTGCCTCTATCGGGTTTATTTCCACAAATTCTGGAAAAACTTATTGAGGTAACACCACATGTTAATGGCCTTAATGAAACAGGCTCTATCATAGCTGAAACCTCATTATCACCCTGGAAAACACTCTCTTTAAAAGGCACACTCGAAAAACCACCTTTAACGGCTCTACCACTGCCTAGAAATAACTCAGATGGCGTTAGCGCCACTCATCCGGTCGGTTTTTATGGTGTTGCGCCAAATATTGTACCTTTCAATCTCGTACAAAATAAAAACCCTCTTATTAAAGAGCCTTTATTAGGTGTATTCACAAAGCCTGATTTAAGTCCGGCTCATTATGCTTTAGGGCCGTTCCTGCTCGTATTTGCCCTTATCCTGCTTATGCTAGACCTCATTCTCACAATATGTCGGCACGGCAATTTTTCTAAAATAACCTTAAGAATAAGCATTATATGTCTGACGTTACCCATCTTACATAGTCCCTCAGGCTATGCAGCCTCTTTAACCGCCCCACCTGAAGCTTTACAGCCAAGCCTTGCTTTTATTCCTTCAGGACAGGCAGACACTGACGAAATTGTTAAAGAGGGACTAAAGGGACTAACACATTTCATTAATCAACGCAGTACAGCGCATTTAAGTACACCGCGTGCCGTCACACCAGGGCAGGATAATTTGGCTTTTTATCCCGTGATTTATTGGCCTATCACAACAGAAACCAAACTGAGTAATGATCAGGCCAAAGCATTAAATGAATATATGTCTCATGACGGGCTATTACTGATTGACGAAATGGGGGCTGGTAGTTTGATTGGAGAAAAAAGCCTCAAAACAATCCAGACAATCTTACGCAATGCGACAAAAGGTTTGTCGATCCCACCCCTTGAATTACTCACTGACAAACAGACCCTGGCCCGTACTTTTTATATTTTACATGACTTTCCCGGTCGCATTGCAGGGCAAGATGCTTATATTGCCCATACGCAGCTTGATGAAGGAGAGGACGTAAGTCCAATTATCATTGGTAATGCTGATTGGGTTCATGCCTGGGCAATAGATGACAATAACCACACACTTTTTGCCGTCATCCCCGAGGGAGAAGACCAACGCACGCTCGCTTATCGTTTTGGCATGAATGTCGTGATGTACGCCCTCACCGGCAATTATAAATATGACCAGCGCACTTATCCAGAAATGCTCAAAAGATTAAAGACTAACGGCCCTTCATCTATTGAAGAAGAGGGAGATGAATAATGAGCCTAGACTGGTCTCCTCTCCTTCCAAGCTGGCTTTTAATAGTCATTAGTTTTGGTACTTTTTTCTTTTGCCTTTGGGCACTTATAACGCACACTCGCGGACAACTCATTAAGAGCTTCGCTTTTGTTATTCTGCTTATGTTTCTGGCAGGACCAGGCATCCGCCAGGCTCGCTATCAGCCCCAGCCACAAGATGCTCTAATTGTGGTAGATCATACTGCTTCCATGAATATTCGTGACCGCAGAGATATAGCCGACAAAGCCGCTGATAATCTCGCGCAACAGGCAAGCCAGATTGCAGGAGTTTCGACATATCGATTAGATGTTAATGATGACAACCAGCAAGGGACACATCTTTTTGAAGCGATTAAAGAAGAAGCACAAAATCATCCTAACTTATCGGCCATCTTCCTTCTTACCGATGGAATGAATCACGATACGCCACAAAAATTAGATAATATATTACCTGGCTTTAAGGGACGGTTTCTTCCTGTTCATCTGCTTCTTACCGCAAAAGGCGAAGAAAAAGACCGTGCCCTCCAGCTTCTGTCAACTCCGCCTTATGCGATTATGGGAACCGAAGCCCATATACACATTCGAGTAAATGATTTGGGAGGAAAAACGGGGCAAAGTGTCAAAATTTATAAACGCCAAAACAGCGCCAAGCCTAAATTCATTGCTGACACATTAACTGGGCAGACAATCGATATTCCTGTTAAAATAACGCAAAATGGCTCAAATTTAATTGAATTATCTGCTTCAAAACTGCCAGACGAAGCCTCAACGCGTAATAATCGCCTCGTTGTTTCTATTCAGGGCATACAAGATCATTTGAAAGTCATGCTTGTTTCGGGAGCGCCTAATCAAAGTGCACGCGTATGGCGTGACTTGCTCAAGGCTGATCCTTCTGTTGATCTCGTGCATTTTACAATTTTACGATCACCCGAAACATCAGATGACACCCCTATATCTGATCTAGCTCTTATCCCTTTTCCTACACATGAGCTTTTTGTCGAAAAAACCAATCAATTTGACCTTATTATTCTCGATAGCTTCGATAACCCGAATATTTTACCTGAATCTTACATTGATAATATTACGCGTTATGTCCGTCAGGGAGGAGGATTATTAGTTGTATCAGGCAGTGAACTTGCTGAACCAGGAAGCTTACAAGATACATCCTTAGGCGAAGTGCTTCCTGCACGTGTAACCTATAAAGGCGCAGAAACTGGTGTTTTTAAGCCTGTTATCTCTCCCTTTGGTCAAAATCACCCAGTTACAAATCATTTATCTCAAAAGGGTCCCTGGGGAGATGAATGGGGACCATGGTATCGGCTTTTAAAAACCACACAAATAAAAGGCAAAGTTCTTCTTGCAACAAAAGAAGGCACACCTCTTTTAGCTATAAGACACGACGATAAAGGCCGCGTTGCTCAAATTTTATCTGACCAAATTTGGTTATGGTCTCGCGGGGGTAGCGGTGGTGGACCACAAAAAGAGCTTTTACGCCGCCTATCTCATTGGCTTATGAAAGAACCTGACCTCGAAGGCGAGCGACTAAAGGCCAGACTTGACGATCATAAAATTATTGTTGATCGCTACAGCCTTACACCACATGACTTTTTAATGGCAGATATTTCCTCCCCTCTAGGAGAACATTTCCAGGTTAAGATGCAACCCGTTTCTGATGACTCTAACCATTTGAAGGGTAGTCTAACACTCACCTCTGATGAGGAAGATAATCAGGGTATTTGGACCATACGCCAAAATGGTCTTGCGACATTTATTGCTGATACAGCCTTGCAAACCATCGAAATGCAAGATTTAAGAAGTACAGCACACAAGCTGGAACCATTGGTTGAAAAATCCGGTGGTGGAATTTTTTGGATTGGAGATCATAAGGTACCCACCTTAAGACAGGTGGCAGAAGGCCATAAAGCATTTGGCACTGACTGGACTGGCTTACCCCTTCACCGGGAAAAAATAATGGGCGCTGACCACCTGCGTTCGATTTTACCATCTTGGCTCGCTTTAATTCTTATTTTACCCCTTTTAGCTCTTAGCTGGTGGCGAGAAGGTCATTAAGCGATAGAAAGACCTAACTCAGTTGATAATCACCATCTTCATGACTCGCCAGTACGAAAAGAAGAGGCTACACTATAACAATGCGCATATTTGACTCCACAAAGCCTTATTTGCTCCACTGTGTCCTCACAGCCACTCTTTTATTGGGGCCGGTTTACCTGTTCCATCCAAGCATGGCTCATGCTCAGGCTGTTGATGAGGCAGAAGCAGAGCAAGATGCTATGGCAGCACAGCAACGTGCTGAAGAGCAGAAAAAGGCTAAACGGTCTGCTCCTCCTTCCGCGATTCCTGGAGCTGATGACAATGGAGAAGATACAAGCCATTCCCGGCTTGATCTAAATCCAACAGCCGCTTTATTTGACGCCGTCAATCGTGGATCTCTCGTAGCCGCTAAAGAAGCGCTAAGTCGAGGGGCAGACGTCAATGCAAAGAATGTATTAGACCAGACGCCTCTTGATCTCTCTATTGATCTTGGGCGCAATGATATTATGTTTTTATTGCTATCAATGAAAACTTATAATCCTGATGGCCGCTTAGTGACATCTGTTGAGCATGAAACAGAAACACCTAAAAAAGGTAACGCGCACATAACCGTAAATGGCCAGGCGGGACTAGCCAGAATGGCGCCCAAAATACACCCCTTAAGTGATGGTGGCCATCCACAGCCTGGTATCGGCTTTTTAGGATTTAACAGAGGGGGAAAGCTCAGCCCTAAAGTTACTTCAGGGCCTAAACACAAAAATTCAGCTCGGCATGCGCAAACGCAAATGGGAAAACACTAACCTCCCACTTCGAACGAAACTTCCCTCAGGCTGATTGTCTGAGGGAATGAGTTTCCTGTCGTAATTGATCAAGCTGGATTAACTGTCCATCGCGTTCAAAATACCAAAAAGTCCACCCATTACATGATGCTGCATTGGTTAATTGCGCGCCTAATTTATGAATAGAGCCTCTATGCTGCCCCGAAACCAATGTCCCATCAGGCGAAACAGAAGCGCGTAAGCGTCTTTGCCGATCATAAACATAAGTACCAGCAGGTAATGCGCCATTTTCGACAAAGAAGCCAAAAGGAATACGCGGCATTTCCCTCTTAGCAGGGGTGATTGCTAATTTATCTGCGGAAAGCACTTCTACATTTTCAACACGACGCCGGGCCGCATTGAGGTAATCATCATGACGTTCAACACCGAGATAATGTCGCCCCAATTTTTTTGCTACTGCAGGGGTTGTGCCTGTTCCACAGAAAGGGTCAAGTACAACGTCACCAGCCTTTGTAGAGGCCAGCAACACACGATGTAAAAGACTTTCAGGCTTTTGTGTCGGATGTAATTTTGACCCTAATTCATTACGCAGCCGCTCATGGCCAGTGCATAATGGAAGGTACCAGTCTGAACGCATTTGCAGGTCATCATTTAACGCCTTCATTGCCTGATAATTAAAGCAATAGCGGCTTTGAGGGCTACGCGCAGCCCAAATTAATGTTTCATGAGCGTTAGTAAAGCGCCTTCCTCTAAAATTTGGCATAGGATTTGCTTTACGCCAAATAATATCATTTAAGATCCAAAACCCAAGATCCTGTAGGATTGTGCCTAATCTGAAGATATTATGATATGATCCGATAACCCAGATTGTGCCGTCTTTATCAAGCAGCCGACGTGCCTCTGTAAGCCAGTCACGGGTAAATTTATCATATGCTTCATAATTGGAAAATTTATCCCAGTCATCATCAACGCCGTCAACTTTGGTTTCATCAGGCCGGCGCAACTCACCTTTAAGCTGTAAATTATAAGGTGGGTCTGAAAAAATACAGTTTACGCTGCCCGATGGGATTCCTTTCATTACCTCTACACATTCACCATGCATAATTTGGTCAAGAAATAAATTATTTGTCATAATGAAAAGGCCTCGGTAGGAATCAAACGACGTATCGGTGCAAAATCGCGACGATGATGAGGGGTAATGCCACTTATTTTTAAACCAGAAAGATGCGCTGCGGTGCCGTAACCAGAATTACGCTCCCAGCTATACATGGGGTAACGGTGTGATAGACGCTCCATAGCGCGATCACGCAAAACTTTCGCAATAATCGAAGCCGCAGCAATTGAGAGACTTAACCCGTCGCCTTTAATAATCATTTTTATAGGGCATGGAATATTTTTAGGGGCATGCTTACCATCAATAAGGGCCATGACAGGCCATTGTCCTGCCTTCTGCGCTAAGCGCTTTAAAGCACGCCTCATCGCTAAATGTGCCGCATTACTGATATTAAGAGCCTCTATTTCTTGAACAGAAGCAGCTGCTGGAGCAATAAAAACATTTTTTGAGGCATAAAGAGCTTTAAAAACCTTTTCACGCTTAATAGCAGAAAGTTTTTTTGAATCATCAATAAGCATGGCAAGTTCCCCTTCGGGAGGGGTGATAAAAGCTACAGCTGCTGCCACAACAGGCCCAGCCAGAGGCCCGCGTCCAACTTCGTCCACGCCAGCTACAAGCCCCTTATAGGCAATCTCTAGGCTGTAATCTGGCATCCTTACTCCAAACTGGTTAAGCGAACTAACTTTCTCCTTTTAGCTTTTGAATCACTTCGACTCGGTTGCCAACCCCCTGAATGAAAAAAAATTACGTGAGTCAAGCAATAAAAAAAGCCTCTTAGAAATAAGAGGCTTTTTCATAAAACGATTTTAAGGACTTTAAAGCTGGATTTCTGCCGAATCTGACGTGAAGTTGTCGCCGTCTTTTAAGGGCGAATCATTTTGTCCTTTTTGGGAAGGACTTTTTCCTGGCTGCTTTTTTTCTGCAAAATTAGGTGTTTTATTATTGGTGTTAGTCTGAACCTGTTCTTTGCGGGGGTGATAGGCTGGAAAATCTTTTAACATTTTAGAGCTATAAGCCCCTAATCCCATACCAATAAAGAGTAAAACCAGCGGCATAACCGCTAAAATCAATCCTCTTTTAAGGATCGAATAGCGCACCCAAAAATACCCGATCAAAAGCAGCCACCACCATAATGAAGGCGGTTTATAGCCATGTTCAGCCAGAGTTTTGCGATCGTACCACATTGCAATAAAAGTGATCCCAGCAAAACAAATCGTTTCCAGAATTGAACCTGATCTCTGCATCGGGTCAACACCGCGCACGATATCGATAATAAATATGAATATCTCAAGAAAGCTCGGCAACATCATCAACCATGCCCAATGTGAAGGCACTGTTGCGGGGTCTTTCTTTTCTCCCAGTGGAGGTTTTACCCGAGATGCCGAAGAAACCATCACGCTAAAAGAAGGCGTAATTAAACCGGCCTTTGACGCAGGGCGCCACTGATCACCAAAATCGGGAGTCCATACAAGTGTGTGTGGCTTGATACGGTGCTGTACAATTAAACGAATGATCTCCGCTCGGGATACAGGTCCCATTTGTTGACCATTATGTTCGTAAAACCACTCCATAAAACCAAACCGCACCCTTAAATTTACACATTATGTATCGTTAATTGATCATAAATAAGGCTTCCTGATGCATTTAAACACCCAGGAAGCCTTATTTTAATCAAAAATTCTTAGATTATTATCACTTCTTAAAGAAAACTCTTCCAATAACCAACCCTATAACAGTTGCTATAAGGAGAGCCATGACAGGATGATCTTGAATAAAGCTTGTTGCAGCCTCTAATTTGGATTCATTTGCATCATAAAGATCAGCAAATTCCTGTTGAGCTTTGCCAGAAAGCTGATCTTTTTTGCCACCAAGTTGCATGCCCATATCACCCGTTAGGCCACCTGCGGCATCTTTAGTGCGGCCTACAGCTTCATCAAGAAGGCCTTCGGCTTTTTTACCAATTGACTCTGCCATGTGATTATCCCTTTTTCATAAATGGACGATAAGAAGCAAAGTTCCGAGCTATACTCCTTATCGGAGCATTCATAGGATATGACATTTATAGCTCAAACCACAAGAGAATTGAGAGATAAACTTACTGTAATCCTCAGTTAACACTTTATTGATAGAAGCTCACTAACTTTTTTTAAAGAAAAATAAGAGGATTTACGAACTAAGGATTATGTAAATCTCTCATTCATGAGGGCTATAAGTTTAGGTGCAAATCATATTATTAAATATTATAGTCCCTACTTCGAAACCAGCAATAAAATCTTAATAAGAGGTGAAAGCTGCATTTATGAATAAGCAACCTCCTGCTTCCTCAAAAAAACGGAAAAAATGGGTTATTGGTAGCATTTTTGCTCTCCTTTTGCTTCTTATAGGATGGCAGCTTATTATTCACGCTCACTTTGGCACCAAAAAAAACGCACATTCAAAAAATCAGGCTCAGGCTGTTGCAGTGACGACTGCCCAAAAAGGGCATATGCCGGTTATTCTGCAACTTTTAGGAACAGTCGTTCCCGTTGCTAATGTTACAATCACGCCACGCGTTAATGGTCATATTCTCAAAGTTTATTACCAAGAAGGCCAACATGTTCATGCTGGTGACGAATTAGAGCTTATCGATCCGCGCCCTTATGAAGCAACTTTAGCTCAATATGAAGGAACCTTAGCTGCTGATCGCGCGCAATTAGCACGCGCCCGCATTGATAATGCCCGCTATCAAAGACTGATCAAGCAAAATTCAACGTCAGCCATGACTGCAAAAGACCAAGAATTTACGGTCAAACAGTTAGAAGGTCAGGTCAAATTTGATGAAGCTAATGTGCGTAATGCCAAACTCAATGTAAATTACTGCCATATCCTTGCCCCCGTAGATGGGCGGGTTGGTATTCGTGCCTTGGACGTTGGAAATTACGTCACAACCGGGCAGTCGGGCGGTTTGACAACATTAACGCAAATGCAGCCTATATCAGTGATATTTACTCTGCCACAAAATGATCTTCCCGAAGTACAGAAACAACTCTCCAAGCAGCAATTTTTAAAACTTGAGGCCTGGAATAGTGATAACACCCAAAAACTTGCCGAAGGCACGGTTAAAGCTCTGGACAGCCAAATAGACACAGCAACGGGAACAGTGCGGTTACGCGGCATTTTTGCCAATGAAGATGAAAGACTTTTTCCTAATGAATTTGTCAATGCGCATCTTCTTGTCAAAACACTCAATGACGTTTTGCTTGTGCCCGGCGGCGCAGTTCAGACAGGGCCGGACGGTTCTTTTCTTTACGTCATTAAAGACGATATGACCGTTGAAATAAGAGCCATCAAAACAGGACAAAGCGATGATAACAACACCGTTATTCTCTCAGGTTTAAAACCAGGAGAAAAAGTTGTCACAGACGGCATTAATCACCTCAAAGAAGGCAGTAAAGTGTTCATTACATCATCAGAAGGTCGTCCCTCACCGTAAAATCACCGAGGCCTTTATCTTTACCTTTCTGACGACTGAAAGTGCATTTTCGTGAATCCTTCTCGCCTGTTTATTGACCGCCCTGTAGCAACCAGCCTCCTTATGGTGGCCATTTTGCTGGCGGGCCTGCTAGGCTATCACTTCCTTCCCATTTCAGCATTGCCAGAGGTTGAATACCCCACCATAACGGTTTCGACCTTTTATCCTGGCGCCAGCCCTGATGTCATGGCGACCTCCGTCACAGCCCCCTTAGAAACGCAGCTCGGTCAAATGGCGGGCCTAGAGCAAATGACGTCTCAATCTTCGGGAGGCGCTTCAGTTGTTACATTGCGTTTTGGGCTAGATATGGCAATGGATATTGCTGAACAGGAAGTGCAGGCAGCGATCAATAATGCTCAATCACTTTTACCTAGTGATCTGCCTGCTCCTCCAATTTATGCCAAAGTTAATCCGGCTGATACACCCGTTTTGACACTTGGCATTACATCTAAAACAATGCCACTTGTGCAAGTAGAAGACTACGTAAATACACGCTTAGAACAAAAAATAAGCCAAATTTCAGGCGTAGGATTGGTTAGTCTTTCGGGAGGTAATCGCAAAGCCTACCGAATACAAATTAATATCCCCAAGCTAACTTCTTATGGCATTGCGATTGATACAGTTAGAACCATTATTGGCACAGTCAATGTAAATTCCCCTACGGGCACATTTGACGGTCCCAAACATTCCACATCTTTGCGCATTGACGGCCAAATCCAGTCTGTAGAGCAATTATTGGACCAGGTTATTGCCTATCAAAATAATGGTCCCATTCGCTTACGTGATGTAGCAACCGTCATAGAAGGAGCCGAAAATAATCAGCTTGCAGCATGGTCCAATAATGTTCCTGCTCTCATTTTAAATGTACAGCGCCAGCCCGGCGCCAATGTTATCGCTGTCGCTGATAATGTGCGGGCCATGTTGCCCCGCCTTAGACAAGACCTGCCCACCGGAATTGACATTACCCCTCTCACTGACCGCACAACAACTATCCGTGCTTCAGTTCACGATGTAGGGTTTGAACTTATATTAGCGATGTTTCTTGTTGTCGCCGTTATTTTCGTTTTTTTATGGAATGTTCCTGCAACGCTCATACCCGGCCTGTCAGTTCCGCTTTCTTTGATCGGAACGCTTGCTGTTATGCATTTACTTGGGTTTTCGCTTGATAATTTATCTCTCATGGCTTTGACCATCGCTTCAGGCTTTGTTGTTGATGACGCCATTGTTGTGATTGAAAATATATCACGCTACGTCGAAGCAGGTGACGACCGCCGCACAGCAGCTCTCAAAGGAGCAAAGGAAATAGGATTCACCATCATTTCCTTAACCGTGTCTCTCATAGCAGTACTCATTCCACTGCTATTTATGAGTGACGTTGTGGGACGTCTTTTTCATGAATTTGCCACCACACTGGCAATTACGATCATTATTTCAGCCATCGTCTCAATTACGCTTGTGCCCATGATGTGCGCCCGTATGTTGAGCGAAAAACCCGCTCAAAAACGTCTTTCAGAAGCAGAACATCAAGACAGAAAACGCTCTTTTTCTGAGCGGATAACACAGTTTACGCACTGGATGATTGCTCATTATGACAGAGCCTTAAATATAGTTCTACGGCACCAAAAACTCACACTCACTATTACCCTAGGAACAATTTTACTAACCGGATTTCTGGCTTGGTCTATTCCAAAAGGCTTTTTCCCTGAACAGGATACAGGCGTTCTGCAAGGTGTATCTGTCATGGCCCAGAGCATATCTTTTGAAGGTATGAAAGAAAAGCAGGCTGCCTTGGGTAAAAGACTTCTTCAAGACCCCGACATAGAAAGCCTGTCATCTTTCATCGGGGTTGATGGCCAGAATATGACTCTTAATGTCGGGCGTTTTCTAATTAATCTTAAACCCAAAGATAAACGCACTAGCTCTCTTACTACGATTTTGCAAAGATTGAGCGATGCAAGCCATGATGTTGTAGGAACCCAATTATTTGTCCAGCCTGTTCAAGATTTATCACTTGATTCAACAGTCTCGGCTATGCGCTATCAGTTTGTATTGGAAACACCTGATTATCAGGACTTCGAAATTTGGGTCCCGCGCTTTTTAGACGCTCTTAAAAAAGAACCAGCCATTGCTTCAATGACATCTGACCTTCAGTCAGATGGTCTCACCGCCATGATCACGCTCAACCGAACCAATGGAGCGCGTTATTCTATTACCCCACAAACAGTCGATAACGCCCTTTATGATAGTTTTGGTCAAAGACAAGTTTCTACCATTTACACACAGGCTAACCAGTACCGTGTCATTTTAGAAGCTGAACCTCGCTTGCATAAAGACATAAGCAGTCTATCACAACTTTACTTACCTGGTATTTCATCTGAAGCCGGTGGCAGTACTTCAGGGCCCGAACGTAAGCCCACCTCAGGGCTTGTCCCTTTATCGCAAGTCACACAACTTTCACGCATGAAGTCACCGCTACTCATTACTCACTTTGGGCAGTTCCCCGCTACAACAATTTCATTTAATGTCACGTCGGGCTATGCACTGGGTGAAGCAACGCAGGCTATTGAACATACAAAAGATAAAATTAATCTTCCTGCCAGTTTCCAAACCGCTTTCCAGGGCACAGCAGCAGCTTTCCAGACATCTTTGGGGCACGAACTAGCGCTTATTATAGCCGCTATTGTAGCTGTATATATTGTTCTGGGAATGCTTTATGAGAGCTTCATCCATCCTATTACCATTCTATCAACTCTACCTTCTGCCGCTATAGGGCTTTATTAGGGCTTTATGCCTTTGGCATGGCGCTTGATATTATGGGAATTATAGGCATTGTCCTGCTCATTGGTATCGTGAAGAAAAATGCCATCATGATGATTGATTTCGCCTTAAATGCTGAAAGGCAAGAAAATCTATCACCTCTTGAGGCCATTCATCAGGCAGCCCTCCTCCGCTTTCGTCCAATTTTAATGACAACTTTGGCAGCTTTATTTGGTGCCTTGCCACTCATGATGAGCACGGGCACAGGAGCAGAATTGCGTCGTCCTTTGGGTGTAGCGATCGTTTTTGGGCTGCTTTTGTCACAGCTTCTTACTCTTTTTACCACGCCCGTAATGTATCTTTTTATGGATAAAATCTCACGACGTGTCAGAGATTTTTTTCAGCCCTCTTCCGATGAAGAAAAGATAACGGAAAGACCGTGAAACTCGTTAGGTTTTTTGTCAGACGACCTGTTGGCACCACCCTTATGGCACTGGCCATGTTTTTAGGTGGTATACTCGGGTTTATTGGCCTCCCGGTTGCGGATTTACCTAATGTTGAATACCCCGTCATTATGGTCACCGCAACCCAGCCAGGAGGATCACCTTCAGAAATTGCAAGCACAGTTGCTGAACCTCTGGAACGCCATTTAGGGGCTATTGCGGGTGTGCGAGAAATCACGTCTCAATCAACCGTAAATCAAACACGTATCCTGCTACAATTTGAGCTCACACGCGATATTAATGGAGCCGCTCGAGACGTTCAGGCAGCCTTAAGGGCAGCAAGACAGGATCTACCGACGTCTCTGCGCCAGGACCCTAAATACATGAAGGCCAATGCTAATGGGCCGCCCATCATGGTGCTAAGTGTCGTCTCCTCTACGCGCACCCCTCAGCAGCTTTTCGATTTTGCCACTAATATTATTGTGCCTGGTTTAAGCCAGGTTGAAGGTGTGGGTAATGTTGCCATTAGAGGGAGTGCTCTACCAGCAGTACGCGTCGAGCTTAATCCCTTAAGGCTCTTTCGTTATGGCATTGGTTTTGAAGATATACGCGCCGCCCTGGCCTCCGCTAATGCCCATACACCTAAAGGTTTTATAGAGGTTCATGGTCAGAGACTTACTCTGGCTACAAATGATCAGGCCAATGGAGCAAAAGCTTACCGTGATCTCATTATAGCCTATCGCAATAACCAGCCTGTTCAACTCTCAGACGTTGCTGATATTATCGATAGCAAAGAAGATCTAAGGCAGGGTGGTTATATTAACGGCCAGCCTGCCATTATTTGCACGGTCTATGCACAGAGCGGCGCTAACATTATTAAAACCATTGATCACCTCAAAGCCCGTTTCCCCTCCATTGAGGCGTCTTTACCAGGAGATAGTACTCTCACATTACACCTTGATCGCTCAACAGCTATTCGTGCTGCCCTTACGGATACAGAGAGAACCCTTATTCTTTCTGTATTATTAGTGGTGCTTGTCGTCATGTTGTTTCTTCATGATTTAAGAGCAACTTTTATTCCAGCTTTAATCGTTCCTTTAGCCACCGTAACGACATTTGGAGTTATGAAGCTTTTTGGCTACCAGCTGGATACACTTTCACTCATGGCATTGACTATCGCGACAGGATTTATTGTCGATGATGCGATTGTTGTACTAGAAAATATAATACGTTATCTTGAAAAAGGTCATACACCTTACAAGGCTGCTATATTAGGCGCTTCAGAGGTCACTTTTACCGTTATATCAATTACCTTATCGCTTATTGTTGTTTTCCTGCCAATTTTATTGATGCAGGGCATAGCAGGTATGTTTTTTCATGAATTTGCTATGACGATGATTATCGCACTGACAGTTTCACTCATTTTATCATTAAGCCTCACCCCTATGATGAGTGCTGTTTTTCTTAAAAAAAATTCTATTTCTGTAAGGCACAACTTTAAAGCAGCCTTTAACGTTATTTATTATTGCCAAAATATATTTCAGTCCTGTTTTAACTACCTGATAAAAGCTTATGAACGTTCATTAAATAAAGCCTTAAATCATCCCCGTTTAATTATTTTATCTCTCCCTCTTACTCTGGCCTTAGCTGCCTTGATGTTTATTATTTTACCCAAAGAGCTTTTTCCTCAGCAGGACCACGACATGATCATGGGGCGTTTAGTCGCTGATCAGTCCGTTTCTTTTCATGCTTTACAATTATTAACTCAAAAAATAGAACGCAAACTCGCTGATGATCCTGACGTTATAAGTGTGATTGGTGGCTTGGGTAAGCGCTCAGCTAACTCAGTTAATTTTTTCGTTACCCTCAGGCCACGGAATGAACGCAAAGACGATATTTCCACGACAATCCATAGGTTAAATCAAAGCTTTTCCCACCATGCTGGTGGTGCGCTACGCTTGCGTCTCCCCAGCCTTATTGGAGGAGGAGCACGATCCTCTGACGGTGCTTATCAATATAGTTTGCAAGGCTCTTCGGCTGAGGAACTTTATAGTTGGACCCCAAAACTCGTAAAAGCGCTCTCTCATTTGCCCTTATTAACTGATGTCACTTCAGACACTGAGCAAAACGGCAGGGGCATAACTCTATTTTTAAATCGTGATGTTGAGGCGCGTTATAAAGTTACCCCTCAGCTTGCTAGCCAGACACTTTATGATGCTTTTGGGCAACGCTCGGCTTCCGTCATATATGGTGACTTAAACCAATATCATGTCGTCATGGAAGCAGCACCACGCTTTTGGTCTGACCCCTCTTTTCTTAAGCAAATGTGGGTTAGTACAGCAGGTGGTACAGCGCATGGAGGAACAGCTTCTAATAATGTGCGTGTCAGAACAAATAAACTAGACACATCTTTAAGCCAAAGTGAAATTTCTTACCGAAATTCTATTGCAAATGCTTTAGCAGGTGGAAAATCTGCCTCAAATGGCGCCGCTGTTACAACCTCACGTGAGATAATGATACCTCTTTCCCTTATTGGTCAGTTAAACAACGTTAATGAACCTTTAGCTGTTAACCATCAAGGGCAGTTCGTCTCCACCACAATCTCATTTAACCTTGCACCCGGTGCCTCATTGGGTCCCGCTATTACCTCAGTGCAGGAAGCTCTTATAAAGCTCCATATTCCGCCTTCAATTCATGGCGGATTTGCTGGCAGTGCAGCAAATTTTAAGAAGACGGTTAATCAGGAACCTCTATTAATATGCGCGGCCCTTATCGCAGTTTATATCGTCCTTGGCATTCTTTATGAAAGCCTCATCCATCCCCTAACAATTCTTTCAACTCTACCTTCAGCAGGGGTTGGCGCGCTTATTGCCACAGCCTTATCAGGCAAAGCATTTTCACTTTTAACGCTTATTGGTATTATTCTTCTAATCGGCATTGTAAAGAAAAACGCCATCATGCTCATTGATTTTGCTCTTCAGGAGCAGAAAAAAGGCCTTAGCGCTTACAAAGCCATTCATAAAGCTAGTTTACTGCGTTTTCGCCCTATTATTATGACCTCTTTTGCCGCCGCTCTAGGAGCTTTACCCTTGCTCATTGGGCATGGCTCTGGTTCTGAATTACGACGTCCTCTTGGTATCTCTATTTTAGGAGGGCTATGTTTAAGCCAGCTTTTCACACTCTACACAACACCTGTTGTGTATCTTTATTTAGATCGCTTTGGCCGCTTTGTTAAAAAATCGCGTAAGGATTTCTCGTATCGCTTTTCACTGATTAAGTAATCATTCCACAACCAGGATCATCACGTGGCCCGTTTCTCACCTCACCGTAATTTTGTTAGTTTTGCCCCTATTTTCCTATTACTAAGCAGTTGCATGGTGGGGCCGGATTATCATCGCCCTAAAGCCATTATTAGTACTCACTTTAAAGAGGCTCCCCCTCCACAGGGCTGGGTAAAATCTCAGCCAGATAAAGCCGCTCTAGCAAAAGGAAAATGGTGGACAATCTTTAATGATCCTACCCTTGATGAATTGGAAGAGCGCGTTAATAAATCTAACCAAAATATAAAACAATATGAGGCGCAATACCGCAAAGCGCGGGCAATGATTGATTCAGTTCGTGCTAATCTCTATCCAACACTTAATGGGCAATTTTCATTTAACCGCAATTCACGTGGTGGTTCTGCTATTGATAGTTCTGGCATTAGCCATACTCAAACTTTTACAACTAACAGTTGGACCACCGGACCAAGCGCTAGCTGGACGATTGACGTTTGGGGAACAATTAGACGTCAAATTCAGCAACAGGTGACAGCTGCTCAATCAAGTGCCGCACTTTTGGCAAATATGCATCTTTCTTATCAACTAGAATTAGCGACTGACTATTTCAATCTTCGTTATCAAGATAGTTTGATTGATTTATTTGACCGCAACGTCGGACTATATAAACATAATCTTGAAATATTAGAAAATCAGCTTGAAGCTGGCGTTGCCGACCCTACTAGTGTGCTTCAGGCACGTTATCAATTACAATCAACCCAGGCAAGTCTTGCTAATGCTCATGTTGCTCGTGCTCAATATGAACATGCTATTGCAGTACTAACAGGTAGAGCACCTGCTGATTTAACTCTAACCCAGGCTCCGCTGCCCTCTATTTTGCCTCCCCCTCCCGAGGCCATACCCTCTACTTTGTTAGAAAGACGACCAGACATTGCTCAGGCTGAAAGAGAGATGGAAAGCTATAATGCTGAAATTGGCTATCGCATTGG
Source organism: Aristophania vespae (assembly GCF_009906835.1). Classification (NCBI taxonomy): domain Bacteria; kingdom Pseudomonadati; phylum Pseudomonadota; class Alphaproteobacteria; order Acetobacterales; family Acetobacteraceae; genus Aristophania; species Aristophania vespae. Next base: position 1,374,124 of record NZ_CP047652.1, read on the forward strand.
CAGCTTTTTTCCACAAATTACGCTTAATGCAAGTTACGGCTATAGTGGCGACCCTCTAAGAAAACTTATTCAGACAGCAACCCGTACTTGGTCACTCGGTGCTGGTGCTACAGAAACAATATTTGCTGGTGGTGCACGCTCCGCTGCCGTGAGAGAAGCCGAAGCAGATTACGACAATGCTGTTGCATCTTATAGACAAACTGTTTTAACAGCCTTACAAGATACCGAGGATCAGCTATCGAATTTACGTTATCTGAACGAGCAAATGATCTATCAGGACCAGGCGGTAAAAAGCGCAGAAGAGGCCATTCGTATTTCTATGAATGAGTACCTTGCTGGGACACAAATTTATACAACCGTCATCGCAGCTCAACAGACTGCCTTACAATATGAGCAAACGCGCTTACAAATTCAGCAACAACGTCTTTTATCAGAAATCCGTTTAATCACAGATCTTGGTGGAGGCTGGGATTCCGACAAACTTCCAAGTAAAGCCTCTTTACAAACGGATAACCCAATTTTACCAAGCTTTATTCAAAAAGATAAAAACTAAAAAAACCGCCCTTATTAAGTGAGGGCGGTTTTTATATAAACGGCGTCAATTTTTAACATTTTTTGCGCTTTTTACAGCAACAATGACGCCCCATTAAAATACCAACAATACCAGCCGCGATTGTCCATAACCATGAATGATCATTTACAAGATCTTTAACCAGGCACTGAGCTTGGCCTGTCAGCGGGCATAATTTGTCTTTAACACAAGTACTCATGCTTTTACCCTTTCTCTCATACCAAAATAATAGTTCAATAAAAAAGGGATTAGCGCCAAAGCACTAACCCCTTATATTATTCTCCCAATAGGGAAAAAGTTCAAGCGGCTTCTGAATCCTCAGAAGTTTGAACTGGACCGCTATCTTGGCCTTTAGCATCAACATCACGATCAACAAGCTCAATGATCGCCATGTCAGCATTATCACCATAGCGAACGCCCGCTTTAAGAACACGTGTATAACCACCAGCGCGGCTTGTATAACGGTCTTTAAGAGCAGAAAATAGCTTCGCAACCACTGCTTCGTCACGCAACAGGGCATGAGCCTGACGGCGTGCGTGAAGGTCTCCACGTTTACCGAGAGTGATTAGCTTTTCTGCAACAGGACGAAGTTCTTTCGCCTTTGGAAGTGTTGTTGTGATCTGCTCATGTTTAAGCAGCGCGACAGCCATGTTACGAAACATTGCCGCCCGATGAGATGATGTGACGTTAAGCTTACGTCCACTTACATTATGACGCATTTTATTTTCCTAATCGTTACCCAAAGCTTCCCAGCTGAGGCTTCTTAGAATGTCTCATCAAGACGACGAGCGAGATCCTCAATACTTTCAGGTGGCCATGCAGGTACATTCATACCTAGTGACAGCCCCATTCCTGTAAGCACTTCTTTAATCTCATTAAGTGACTTACGACCAAAATTAGGTGTACGTAGCATTTCCTGCTCTGTCTTTTTAACAAGATCACCAATATAGACGATATTGTCATTTTTAAGACAGTTGGCACTACGCACTGATAATTCGAGCTCATCCACTTTACGCAGCAAGTGACGGCTGAATGGCAGGTCGTCTTGAGCTTCTTCCTGCTGAACAGGACGTGGCTCATCAAAGTTAATAAAGAGCTGGAGTTGATCCTGAAGGATACGGGCTGCAAGAGCCAAGCCATCTTCAGGTGTAACAACACCATTTGTTTCTACTGTGAGGCGTAATTTGTCATAGTCTGTGACTTGGCCAACACGCGTAGGCTCAACTTTATAGGAGACACGACGCACAGGCGAATAAATAGCATCAATAGGGATAAGCCCGATTGGTGCATCTTCAGGACGGTTAGCTGAAGCCGGAACATATCCCTTTCCGGTATCGACCGTGAATTCCATGCCAAATGTGACATCATCGTCAAGGGTACAAATCACTAACTCAGGATTCATGATTTCAATATCATGACCTGTTTGGATTTGCCCTGCTTTCACCTCTCCAGGACCGGTTGCCGTAAGCATCATGCGTTTCGGCCCCTCTCCATGCATTTTAATGGCGAGCTGCTTAACGTTCAGAATAATATCTGTAACATCTTCGCGCACACCTGCAACGGATGAGAATTCATGCAAAACGCCATCAATTTGAATAGCTTTTACAGCAGAACCTTGCAGAGAAGACAAAAGAATACGGCGGAGCGCATTGCCAATTGTCAAACCAAAGCCACGCTCTAGCGGCTCCGCAATGATCGTGGCAATACGTGATGGAACCGGGCCGGGCTCGACTTCAAGCTTCTCCGGTTTGATGAGGGACTGCCAGTTTTTCTGGAGAACCAAGGTCATGGCCTTTCAAACAACGAAGCCCACTGAAATATCAGTGGCGCCAGGCCCGCACTATTCGTGCGGTAATAACTACACCAGATGGAAACTGCCTTTTTGCAAAGGCAGTTTTTCCACCAATTAAACGCGGCGACGCTTACGCGGACGACAGCCGTTATGAGGAATTGGAGTCATATCACGAATTGATGTAATCGTGAATCCAACCGCTTGAAGAGCTCTAAGAGCACTCTCGCGGCCCGACCCTGGACCAGAAACTTCAATTTCTAAAGTTTCCATACCATGTTCACGAGCTTTACGCCCTGCATCCTCAGCAGCAACCTGCGCGGCATAAGGTGTAGATTTTCGTGAACCTTTAAAACCCTGTGCACCAGAAGAAGACCACGCAATAGCATTGCCTTGTGCATCAGAGATCGTAATCATTGTATTATTGAACGTAGAAAGAACATGTGCAACACCAGAAATGATGTTCTTACGCTCTTTTTTACGAAGACGTGGGGCAGGAGCCTTGGCCATAATATGCTTGTCCTATTTGTTCGCAGATGCTTGTGAGAAAAGTAACACTTAGCGTGTGACTTTTTTCTTACCAGCGATTGCCACAGCCTTACCTTTACGCGTACGGGCATTTGTGTGTGTTCTCTGACCACGCACTGGTAACCCGCGACGATGACGCAACCCGCGGTAGCAGCCAAGATCCATTAAACGTTTAATGTTCATAGCTACTTCGCGGCGAAGGTCACCCTCTACGCGATATTCATTATCAATAAGCTCACGAATCTTGACGACCTCGTCGTCAGAAAGTTCGTTTACGCGCTTAGCATCAGGAATCCCGAGCTTACTGCAGATGGCCTGCGCGCTCGACGGACCAATGCCATAAACATAGCGCAGACTGATGACCACACGTTTGTTGGTCGGAATGTTTACGCCGGCAATACGTGCCACGCCAATTCTCCAATCAACGCGGCACTTTCACCGCGTTCCCTTAATTTCGTGCCCTATTGGGAGACAACCGACACAATGTCAGACAGCCCCCTCTCCTGAAGCGATTCCAGCTTTTAAACAAAGCTACGCTCATAACTACTGGGCCAGATATACTGCCCAGCTCGTTAAGTCAAACTTTATTGATCACTTTTTTGTGATCATTCTTTACGCTGTTAATTATTACACGCGTTAAGAATCGTATCTATAGAATGTGCAACATCGCTTATTGTTTGCAGCCCGTCAACCTGTTTTAAGCGTCCATCCTTCTCATAATATGGAAGAATAGGTTTTGTCTGGCTCTCATATATTTCTAAACGAGACCGTACAACCTCAGGTTTATCATCCGCACGACGGGTCCCATCATCCCCTACACGCTGAGAAATACGCTGAACAAGCTCTTCTGTTGGCACTTTAATAAGGATAACTGCATCAATAGATATTTTCTTTTTTTGCAGCATATCGTCTAAAGCAACAGCCTGGCTCGTTGAACGTGGGAAACCATCTAATATGAAGCCTTTTGCACAGTCTGGCTGTTCAATGCGGCTCTCAATCATGGCGATGATAATTTCGTCAGGGACTAATTTACCCTCATCCAAAAGCCCTTTGATTTTTTGACCAGTTTCCGAAGCTGCAGCAACTTCAGCACGAAGCATATCACCCGTTGAGATCTGCTTCAGCCCATATTCTGTTTCTAATCTTTTAGCTTGAGTGCCTTTACCGGCGCCTGGAGGCCCTAAAAGAATGATATTCATTCTTACTTTCCTCTTTCTTTAACTCTACCAGTACCACGACCGCGCTGCTTGCGTATAAGACCCTGATATTGATGCGCCACTAAATGTGACTGAACCTGCGTCACAGTGTCTATCGTAACAGAAACGATAATAATCAAACTCGTTCCACCAAAATAGAAAGGCACATTATATCGGCTGATAAGAATTTGCGGTAGCAAACATACCAAAACCATATAAGCCGCGCCAATTGTGGTAAGCCGGGAAAGGATTTTATCAAAATAGCGCGCTGTATTCGCACCAGGCCGAATCCCTGGAACAAAACCACCTTGCTTCCGCAAATTCTCTGCTGTTTCTTCTGGGTTAAAAGTAACCGCTGCATAAAAATAGGAGAAGAAGATAATCATCAGGGCATAAAACACCATGTAAAGTGGATGTCCCTGCGAAAATAGCTGTCCAATTTTGCCTAGCCATCCCGTGTTGTTATGCAAAAAACCTGTCAGAGTCGCTGGAATAAGCAAAACAGATGAAGCGAAGATTGGAGGAATAACACCGGCCGTATTGACCTTGAGAGGCATATGGGTGGAATCGCCGCCATAAACACGGTTACCTACCTGCCTTTTAGGATATTGTATAATAACACGGCGCTGTGCTTGTTCCATGAAAACGATAAAAGCAACAACGGCTAACGCTAGAACAAGGAAAATAGCGACAAACAAAGGAGACAAAGCTCCTGTGCGTCCTAGCTCAAACAAACTTGCCGTAGCGTGAGGTAAGTTAGCAACAATACCTGAGAAAATAATCAGCGATATTCCGTTCCCAATGCCACGCGATGTAATTTGTTCACCTAACCACATCAAAAACATGGTTCCAGTAACAAGCATGACAATATAAGAAAAAATAAAGCTAAAACCGGGAGAGACAATAGCACTAAGCCCATTTTGGGTATGAAGGCTACTCAACCCCATAGCAAACCCATAAGCCTGCACAATCGCTATAATGACAGTCAGGTAGCGCGTATACTGATTAAGCTTTTTGCGTCCACTTTCACCTTCTTTTTTCAAAGCTTCCATGGAAGGAAGAGCTGTTGATAAAAGCTGAATGATAATTGACGCGCTAATATAAGGCATAATGTTCAGGGCAAACACGGTCATACGACCTAAGGCGCCACCTGAGAACATATCAAACATACCAAGAATACCACCCTGGTTTTGAGACACTATTTGTCCCAAAACTGATGCATCAATCCCTGGCACAGGTATAAACGTCCCTAAGCGGTAAACAATTAACGCCCCGAGAGTAAACCAAATACGCTTTTTTAATTCTGTCGCTTTAGAAAAAGCGTTAAAATTAAGGTTCGCGGCTAGCTGCTCTGCTACGGAAGCCATCTCCCCGTCCTTTCATAGAAACAGCGCCACCGCACACAGTGCGGGACGCTGTTTACTAAAACACCACATTTCACTTAACGTGAAAAGTAGAAAACTTAAGCCTCAGGCTTAGCACTGCCTTCAGAAGCCAAAACTTTAACAGTCCCACCAGCTTTCTCAACAGCAGCAATAGCCGCAGCCGATGCACCAGCAACTTCAAAGTTAAGACCAGAAGAAAGCTCACCTTTTGCCAATAAGCGAACACCTGCAACTTTACGGGACCCAACTAAACCTGCTGAGCGCAAAGTTTCAATTGTGACTGTTTCAGCAGAAGAAAGCTTACCAGTTTCAAGAGCTTTAGAAATAGCACCCAGATTAACCGAGGCATATTCCTTACGGAAAATATTCACAAAGCCCCGTTTAGGCATACGACGATAGATCGGTAGCTGACCACCCTCAAAGCCATTAAGGGAAACACCCTCACGAGCTTTTTGACCTTTATGGCCTTTTCCGGATGTTTTGCCTTTACCTGATCCAATGCCGCGACCTAGACGTTTCTTGCGATAACGTGCACCAGCATTGTCACGTAGTTCATTAAGATTCATCTTAATCCTCCACCTTCAGAAGGTGGGCTACTTTACGGATCATCCCACGAACTGAAGGTGTATCCTCCAGTACGCGAGAAGTGCCAATACCGCGCAGACCCAATCCTTTGATTGTCTCAGCTTGACCTGGTTTGCGGCCAATTACAGAATAGATCTGTGTAACGCGCAGAGTTTTACCCTGAGATTCAGACATTCGCAGCCTCCGTCTCAGAATTTTCACGACGTCCAAAAAGCTCAAATGTCTTTTTACCACGGCGTGAAGCAACCTGGCGAGGGCTCGCTACTCTCTCAAGAGCATCAAATGTCGCTTTGATCATGTTGTGCGGGTTACGTGTACCAAGGCTTTTAGCAACAACGTCGCTTATACCTAAGCTTTCAAAAACCGCACGCATTGGACCACCAGCAATAATACCCGTTCCGGCATCGGCTGCACGAATAACGACTTTACCTGCACCAAAATGCCCAAAAGCATCATGATGAAGGGTACGGCCTTCTTTCATAGGAACGCGGATCATGCGACGACGTGCACGCTCCGTTGCTTTACGAATGGCCTCAGGCACTTCGCGGGCTTTACCTGCACCGTAGCCAACGCGACCTTTTTGGTCACCTACAACTACAAGAGCAGCAAACGCGAAACGACGTCCACCTTTAACAACTTTAGCTACACGGTTGATGGTAACGAGCTTGTCAACAAGCTCATCACCTTGCTCACGCTCACGACCACCACGGCCGCCTTCTCTTGGCTCACGTGCCATGTGTGATCCTCCTTAGAACGAAAGCCCGCCCTCACGGGCAGCCTCAGCCAGAGCTTTCACTCGGCCATGATAAAGATACGCGCCGCGATCAAAAACGACTTCCTTGACGCCAGCAGCTACGGCACGCTCTGCAACGAGTTTACCAATAACTGTAGCCGCCTGAATATCCGCGCCGGTTTTGCCAGCACTGCGAACGTCTTTTTCAAGTGTGGATGCACTTGCCAAAGTATGCCCGCGCGCGTCATCAATGACCTGAGCATGAATATGTTTGCTAGAACGGAAGACCGACAAACGCGGCCGGCCGCCGCTCTTGCGACGAAGCTGGAAACGCAACCGCCGGCGGCGACGTTCCTGCAATCCTTGCAGCGATGCCATTACTTCTTCTTACCTTCCTTACGACGCAGAACTTCAGTCTCATAGCGAACGCCTTTGCCTTTATAAGGCTCTGGGCGACGGAAATTACGAATATCCAAAGCTACTTGACCGACACGCTGCTTATCATTTCCCTCAACAACGATTGCCGTCGGACGCGGCGTAGTAATTTTAATATCCGATGGAATCGGATAAATTACATCGTGTGAAAAGCCGAGGTTCATGACCAAGTTTGAACCTTGCACCGCTGCACGGAAACCCGTTCCTTGAATCTCAAGACCCTTAGTAAAGCCTTCAGAAACACCTTTGACCATATTAGCCAGAACGGCACGTGTGGTTCCCCACATTGTCCAGCTCTGACGGGAACGACCACCTAACGGCGATACGACGATCTTTCCGTCCTCAATCTTCACATCAACATTAGAAGAAACAGGAACTTTAAGCTCACCACGCTTGCCTTTAATGGCAATCTGGCCGTCAGCGATTGTCGCTTGAACGCCAGCAGGAAGCTCAATAGGATTTTTACCTACGCGAGACATGCTTCTCTCCCTTAGAAGACGCGGCAGAGGATCTCACCACCAACATTGGCAGTACGAGCCTCGACGTCAGAAAGAACGCCACGCGGAGTGGAAAGAATTGAAACGCCTAGCCCAGCATAGACACGAGGCAGTTCTTTAATCTTAGAATAGACACGACGTCCTGGACGTGAAACACGATGAATTTCACGAATAACAGGCTGGCCATCGGTATATTTAAGCTCAATGCGTAATTGAGAAATTCCTTTACGAATTTCTTCTGTAGCATAGCCACGAATATAACCTTCGCGCTTAAGAGCTTCAAGAACACTTGCCCGCAACTTTGAAGCAGGTGCAACACAGGCTGTGTGGCGTGCTCGCTGTGCGTTACGAATCCGGGTAAGCATATCACCCAGCGGATCAGACATAGACATTTAAACTATCCTCTTACCAGCTGGATTTGACCATACCGGGAATTTGACCCGTAGAAGCAAGATCGCGCAGCGCAATACGGCACAACTCAAACTTACGGTAATTCGCACGGGGGCGACCTGTAACTTTACAACGCAGTCTCACACGTGTTTGTGAACCATTGCGAGGAAGGCTTGCAAGTTTAAGGGTCGCTTCAAAACGCTCTTCCATAGGAAGTTCGCGGTTTTTAATAATATTTTTTAATGCGGTCCGCTTTTCACGATCGCGCTTAGCTAACGCAGCACGATTGTTATTACGGATAATCGCAGAGGTCTTCGCCATCTCGAATTATCTCCCGGAACCTGTCAGGACTATCCCAACGGTTTTCCAATTAGTCATCATTTAGCGGGATTTAATCAGAAGATAAACCCCTAAACCCCACTAAATAATTATTAAACTTAGAGTTAGGACAGGAAGGGAAGGTCAAAGGCCTTAAGAAGGGCTTTTGCCTCGGCATCAGTTTTCGCTGAAGTGACGAAAATGATATCCATTCCGCGAACGGAATCAATTTTATCATAATCAATTTCAGGGAAAACGATCTGCTCTTTAATGCCCATGGCAAAGTTACCACGACCATCAAAGCCTTTATTTCCTGGCAAACCGCGGAAATCACGAATGCGCGGCATTGCAATCGTTACAAAACGATCAAGAAACTCATACATACGGGTACGGCGAAGAGTAACCTTACAGCCGATTGGCAAACCTTCACGGATCTTAAAGCCTGCAATAGCTTTTTTAGCTAGAGTTTTAACCGGCTTTTGACCTGAGATTAAAGCCATTTCGGCTACAGCAGAATCTAATTTTTTCTGATCACCAGCAGCTTCACCAACGCCCATATTAAGGACGATTTTTTCTAGCTTAGGAATCTGAAAATCATTCTCATAGCCGAATTGTTCTTTAAGTTGTGCCTTTAACACGTCCCGATAATGCTGATGCAAACGGGGCAGCACACCATTTTTGTTGTCGCTCATCGTTTGCTCCTCAGCCTTCGATTACGTCGCCCGTTGCCTTGGCAACGCGAACTTTGCGACCATCCTCAAGCACACGAAAACCAACGCGCGTTGGTTTACCGCTCTTAGGATCGACGAGCTTCAGGTTAGAAAGATGGATTGGCATCTCACGTTCAATAATGCCACCATTTTCACCCATACGATTTGGCTTTGTGTGGCGTTTTGCCACAGCAACACCGCGAACAATTGCTTTTTCTGTTTTAGGGAAAACAGAAAGAACTTCTCCGCGAACGCCTTTTGAGCGACCTGTAAGGACCAGTACCTGGTCCCCTTTTTTAATACGTGCTGCCATTATAGCACCTCCGGAGCCAAGGAGATGATTTTCATAAACTTACGGGCACGCAGCTCACGAACAACCGGGCCAAAAATACGTGTTCCGATTGGTTCTTGCTGCTTATTAATTAATACTGCAGCATTGCGATCAAAGCGGATCGCTGAACCATCTGGACGACGTACAGGATATGATGTGCGAACGATCACAGCTTGGTGAACGTCACCTTTCTTAACCTTGCCACGGGGAATTGCCTCTTTGACGGATACGACAATGATGTCGCCGACCGAAGCGGTTTTCCGTTTGGAGCCACCCAGTACCTTAATGCACTGCACCCGACGTGCACCTGAGTTATCAGCTACGTCTAAGTTGGTCTCGGGATGAATCATCTGCCTACCCCCTTACGCGTCAGCAGATGTTGACGTATTTTTAGCTACGTCAGCACCGTTGCGTGAAACGACTGTCCAGGTTTTACGCTTGGAGATAGGAGCGCATTCTTCAATACGAACCATATCACCAATCTGGCATGAATTTTCTTCGTCATGCGCCGCATATTTTTTTGAACGGCGGATAAATTTCTTATACAGGGGATGCATAACACGACGATCGACAAGAACGGTAACCGTCTTGTCCATCTTATCGCTCGTCACCCGACCTGTTAGGACGCGCCTTGGCATCGTCCGTCTCCTCTCAGGACTTGTGCGCGGACGTTTGTGCGCCCGTGCTGTTCTTCGATTGATGCAGCAGTGTTTTGATGCGCGCTACAGCACGACGCACCATTTTAACACGGCTGGTGTTCTCAGTTTGGCCAGTAGCCGCTGAGAAACGCTGATTAATCTGCTCGCGCTTAAGCTCGATTAGAAGAGCATTTAACTCATCTGCAGATTTTGCGCGCAGATCAGAAACTTTATAAGCTTCAGCCATATCAAGCCTCCTCAATGCGCTGAACAAACTTTGTCTTAATTGGCAACTTAGCAGCAGCTAAGCTTAAAGCCAAACGAGCTACATCAGGTGGAACCCCTTCGATCTCGAAAAGGATACGACCTGGTTTCACACGAGCTGCCCAGTACTCTGGGTTACCCTTACCGGAACCCATACGCACTTCTGCAGGTTTTGTCGAGACAGGAAGGTCAGGAAAAATACGAATCCAGACACGACCAGCACGTTTCATAGCACGTGTGATAGCACGGCGTGCAGCCTCAATCTGACGAGCCGTAATTCTTTCAGGCTCGAGAGCTTTAAGACCATATGCCCCAAAGTTTAGCTGGGTTCCCCCTTTTGCTAAACCATGGATGCGGCCCTTGCGGACCTTGCGGAATTTTGTCCGCTTTGGAGAAAGCATGTTTTATACCCTCACTTTAAACACCAATGACGTAGAACGAAGACTTATGCCTCGTCTTAACGCTGAGGTGCCTGCTCCGCAGCTCGGCGATCTTGAGCCATAGGATCATGAGAAAGGATTTCACCTTTAAAGATCCAGACTTTTACACCACAAGAGCCATAAGTTGTATGGGCCGTTGAAGTCCCATAATCGATATCAGCACGCAATGTATGCAAAGGAACACGTCCCTCACGATATTTTTCATCACGAGCAATCTCAGCACCACCAAGACGACCGCTACAGGTAATACGAATACCCTGGGCGCCAAGTCTCATAGCTGACTGAATTGAACGTTTCATTGCACGGCGGAAAGCGACGCGCCGCTCTAACTGCTGAGCAATACTATCAGCAACTAAAGTAGCATCAATTTCTGGCTTGCGAATTTCAACGATATTCAGCGCAACATCGGTCTTAGCCATACGGCTAAGCTCTTTGCGGAGCGCATCGATGTCTTGCCCTTTTTTACCAATTACTACGCCTGGACGGGCTGCATAAATGGTAACGCGAGGTTTTTTCGCAGGACGTTCAATAACAACACGTGAAACGCCAGCACTACTTAATTTTTTACGCAAGAAATTACGCAGCTTAAGATCTTCATGAAGAAGACGTGCATAATCGTTACCTGCGTACCAACGGCTGTCCCAAGTGCGGTTTACACCCAGCCGAAGACCGATTGGATTAACTTTATGTCCCATAGGTCAGGCTGCCTTCTGTTCTTTGACGCTTTTCTTGGATGCTGCATCTCCTTCTGGAGCATCAGCACGCTCAGCGACAACAATCTTCAGATGACTAAAGAATTTCTCAATACGTGCTGAACGGCCACGGCCGCGTGCATGAAAGCGTTTCATGACGATCGATTTGCCAACTTCGGCTGATTTAACCACAAGACGATCAACATCTAACTGATGGTTGTTTTCAGCGTTAGCTAAAGCACTCTCCAGCGTTTTTTTCACTTGCTGAGCAATACGGCGACGTGAAAAAGTCAGGGCAGCAATAGCTTTGTCAGCAGGCTGATTGCGAATCATTGCAGCTACAAGATTTAACTTGCGAGGGCTAACACGCATATTGCGAGCAATAGCCTGAGCTTCTGTATCAGCCAATGTACGAATGTGCTTCGGTTTGCTCATAATTAGCCCCGCTTCGATTTTTTATCGGAGCCATGGCCAGTGTAGGTACGTGTTGGTGAAAATTCACCAAATTTGTGACCCACCATATTTTCCGAAACCTGAACAGGCAGGAATTTATGGCCGTTATAGACACCGAAAGTTAATCCGACAAACTGAGGAAGAATGGTGGAACGACGTGACCAAATTTTGATCACCTCGTTACGACCAGAAGCCCGCACTTTTTCGGCTTTACCAAATAGATACCCGTCGACGAACGGGCCCTTCCAGACGGAACGTGCCATCTCTATAGCCCTCTCTTATTTACCAGACTTGCGACGACGGATAATCAGGCTGTCCGTCCGCTTATTGACACGGGTTTTATAACCCTTTGTTGGTACGCCCCAAGGTGTGACAGGATGACGACCACCAGATGTACGACCTTCACCACCACCATGTGGGTGATCGACTGGGTTCATGACAACACCACGAACATGAGGGCGACGACCTAACCAACGGTTACGGCCGGCTTTACCAAAATGCTGGTTCATATTGTCTGGGTTAGAGACGGCACCAACTGTTGCCATACATTCACCGCGGACCAGACGAAGCTCACCAGATTGTAATTTAATCTGAGCGTAACCAGCGTCTTTACCAACGAGTTGAGCGTAATTACCAGCAGAACGAGCAAGCTTGCCACCCGCACCCTGTTTTAACTCAATATTATGAACGATGGTTCCAACAGGCATTGCTGCCAATGGCATAGCATTGCCAGGACGAACATCAACCTGCTGACCAGAAACGACACGGTCACCAATTTTAACGCGCTGAGGTGCAATAATGTAGGAGAGCTCTCCATCATCATAACGAATAAGCGCAATAAAGGCTGTTCTGTTGGGATCGTATTCTAAACGCTCAACTGTTGCTGCCACGTCAAATTTACGACGTTTGAAGTCAACATAACGATATGACTGTTTATGCCCGCCACCACGGAAACGCACAGTCGTACGACCATAATTGTTACGACCACCAGAGTGATTTTTACCTTCGGTAAGCTGTTTTACAGGCTTACCTTTCCAAAGGCCACTCCGGTCAATGAGCACTGTGCCTCTAGTACTCGGCGTCGTGGGATTAAAGTGCTTTAATGCCATAGTAACTTCCCCGCGCGTTAGCTAATTTTTGCGGTCAAGTCGATGGACTGACCTTCAGCTAGCTTAACATACGCCTTCTTAATGTCGGAACGACGTCCAAGACGCCCTTTGACACGCTTTGTCTTACCCTTTTGAACGAGGGTGTTAACATCTAACACCTTTACGTCAAAAAGTTTTTCTACAGCTGCCTTAATTTGTGGCTTTGTTGCAGAAAGAGAGACTTTGAAAACGACTTGATTACGCTCTGAAAGAAGCGTTGCCTTCTCCGTGATAAGAGGAGCACGTACAACTTCGTAAATCGCCTCATCCGAAAGAGCGGCTGCGCTTTTACGCGCATTCATTACTGCGTTAGTTGTCATGCTAGGCGCTCCTTGAGACCCTCAAGACCAGAACGCGTAATGACAAGCGTTTCATGCTTAAGGATATCGTAAACATTCGCACCGACAGTCGGCAGAAGGTCAATCTTTGGCAGATTGGAAATCGCTCTTAAAAAAGAAGCATCAACGTCTTTATCGACGATCAATGCTGAAGTCCAACCGAGAGCTTTAAGCTGCGCAGATGCTTCACGTGTTTTTGCAACGCCGCTTGCAGCTTCAATAATGACCAGCTTGCCTTCAGCTACCTTCTGAGAAAGAGCAGAAATTAAACCAAGGCGGCGCACTTTTTTGGGTAGGTCATAACCATGATCACGAACAACCGGACCATGAACAACACCACCTGTACGGAACTGAGGCGCTCTCAAAGAACCTTGACGAGCAGAACCTGTCCCTTTTTGACGGTATGGCTTTTTAGTCGTACCAGAAACAGCACCCATGCCCTTTGTAGCATGTGTTCCAGCACGACGTTTAGCTAATTGCCAGTGGACGACACGCGCCATAATATCTTGACGCGGAACAATTCCGAAAATCTCTTCCGGCAGTGCGACAGTGCCTGCACTCCCGTTATCGAGGGTTTTGACTTCGTATTCCATATCCCTCACCCGGCGGCCCCGACGGTCGCAGCCGGATATGGTGCGTCCGCATGGCGGGCCTTCTTGATTGCATCGCGAACCAGGACATAACCATTCTTGGCACCAGGAACAGCACCACGAACCATAATTAGGTTACGTTCTTCATCGACAGCCGCAATTTCTAAATTCTGTGTCGTAACGCGTTCATCACCAAGATGTCCGGCCATCTTCTTACCTTTGAAGACTTTACCTGGATCTTGACGTTGCCCCGTTGAACCGTGTGAGCGGTGACTAATCGACACACCGTGAGTTGCTTCGAGACCAGCAAAGTTGTGGCGTTTCATAACACCAGCAAAGCCTTTACCCTTACTTTGGCCCGTCACATCAACTTTCTGACCCACAATAAAGTGAGAGGCAGAAATCTTTGTGCCTGGCTCTAAAAGAGCGTCTTCAGCAACGCGGAACTCAACAAGTTTACGCTTGGGTTCAACTTTAACGCGAGCAAAATGTCCGCGGTTCGCTTTTGTAACGTGCTTAGTTTTCGCGTTTGTAATACCAAGCTGCACGGCTGTATAGCCATCGCGATCATTGGTACGAGCGTCTACTACCTCTACATTATCGAGGTGCAGCACCGTCACAGGCACATGTGTGCCATCTTCTTTAAAGAGTCGGGTCATGCCCAACTTTTTTGCAATCAATCCGGTACGCATCGTCTGGACCTTAAAGTTTAATCTCGACATCAACGCCAGCGGCGAGGTCGAGCTTCATGAGGGCGTCCACGGTCTGCGGGGTTGGCTCAACAATGTCAAGCAAGCGGCGGTGAGTTCTCATTTCAAACTGTTCGCGGCTTTTTTTATCCACATGAGGTGAACGATTCACGGTAAACCGTGCAATATGCGTAGGTAGAGGGATGGGACCCCGAACCCGCGCACCCGTACGTTTCGCCGTATTGACGATCTCTCTTGTGCTATTATCAAGCACGCGATGATCGTAAGCCTTAAGGCGAATTCGGATGTTCTGGTCGTCCATGGTCTGTTTTTATCCAACTAAATATTCAGACTGTCCTCCTACAGCCATTAATCCTGAAATGGAACCCCGGCCAATAAAAAAATCGACCGGGGCTCCACAGATTCAATGGCTTAGTAGGATTTAAGCCGTGATTGTAGCAACCACGCCAGCACCTACCGTACGACCACCCTCACGGATAGCGAAACGGAGGCCTTCATCCATAGCAATCGGAGCAATCAGCTCGACATCCATAGCAACGTTGTCACCAGGCATGACCATCTCTGTGCCTTCTGGCAGATGAACAACACCTGTAACGTCTGTTGTGCGGAAGTAGAACTGTGGACGATAGTTTGTGAAGAATGGTGTATGACGACCACCTTCCTCTTTCGTCAGAATATATGCTTCTGCTTTGAATTTGCTGTGTGGTGTAATTGAACCTGGTTTAGCAAGAACCTGACCGCGCTCAACGTCCTCACGCTTCGTGCCACGAAGAAGAGCGCCGATATTGTCGCCAGCTTCACCACGGTCAAGAAGTTTACGGAACATTTCAACACCAGTGACGGTTGTTTTCGTTGTGTCACGAAGACCAACGATTTCAATTTCGTCACCAACGTTAACAGCACCACGCTCGACACGGCCTGTAACAACGGTTCCACGACCAGAAATCGAGAAAACGTCTTCAATTGGCATCAAGAATGGGCGGTCGACTGGACGCTCTGGTTGAGGGATATAAGAATCCACTGCATCCATCAGGTCTCTTACGCGGTTTTTACCAAGTTCTGGATCACCATCTTCAAGGGTAACAAGAGCTGAACCTTTGATAATGGGGATATCATCACCAGGGAACTGGTAAGAAGATAGAAGCTCACGAACTTCCATTTCAACCAGCTCAAGAAGCTCTGGGTCATCGACTTGGTCAACTTTGTTCAAGAAGACAACAAGTGCAGGAACGCCAACCTGACGAGCAAGCAGAATGTGCTCACGTGTCTGAGGCATTGGACCATCAGCAGCAGAAACCACCAGAATTGCGCCGTCCATCTGGGCAGCACCGGTGATCATGTTTTTCACGTAGTCAGCGTGTCCTGGGCAGTCAACGTGAGCATAGTGACGTTTGTCTGTCTCATACTCAACGTGAGCTGTAGAAATCGTGATACCACGAGCGCGTTCTTCAGGTGCTTTATCGATCTGGTCGTAAGCACTGAAAGTAGCGCCACCTGTTTCAGCAAGTGTTTTTGTAATAGCAGCAGTCAGCGAGGTCTTGCCGTGATCGACGTGACCGATGGTGCCGATGTTGCAGTGCGGCTTGTTCCGCTCAAATTTAGCCTTTGCCATCGTCTCTCTCCATAACCCTTACTCACATTTAAGTAAGGGATAAGACTAAAACTTTAATCCAGATTTTACTAATGCTTTCGCTTTAGCAAAATCTGGAAATAAGGTCACTGGTAACAAATTACCAGCGATAGTGACTGAATGCCTTATTAGCTTCAGCCATACGGTGCGTATCTTCCCGCTTTTTAACAGCCGAACCACGGTTATTCACCGCATCCATAAGCTCGTTTGATAGGCGGTCCTGCATGGTGTTTTCACCACGTTTGCGGGAAGCATCAATAAGCCAACGAATAGCTAATGCTTGCCGGCGTTCCGCACGAACTTCAACTGGTACCTGATAGGTAGCGCCCCCCACTCGACGTGAACGGACTTCAACAGCCGGCTTCACATTATCGAGAGCGGAATGGAACATAGCAATAGGATCTGCTGAGGACCCACCACGGCGGCGAAGAACTTCTAACGCCCCGTAAACAATGCGTTCAGCAGTAGATTTTTTCCCGTCGTACATTAACGCATTCATAAAACGCGTAATAACGACATCTCCGAACTTCGGATCAGGAAGGATCTCACGCTTAACAGCGCGATGACGGCGACTCATTCCAAATACCCCTTATTTCGGCCGCTTCGCGCCATACAGCGAACGACGCTGACGACGTTTAGCAATACCTTGTGTGTCCAGCACACCACGAAGAATATGGTAGCGCACACCCGGAAGGTCTTTTACACGCCCGCCGCGGATAAGCACAACACTGTGCTCTTGCAGGTTGTGACCCTCACCTGGGATATAGCTAACCACCTCATACCCATTGGTCAGACGCACTTTGGCAACCTTACGCAGGGCGGAGTTCGGTTTCTTCGGTGTAACTGTATAGACACGCGTGCAAACACCACGCTTTTGCGGACAGCCCTGTAATGCAGGGACCTTGTTCCGCTTGGCGGCCGGCTCGCGGCCCTTTGCGATCAACTGGTTGATGGTCGGCATGCGCCCTTCCCAATCCTTTGTCCATATGCTGACAAGAGACAATCCCTTGTCACGACATCCGTTCAAACCGACACGCGGAATGAACCGCCTGTCTTTGCACAATTAGTCCTAAAGAAACGATTCTTCGTTTCCCGGACCACTCCTAATATGCTCGTTCTTTACTATTTTCTTAATAGAAAAAGTAGATCCGAGCACGACTCGTTAACCTTTGGACGAATCCTTCACCAAATAAGGGAGGAACCGTCTAGCGAGCGGACCCTAAAAGTGCGCGCTCATTAAGTCAAGCCTCTCCTTTACAGGAGAGACTAAAACTTATCAAAGGTTTATTCAGCAGCGTCCTCAATTTCTGAAGAAGGCTGCTCAATTTGTGACTGAGACTGCTGCATTGCAATATGTCTCAATCGACGCATCGTGCCACCTGTTCCCGCAGGAATGAGGCGACCAACGATAACATTTTCTTTTAGACCACCTAGCGTGTCGACCTTACCTGACGTTGCAGCTTCAGTTAAGACACGCGTGGTCTCCTGGAAGGATGCTGCTGAGATAAATGAGTGTGTCTGCAGAGATGCCTTAGTGATACCCTGTAGCACTGGGAGTGCCTTAGCAGGTTCACGACCACTAGCAAGCAGCTCTTCGTTCTCACTTTCAAACTCAACACGATCTACCGTCTCACCGATCAAATAGGTCGTATCTCCAGGTTCAAGAATTTCAACCTTTTGCAGCATTTGACGAACAATGACTTCAATATGCTTGTCATTGATCTTCACACCCTGCAAGCGATAAACATCCTGAATTTCATTTACAAGATAATCTGACAGAGCCTCGACACCCATGACTTTAAGAATGTCATGTGGAACACGAGGACCATCGACAAGTGGATCGCCCTTACGGACAAAATCCCCTTCCTGCACAGAAATATGTTTACCTTTAGGGATAAGGTAATCTGTCTGTTCACCCGTCTCATCATTTTTGACAATGATGCAACGTTTTGCTTTGTAGTCCTTACCAAATTCTACGCGACCATCAGCCTCGGCGATGATGGCGTGATCTTTTGGACGTCGTGCTTCAAAGAGTTCAGCAACGCGTGGAAGACCACCGGTAATATCACGTGTTTTGGAGCCTTCACGAGGAATACGTGCAAGCACGTCACCAGCATGAACAGTAGCGCCGTTTTCAACAGACAGAATACTGTCAGGTGAAAGGAAATAACGTGCCTCATTGCCATTGGCAAGACGAACGACTTCACCATCGGCCGCTTTAAGCTGAAGACGCGGACGAAGATCCACACCTTTAGAAGCTTGCTTATAATCCACCACGACGCGTGATGTCAGACCCGTCACCTCATCCATGCGCTCAACGAGCGTGATGCTATCGATAAGGTCAAGATATTCAACCGTTCCGGACTGCTCTGTGATGATCGGTAAGGTATATGGATCCCACTCAGCCATTTTCTGACCGCGTGTGACCATTTGTCCTTCTGATACCATAAGACGGGCACCATAAGGAACACGATAACGAGCTCTCTCAACACTGTTTTCATCAAGGAGAAGAATTTCACAGTTCCTTGACATAACGACAGGAACATTTTGTGAATTCTCAACAACGTTAAGATTATTGATCGTTACTTTACCATCACGTAATGCTTCAACCATTGATTGCTCAGCACCGCGCGTTGCGGCACCACCAATATGGAAGGTACGCATCGTTAGCTGCGTTCCTGGCTCACCAATTGACTGAGCTGCAATAACACCTACAGCTTCGCCAATATTAACAGGTGTGCCTCGTGCAAGATCACGTCCGTAACAACGTCCGCAAATTCCAACTTTGCTATCACATGTAAGCACCGAGCGGATTTCAACATTTTCGACGCCGGAATTCTCAAGAACTTCAACGTCAGCTTCTCCAAGAAGCGTGTTGCGCTTGAGAATCAGCTCACCTGTAGCTGGATGGTGAACATCACGCGCTAAGGTACGTCCTAACGTTCTTTCTGAAAGTGAAGAAACGACTTCACCACTATCCATAACCGCACGAACAGTCAGACCGCGCTCTGTGCCACAATCTTCTTCAGTAATGATGCAATCTTGCGCAACATCAACGAGACGACGTGTCAAGTAACCTGAGTTAGCAGTTTTAAGCGCTGTATCAGCAAGACCTTTACGAGCACCGTGGGTAGAGGTGAAGTAGTCGAGAACCGACAAACCTTCTTTAAAGTTTGCGATAATAGGCTGTTCGATAATTTCACCTGATGGCTTCACCATCAGACCACGCATACCGGCAAGCTGTTTCATCTGAGCTGGCGACCCACGAGCCCCGGAGTGGCTCATCATCCACACAGAGTTTGTAGGCTTACCAATAACTTGCTTGGAGATCTCTTTGAGCATGGCGGCCTGCACTTCATCGGTGCAACGTGACCAGGCATCGACCACTTTGTTATAGCGTTCGCCAGCCGTGATGAGACCTTCTTGATATTGCTGCTCAAACTCTTTGACTTCAGCCGCTGTACGATCAACAAGCACAGCTTTTTCGGCTGGGACGATCATATCGTCCTTACCGAACGAAATCCCGGCCATTGCAGCATGTCTAAAGCCTAGAGCCATCAAACGGTCACAGAAGATAACGGCTTCTTTTTGACCACAATGACGATAAACAGCGTCAATAACGTCAGAAACGTTCTTTTTGGTTAGCTGTTTATTAATGAGGCTAAAGGGGATAGCAGCATGTTGTGGTAGAATCTGTGCGATAAGAGCGCGACCTGGCGTTGTCACAAATGTCTTGCGAATGGAATTACCACTCTCATCCACTGTGTCCATACGCAGGCGAATCTTGTCATGCAGTTTTAAAGCGCCTGAAGCGATTGCTGATTCGATTTCAGCAACGTTAGCAAAAGCTGTAGGACCTGCCTGAACAATCTGATTATCTTTAATCACTGGCTCGTCAGGTGTCTGATGATATTCAGGCACCTCTAAGCTGAGATAATAAAGACCAAGAACGATATCCTGTGAAGGAACGATAATAGGTTTACCGTTTGCAGGGCTGAGGATGTTATTTGTGGACATCATCAGCACGCGTGCTTCAAGCTGTGCTTCCAGAGACAGAGGCACGTGAACAGCCATTTGGTCACCATCGAAGTCTGCATTAAACGCAGTACAAACGAGCGGGTGTAGCTGAATAGCCTTACCTTCAACCAGAATGGGTTCGAACGCCTGAATACCTAATCTATGCAAAGTAGGGGCACGGTTAAGCATAACAGGATGCTCAGAGATAACTTCTTCTAAGATATCCCAAACTTCCGGGCGTTCTTTTTCAACCATACGCTTTGCAGCTTTAATGGTTGTAGCATGACCGTACTTTTCGAGCTTTGAATAAATAAAAGGTTTGAAAAGCTCTAGCGCCATTTTTTTCGGCAGGCCACACTGATGTAACTTCAGTTCTGGTCCCACCACAATGACTGAACGTCCAGAATAATCGACGCGCTTTCCAAGGAGGTTCTGACGGAAACGGCCTTGCTTACCTTTCAACATGTCTGAAAGGGATTTTAAAGGTCGTTTATTAGCACCGGTGATTGCACGACCGCGACGCCCATTATCAAAAAGCGCATCTACCGCTTCTTGAAGCATGCGTTTTTCGTTACGTACGATAATGTCAGGCGCTCTTAATTCAATAAGGCGTTTCAGACGATTATTACGGTTGATAACGCGACGGTAAAGATCATTAAGATCAGACGTTGCAAAACGACCACCATCGAGCGGCACAAGAGGACGTAACTCTGGCGGAATGACCGGAACGATATCAATAATCATCCACTCAGGCCGCGCACCGCTTTCTACAAATGCTTCAACCATTTTAAGGCGTTTGACGAGCTTTTTACGAGCGGCTTCAGACGTTGCTTTGCGCAGTTTCTTGCGCATAATCGTCTTTTCAGAATCGCCTTCTATGACCTCGGCATCATAGTCAAAAGGATCTGGCTCACCACGCTCGCGCGCTGCAAGGCTTAGCTCGCGCTCTTGAGCATTAGGAATACCCCAGTCATAGCTCGATAGAGCACGCTTAATAGCCTCTGCTCCGATACCAACTTCAATACCGGCATCGGGGTAGGTATCAAGCAACTCCTCACAGCGAACCTCATCTAAAAGATATTGATCGCGACGCTTACCATGCTTGTAAGATTCAATTTCGTCTGATTCGAAAATACCTCTATCAAGGACGAGAAATTTTTCGAAATAAAGGACCGGCTCAACATCCTTAAGAGGGAGATCAAGCATGGTTGCAATACGGCTGGGGAGCGACTTTAGGAACCATATGTGAGCAACAGGAGACGCTAGCTCAATATGACCCATACGCTCACGGCGTACTTTGGCCAGAGTAACTTCTACCCCGCATTTTTCACAAACGATTCCGCGGAATTTCATCCGCTTATATTTACCGCAAAGACATTCATAATCTTTGGTTGGACCAAATATACGTGCGCAGAAAAGCCCGTCACGTTCTGGTTTAAACGTACGGTAATTAATCGTTTCTGGTTTTTTGATCTCGCCATAAGACCAGGAACGGATTTGCTCACTAGAGGCAAGCTGAATCCTAATCTGGTCAAAAGAAACAGACTGACCAGATTGCCCCAAAATCTTCATGAGTTCGTTCATGCACCGAAACCCCATTGTGCCAGGCGTCGTTCCGCCAACACGTTAAAAAAGAACTGCAGAGAGAAAGAGGAAAGCACCGTAATTACGATGCTCCCTGCTCAAGTTCAACATTCAAGCCAAGTGACTTCAACTCTTTAACCAGAACGTTAAAGCTCTCTGGTATACCTGCCTCAAAGTCATCTTGTTCACGTACAATAGCTTCATACACTTTTGTACGTCCTGAAACGTCATCGGATTTGACAGTAAGCATTTCCTGGAGCGTATAAGCAGCGCCATACGCTTCAAGAGCCCACACTTCCATCTCACCAAAGCGCTGGCCACCAAATTGCGCCTTACCACCAAGTGGCTGCTGTGTAACCAGCGAGTAAGGACCAATTGAACGTGCGTGAATTTTGTCATCAACTAAGTGATGCAATTTCAGCATGTAAATATAGCCAACTGTCGTTTTACGTTCAAAAGCTTCGCCTGTACGACCATCGATCAACTGTGACTGACCAGATGTATCAACGCCTGCTTTTATGAGCATTTGCTCAATATCAGGGATTGAAGCCCCATCGAACACTGGTGTAGCGATAGGCACGCCCTTGCGAAGATTTTCACAAAGCTCGATCAGCTGATCATTGGTAAGAGTTGCGATGTCTTGCTCAAATATGTGATCGCCGTAAACATCTTTCAAGCGGTCAAGAAGTTCCTGACGACGTTCACCGGTGCGCTGATATTCATCAACCATTTCACCGATATTTTGACCAATATTTGCGCAAGCCCACCCAAGATGGGTCTCAAGAATCTGACCGACATTCATACGCGATGGCACGCCGAGCGGATTAAGCACAAGATCAACCGGCTGACCATTTTCAAGGAATGGCATATCTTCTACAGGAACAACGCGTGAAACCACACCTTTATTCCCGTGACGACCAGCCATTTTGTCACCTGGCTGTAGCTTACGCTTTACAGCAATGAAGACTTTAACCATCTTCATAACGCCAGGAGGTAGCTCATCACCACGCTGAAGCTTTTCGACCTTGTTATCAAAGCGCTGATTAATACGGCGCATTGCCTCGTCAAATTCACGAGAAAGAGTTTCAAGCTCAGCGCTTACAGCAGCATCTGCTACTGGAATGTTACGCCATGCACCCCTTGGAATTTCACCAAGCACTTCTGGTGTAATGACCGTTCCAGAACGGACAGCCTTAAAGCCAGCCGCAGCGGTTTGGTTCATTAAACGCTCTTTTAAGCGATTATAAAAACTTCTTTCCTGGATATAACGCTCATCGTCACGGTCTTTTGCAAGACGTTCGATCTCAGAGCGTTCAATAGCCATTGCGCGCTCATCTTTATCAATGCCGCGTCGTGAGAACACACGAACATCAACAACAGTACCACTTGTTCCAGGAGGAAGCTTTAGTGATGTATCACGAACGTCCGAAGCTTTTTCACCAAAAATGGCGCGAAGAAGTTTTTCTTCAGGCGTCATTGGGCTTTCGCCCTTTGGCGTCACTTTTCCGATGAGGATGTCACCAGGATTAACTTCGGCACCTACATAGACAATGCCTGCTTCATCAAGATTACGAAGGGCTTCTTCGCCAACATTTGGTATGTCGCGTGTAATTTCTTCCTGACCTAATTTTGTATCACGAGCCATGACCTCAAATTCTTCAATGTGAATTGAAGTAAAGACGTCATCACGAGCAATACGCTCAGAAATCAGGATGGAGTCCTCGAAGTTATAGCCATTCCAAGGCATAAACGCGACGAGCACGTTACGACCGAGAGCCAACTCACCTAGTTCGGTAGATGGGCCATCAGCAATAATATCACCAGCAGCAACCAGATCACCAACTTTCACAAGAGGACGCTGGTTAAGGCATGTGGACTGGTTTGAACGCATATATTTACGCAAACGGTAAATATCTACGCCCAAAGTAGCGCCATTTTCGTCCGTGGCACGCACCACGATACGTGCACCATCAAGCTGGTCAACAATACCACCGCGCTTTGCGATGATTGTGGCCCCTGAATCATGAGCCACAGCGGCTTCCATGCCAGTACCAACAAGTGGTGCATCAGCTTTAAGAAGCGGCACCGCCTGACGTTGCATGTTCGAGCCCATAAGAGCACGGTTAGCATCATCGTTTTCAAGGAACGGAATTAGAGCCGCAGCAACAGAAACAAGCTGCTTTGGAGATACGTCACACGCTGTAACATATTCAGGGGAACAAGACGGAAGTCACCCTGCTGGCGGACTGAAACGAGATCATCACTCAAGCGCATGCCATCAAGCTTAGCATCAGCCTGTGCAACGATCAGTTTTTCCTCTTCCATAGCGGAGAGATATTTCCAACCATCTTGCAGAACACCATCTTGAACGAGGCGATAAGGTGTTTCGATAAAGCCGTACTTATTCACTTTGGCATATGTTGCCAGTGAGTTGATCAGACCAATATTCGGTCCTTCTGGCGTTTCAATTGGACAGATACGACCATAATGCGTTGGATGAACGTCACGGACTTCGAAGCCTGCGCGTTCACGTGTTAACCCGCCTGGGCCAAGCGCTGAAAGACGACGTTTATGAGTTACTTCAGATAACGGGTTGGTCTGATCCATAAACTGGCTGAGCTGTGAAGAACCAAAGAATTCTCGCACAGCAGCGGCAGCAGGCTTTGCGTTGATAAGGTCATGAGGCATAACCGTATCAATATCGACTGACCCCATACGCTCACGAATAGCGCGCTCCATACGGAGCAAGCCAATACGATATTGGTTTTCCATTAGCTCGCCCACTGAGCGAACACGACGGTTACCCAAGTTATCGATATCGTCAACCTGACCACGACTATCTTTTAAATCACAAAGAATTTTGATAGTGCGGATGATATCTTCTTTGCGTAACGTCCGATGTGTGTCAGGAGCATCAACATCCAGACGCATATTCATCTTTACGCGACCAACCGCAGAAAGATCATAACGATCAGGATCAAAGAAGAGCCCCTGAAGCATAGCTTCAGCCGTTTCGCGTGTTGGTGGCTCACCTGGACGCATGATGCGGTAAATATCGATCAATGCTTCTTCACGCGAAGTATTTTTATCAGCCAATAGCGTATTACGAATCCAAGGACCGTGTGTGCTATCAATTGCTAATGTTTTAAGCTCTGTGATACCCAGAGTCTCAAGAGATTCCAGAAGCTCTTCAGTTAGCTCTTCACCAGCTTCGGCGTAGATTTCACCTGTATTTTCATTGACCAGATCACAAGCAATGAAACGGCCAATAACATCCAGGCGACCAACACGCACAACGCGTGTTTTCTCTGCAATTTTTTTAACTGTTCGTGCCGTAAGCTTTGTTTCAGCTTCAGCAACAACTTCACCCGTATCTGCGTCAATGAGTGGGCTGAGTAGTTTCAAACCACGAAAAGCGTCTGGCTCAAAAGGACGCGCCCAATCATCTCCCGTGCGGGTGAAAGGCACGACACCATAGAAGTTAGCAAGGATTTCATCTTCATCCATGCCAGAGACTTCTAGGCTCTCAATATCACCGCCTTCGCTACGCTTTTCTTCAAGTGCAGTAAGATAATTCTGCCCGTGCATTGCATAAAGCAATGTCGTCACTGGCAATTTACGCTTACGGTCAATACGCACATGAATAATGTCTTTCGCGTCAAACTCGAAATCGAGCCATGACCCACGATAAGGGATTATTCTTGCAGCAAATAAGTATTTACCAGATGAGTGCGTTTTACCTTTATCATGATCAAAGAATACACCGGGACTACGGTGCATCTGAGATACAATAACACGCTCAGTACCATTGATGATGAAGGTACCGTTCTCAGTCATTAAGGGCATATCACCCATATAGACAGGCTGCTCTTTCAAATCGCGAATTGAGCGTGTGCCGGTATCTTCGTCAATATCCCATGTTGTAAGGCGTAATACGACCTTCAGGGGAGCTGAATATGTCAGGCCCCTTTGAATACACTCTTCAACATCGTATTTTGGTTCTTCAAATTCATAATAAATGAAATCCAGGCGCCCTTTGCCTGCGAAATCATGAACAGGAAAAACTGAACTAAAAACCTCCTGAAGGCCTTCCATACGACGGCTATCAGGACGTACATTCATTTGCAAAAATGCTTCGTAAGAAGCGCGTTGCACATCTATCAAATTGGGCATTGGCGCAATTTCGGGAATGCGCCCAAAGCTTTTGCGGATCCTCTTACGCCCTGTGAACGATTTCGTGATTGCGTTCATCTCATCCTGCCTCTGCACCAGACCTCCGAGTCGCCTGCCTATAAGTCTCTCCTCACGAGAGACGTTTTCATGTCAGACGACTTGAACGACTGGCTCCTGTTCAAAACACAAAATTACAAAGATATTCTTATATAAGAACTTTTTTTGCAAACGGCAACAAAGCGGGCACTGCGTACAGCGCCCGCCTGTTTTTCGTCCAAAAGAATATCTTAGACTAAGATATTCGTTTGATCGAGTCTTATTTAATTTCGACTGTAGCGCCGTTATCTTCAAGAAGTTTCTTGATTTTCTCGGCTTCGTCTTTGGAAACACCTTCTTTAAGGGTTTTAGGAGCACCCTCAACGAGGTCTTTAGCTTCTTTCAGACCAAGACCGGTAATACCGCGAACTTCTTTAATGACGTTGATTTTCTTGTCACCAGACTTAGCAAGAACAACGTCGAACTCTGTTTTCTCAGCAGCAGCTTCACCGCCAGCAGCTGGTGCAGCAGCAACTGCAACAGGAGCAGCAGCAGAAACGCCCCATTTTTCTTCTAAAAGCTTGGAGAGTTCAGCAGCTTCAAGAACGGTCAGGGCTGACAGTTCGTCAACCAATTTTGCCAAATCGGCCATGTGAGTTTCCTTAATAATGCAATAAGTCTATGTGCTTCCCTACGGAAAGCTAACACGATGTTTAAGCGGCTTCTGAGTCGCCGGTACTGGCATAGGCACCAAGAACACGAGCAAGCTGACCAGCCGGTGCTTGAGTGATACCTGCAATACGTGTTGCTGGAGTATTGATCATACCCACCAACTTAGCACGCAGCTCATCAAGTGATGGCAGCTCGGCAAGAACTTTAATGGCATTCGCATCAAGCGACTGACCATCAAGAGCACCACCGAGAACAACTAGCTTGTCATTTTTCTTGGCGAACTCGACTAACACTTTCGCCACAGCTACAGGCTCATCTGCCCACGCAAGCGCGGTAGGGCCTTTTAGCAGTGGCGCAATGCTGTCGAATGGGGTCCCATCCAGAGCACGGCTGACCAGCCGGTTTTTCGCGACCTTGTAAGACGCTCCCGCTGCACGGATGTTACGGCGAAGCTCTGTGACATCGGCAACCGTAAGACCTTTATTTTCGGTCACGATGACGATGTTAGCGCTGCCAAACACCTTAGCGAGGAAGTCAACAAAGGCCCGTTTTTCCGTACGGTCCAAAACCTGTCTCCTCGTCAGTCTGAATTAACAGACTAAGTTACCCATAGACTAACTCTGAAATCAGAATTAGCCCGCTCGCCTGTCCACAGAAGGGAAATCCGCCGCGACGCACTATTAAGTGCAAAAAACGGTTTCGCCCGTCTGACGTCCGCGATTTTACAATCCTTAGGATAATACCCGTTTGAGTATTATCACGTACGCTCTTGGACAGGATGGGGCAGTAAACCACCCCTACACTGCCCCGCAGGGCAGCGATTCTTTGTCTAGAAGACTTATTAGCCTTCTAAGCTGGAAACGTCTAGATGCACACCTGCTCCCATTGTAGAAGAAAGGGCAGCCTTTTTCAGATAGGTGCCTTTTGCTCCTGCTGGACGAGCTTTTTGAACTGCATCTACAAAAGCCTTTAAGTTTTCAACGAGTTGAGACTCACTGAAAGAGGCTTTACCGATACCGGCATGCACGATACCAGCTTTTTCAGCACGATATTCGACCTGACCAGATTTAGCGGCTTCAACAGCACCTTTTACATCCATGGTCACTGTACCCAGACGTGGGTTTGGCATTAAGCCACGTGGACCAAGGATTTTACCGAGACGACCAACTAAAGCCATCATGTCAGGTGTTGCAATGCAGCGATCAAAATCGATATTACCGGCCTGAATTTTTTCAGCCAACTCTTCTGCACCGACAACGTCCGCACCAGCTGCCTGAGCTTCTTCAGCTTTAGCACCACGGGCAAAAACGCCAACGCGAATTGTTTTACCTGTTCCATGAGGAAGAGACACAAGGCCGCGAACCATTTGGTCAGCATGGCGAGGGTCAATACCAAGATTCAGAGCGACTTCTACTGTCTCATCAAATTTGGCTGTTGCATTCTTTTTTACAAGAGCAACAGCTTCGTTTGCAGCATAATTTTTGCTTGAATCAACATCTGCACGGATGGCGGCTAAACGTTTATTTTTTGCCATGGGATTAGCCCTCCACCACATCAAGGCCCATTGACATCGCTGAACCGGCGAGCATGCGCACGGCCCCATCAATGTCATTAGCGTTCATGTCTTTAAACTTCGTCTCGGCAATTTCACGTAGCTGAGAAATTTTGACTGAACCAACAGAAGCAGATTTACCAACTGTCTGGCTGCCTTTAGAGATTTTGGCAGCTTTCAGTAGGAAATATGTATTTGGTGGGGTCTTTGTAATAAAGCTGAATGTGCGATCCGCGTAAGCTGTAATAACTACTGGAATCGGCATCCCAGGCTCAAGGCCCTGGGTTTTGGCATTAAACTCTTTACAGAATTGCATGATGTTCAAACCACGCTGACCAAGAGCTGGACCCACTGGTGGTGAAGGATTGGCCTTACCGGCCGGAATTTGTAGCTTGATGTAGCCAACGACTTTTTTGGCCATATCCGGGACTCCTCAACATTTCTGTTCCCGAACCGCGGTCTGGCGGAAGATGATTATCCCCCTCCCGCGTTCGATGAGTGACAGCCCGTAAACGAGATTAACTCATTCGTCAAGGTTTATGTGCTGTTTGAACAGAAGCTGAAAGATTATTTACATTTTCTTCTGGTTTCGTTTTTATATCAGCAACATCTTTAGGACGGTCTAAATTTTCATATTGAAGAGGTCCAAAAGGATCTATGTCTTTTATTTTAGGCATGTCACTAACCTGCCAGCCACCTCCTAATGCTCGAATAAGTCTAATAGTTGCCTGAAGCTGTGAAGATTGAGCTACCACTTCTTGCAAACGTGCTTCAAGCGCATCCTGCTGCGCCACTAAGGCATCGAGATAATTGGACAGCCCACCCGTATAGAGCGCCATTGTCATGGCCTGCGTACTGAGGGCAGCTTCTACGGCTTGATGTTGATGAAGTTGTTCCTGATGATATAATTTTGTTTGACTTAAGCTATCTTCAACATCGCCAAACGCGCTCAAGACAACGCTACGATAATTATCGACGCTCTCCCTATATTGCGACCATGCTCTTTGCAGGGCAGCACGTCGCAAACCGCCTGTAAATACCGGCTCTACAGCCTGAACGGCAATACTCCAAAATGCTTTGGAAATACTGGCCAAATCAAACCCGCCATCTTCAAAGCCGCCATTAGCACTAAATGTGATATGGGGGTAGAAAGCGGCGCGCGATACACCGATGGCACGTGAGGCTGCTGCCATATGGCGCTCGGCAATGGCAATATCTGGACGGCGTTCCAAAAGAGTAGAAGGTACACCAGCCTTGATTGCGATGACCCCAAAATGCATGTGGGAATCTTTTATGGGTTTAATATGAAACGCAGCGGGCACTGTATTTAACAATACTGCGATCGCATGTTCCATAACTTGGCGACTTGCCTGCAACCTGTCCTGAGCAGCGAGCGCTGCGTAAAGTTGGTTTTCAGCACGTGAAACGTCTAAACCCGCTCCAATAGCGCCACCTTGCCTCAAACGAGTTATTTCGACAGCAGCGCGGAAATAACGAACAGAGTCATCATAAACTGATAATTGAGCGTCTATAGCCCGTAAGGCAACATAATCAGAAGCTAATTCGGCCTGTAATGATAGCCGAGTTAAAGCGTAATCAGCAGCACTCGCTTGAGCTAAATTTTTCTGAAGTCTTGTGGAATTTCGTATAGAGTTCCAAAAATCAGGTTCCCATGTTGCGGCTCCGCTATAAGCTTCGTTTGATTCATAAACTATAGAGTCATTATTGTTACGATGAAAAATCCGCCCTTCAGATGCTTTATTTTTACTCATTTTACCTGAGGCTGTGAGCTGAGGATAAAGCTGGCTTTCACTTTCTTTAGCAAGATCTCTTGCCTGGGTAAAAACTTCTGAAGCAGCCTGTAAATCTGGGTTTGAAGCCAGCATTTTTCCTTCAAGCTGATTAAGTGTTGGATCTCCTAAAAGCTTCCACCATTTACCACGAGGCACAGAATCAGCAGGCTTGGCATTGCTCATAATTCCCTTGCCAGCCCACCCATTGGGATAAATATAATGGGGCACCTTATAATTTGGTGCGAGATCACAGCCCGATAAAGTGAGCGAAACAGCCCCCACAAATAAGACGGCGAAACGAGAATATGCAAAAAATCTCATCGTTACCCCTATTTCGCATCATGAGAAGATGGGGTGGTTTTTGCTGCTTTTGCTCTATCCTCTGGCTCTTTTTTAGCTGAAGCATCATCAGATGATGCCTCAGATTTATCACTTTCTTCTGCCTCAGTTTCTTCAGGGAGGGCAGCAGCTGCCCGCCGCAAATCACCAGGCGTTACGTTTTTAAGGGGGTGTGGCGTTACTTTGGGTTTTTCAGATGAATTATAACCGTGAGTACTTGGCACAATTTTGACCTGATCACCATCAAGCAAATCTGCTGTAGGGTTGGCTACTATTTTATCAGTGGCCTTAACACCGCTTAAAATTTGCATTGTTGTGCCATAATTAATGCCGAGTTTTACATTTTCTAGATGGACATGATTCCCCTCTACCTTAGCAACTTGAGTCCCGTGAGCTCGAAAAATGAGAGTGCTTGTTGGCAAAATTAAAATAGAAGGGTCACTTGGAGCTTTAATTTCGGCGGTAGCATAAGAATTTGGCCAAAGAAGACGGTCTTTATTTTCCAGCATCAATTCCGTCGTAACAGTTCGCGTAGAAGCATTAAAAGCTTTGGCTGTTGCCAGAAATTTTGCATGGAAGGTTCGCCCCGGATATTGAGGTACAGTTAAGTCAGCGCTGATATCAGGAGAGATAACATTTGCGTAGTCTTGTGGAACTGAAACAAAAACACGTATCTTTCTGACATCTGCAACTGAAAAAAGCTCGGCAACGGAACCGCGGGCATTTAAATTTCCACCATCTCCATTAACGTAGTCCCCGACATTGACAAGTCGTGAAGTAACAATCCCATCAAATGGGGCGACAATCTTTTTAAAATTTTCTAATGCCTGATATCGTTCTACTTCATGTGCGGCAGCTTCTAACTCAGCCTTTTGAGCGGCTGCATTGGCAGCTTGCACATCAACTTCCTGACGGGACACAGCCTGAGTGCTTTTAAGGGCACTCCAACGTTCAGATGTGATTAAAGCAAGTTTGTAACGAGCCATGACCACATCATAATGTGCTTTGGCAGCGGCAAACTGTGCATCTAAACTTGGGGTGCTGATTTCAGCTAAAACGTCACCTTTTTTGACATGAGCTCCATAATCTTTGTACCACATTTTTACATAGCCTGAGACCTGGGCATAAATAGGTGCTTCGTACCAGGCTGCCAGATTGGCTGGCAAGCTAACTGTGCGCATTTTAGGTCCAGGCTGTGGCATAACGAGAGCTACCCTGGGGATGGAAGCATCTTCCGTTTCCTGCACCAAATTATGCATATGAATACTACGCTCAATAATGCCCCACCCTGCCAGACATAAAGCAGCAAGAAGAACACCAAAAAGGATAAGACGAGCTTTTAGGCGAGAGGGATTGTGATAAGAATTGGGAGATAATTTCACAATACTTCTCCTTCTTTTGGCTTAGGATGGGATGAAGAAGCTGATTTATGATGCATAAGGGCAAAAACGCAGGGCACTAATAGTAAAGTTGCTACAGTTGCAATCATGAGGCCACCAATCACAGCCTTGCCCAAAGGCGCATTATCGGAATTACTTACAGACATAGGAATCATACCGATCATCATAGCTAAGGCCGTCATCAGCACTGGACGGATACGCTCATACCCTGCCTCTATAGCAGCTTTAAGTGCATCACCATGCGCGTCCAGGCGCTCTCGGGCAAAGGCAACAACCAATATGGCGTTGGCGGTTGCAGTGCCCATACACATGATAGCCCCTGTCAAGGCCGGTACGGACAAGGTCGTATGCGTAAGAAATAAACTCCATGAAATCCCTGCCAAAGCACCGGGAAGCGCCATGATGATTACAAAAGGATCAAGCCAGGATTGGAAATTCACGACAATGATCAGGTAAACAATGGCGATTGATAATGCTAACCCACCTATAAGCTGTATATAGGCATCATTCATTGTTACAGCCTGGCCTCGTACGACCATGGAGGACCCGCGAGGAAGATTTTTGCGTTCCTCTTTTACGAGTTTCTTCACAGCCCGCGAAACGGTTCCCAGATCAATATTTTCTGGAGATGCGTAAATATTGAGCACGGGCATGATGTTATAATGTGATACCTCAGCCGGAGTACCCATTTGCGTAATATCACTTAGCGCCCCAAGAAGCTGCATAGTTTGGTTATGCGGGTTGCCATCACCCTTATCGACAGGGATCATTTCAAGCTGATTCATTGTTTGCAAGTAATTTGCTGGCATCTGTACATCGATCAGCTGAGACGTACCTTGTTTATTTAGATAATAACTTTGCCCGACCTGCGAACTACCTGACAAACTCACAAGCATATTAGAGGCAATATCTTTTTCTGTAATACCTGTCCCCAGGGCAAAGCTACGCCGCGCATTGACCTTAAGAGTTGGTTGGGTCATTGGCTCTTGGATGGAGACATCTGTAATGCCTGTAATATGACGCATTTTATGCGAGAGCTGGACAGCAAATTTATAATTTTCCTGTAAATTTCTTCCAACAATTTGAACGTCTATGGGAGATGGCAGGCCAAAATTAAGAATTTTAGCGGTCAAATCACCAGGCTGGAACGTAAAGACTGTGCCAGGAAAAGCCTCTGCCAATCCTTTGCGCAAGGTTCGCCTATATTCGGGTATTGGACTTTCAGGATTATTTAATTGAACCGTAATATCGCAATCCTGTGTACCAACTGTTGGTGTAGGAAGCATTGCCTGATTTAAGTGACTGGCAGGTAGGCCGCAATTACTGACAACACTTTGCACCTGACCCGGCAAAAGCAAATGAAGCTGTTTTTCAACAAGACCACTAATTTTGGCTGTTTCTTCTATACGTGTACCAATAGGAGCGCGCATATGAAGTTGAAGTGTGCCTGATTTAATTTCGGGAAAGAAATTTTGCCCAACGAAAAAGAGTAAGCATAAAGAGGCCAGTGCTGCCGCTAAGAAGAAACAGATAAAACGCCCTCTTATGGCAATCAGGCCCGTTAGAATATCTCTATAACTATTTCTAAAGCGCTCAAATCCTTCCTCGAATTTCAGTTGAAAACGCTGAAATATATTTTTCTGACCAGAAGAATTTTCGTGATTTTTCGATTGAGATGCCAAAAGCCAATTCGCCATTGTCGGCACTAATGTACGAGACAAAATAAAGGAGGCAATCATGGCAAATATAATTGCCTCAGCCATAGGCATAAAAAGCCAGCCAGAAATACCTGTCAGCTCAAACAGTGGAAACCACACAATACAAATACATGTGGTGGACACAAAAGTAGGTACGACAATCTGGTTAGATGCATCGATAATGGCCGGTTCTAAATCTTTTCCCATATGTAAGTGAGCATCGATATTTTCGATCATGACCGTAGCGTCATCTACCAAGATACCCACAGCAAGAGCGAGCCCACCCAATGTCATGACATTAATAGACTGACCCGCTATACTTAGCCCTATCAAAGCCGATAAAATAGCAAGTGGAATAGATGTCGCGACTATAATTGTAGA
Organism: Aristophania vespae; assembly: GCF_009906835.1. Taxonomy (NCBI): domain Bacteria; kingdom Pseudomonadati; phylum Pseudomonadota; class Alphaproteobacteria; order Acetobacterales; family Acetobacteraceae; genus Aristophania; species Aristophania vespae. The sequence continues at coordinate 1,408,139 of NZ_CP047652.1, forward strand.
GCGCCATGAACCTAAAAAAAGCAAAACGACCAGGCTTGTTAAAATAGCCGCAATGATCATTTCACGCACAACATCTGTAATGGAGTCTTTTACAAAGCCCGAAGCATCTGTCAGCACTTTGAGTGTTGTGCCCTCAGGCAAAGTACGTTCAACCTGAGGCAAAAGCTTTTTAATGCCACTCACCACAGATAAGGTGGATGCATCGCCGCTCTTCATGATAACAATCATGACAGCCTGTTGACCGCGCACAAACACTGCGTTTGTCTGCGGAGGCCCTCCTTTATGCACCCAGGCTACATCACGTAAATAAACTACGGAATTACCAACCTGCTTGAGAGGCATTTTATTAAAAGCTTCAAGATCCATTGGTGCAGAGTTGGAATGCACCATCATATCCAAGGGACCTAGTTTAAGATCACCTGAAGGGAGTACGATATTTTGCTTGTTAAGCGCCACAGCAACATCTTCGGGAGAGAGCCTATGTGCTAAAAGCTTAACTGGATCCAAATCCACCATAATATTGGCGGCTAATCCTCCATAAGGATGAGGGATAGCAGCACCCGCTACCGATACCAACTCGGGGCGGATCAAATTCATGGCCATATTATAAACTTCTGACCCTGACATTTTAGAGTTACTTACCCTTAATGTCATAACCGGGACAGAAGAAGCATCCATGGCTAAAATAAGTGGAGGTGTCGCCCCTGTAGGGAGTTGTTTGATAATCGTTTGCGAAACAGATGTGATCTGTGTTTGCGCAACTGAAGGATCTGTCCCAGGCTGAAAGAAGATTTTGACAATACCACGGCCATAATAAGAGTTACTCTCAATATGTTCGATATTACCAACTGTCGCGGTTAGCGCTCTCTCATAGTAATAAACTATACGGCCTGACATTTCCTCTGGCATTAAACCTGAATAAGACCATAAAACAGCCACTACAGGAATACGAATATTAGGAAAGACATCAGTCGGTGTACTAACAATAGCACGCACACCAAATATAACTATGACAATCGATAAGACGACAAAGGTATAGGGTCGACGAAGAGCGGTAATGACAATGGCTTTCATTGTCTTTTAGCACTCTCAGTACTACGAATCATTGAGCAACGCCTCATTTTATGGGTTTATTAAACCTTGGTTTAATTTAAAATTCTGAAATGTGTTCTAAATCTGTCCAGAACAATAGCCTCTTGCTCTCTAAGACGGTATCCTGTTTTTTATTAAAAGCTTTTTAGACTTTTACTCTCTATTTTCGAGACCTTTATGTCTCATGCTTTTATCATTTTATGAAGAACAAGCCGGAAAAAGTACCCTGAAAATACTGCCTTTGGCATTTTCATTATAGACATTATAATTAATATCCAATGTAGCATTATGCAGTTCTATAATTGGCATAACTAAGCTCAGCCCCAAACCATGGCCCGGAACCATGCGTGTTTTATCTGTTCTGTAAAATCTGTTTAGAACAGCCTCACGCTCATTTTCTGCAATACCAACGCCTGTATCTCGCACCTCGATCCAAAGCTGGCGTTTGGCATCTTCGCCTACAGCTATACTGACGCTCCCTCCCGGCTCTGTAAATTTAATTGCATTATCGACCAAATTTGCCACAACCTCGCTTAATAAATGCATATCAGCAAAAATTTGTCTTTCTTTAACCAGGAGTAAAACAGACAAAGAAACATTTTTTGTCTCAGCCATAGGCTCATATAAATCGGCAAGATCAATAATCAGCGAAACTACATCAAAAGTGGAAAACCCCTCTTTACGGAGGTTATTTTCAATTTCAGCTATTCTTAATAAAGCTTTGATTACCGTAAAACATTGTTCAATATCACCTCGACAGCGATCTACTGCTTTATTGAATTTTTCTATTTCTTGAGGTGTTGGGGATAAAGGTAATTTAGCAATCCTATTCATGCGTGCCTGCAAACGTGCAAGCGGTGTTCTGATGTCATGGGCTATATCATTGCCAACATCACGGATTGCCATCATAAGACGTTCCAAGCGGTCTAACATATGATTAACAGATCCAGCGACCCGTTCCAAACCATCTCTTTCACGACCTATTGGTAATCGTTCCTGCAAATTACCTTTCATAATGCGTTCAATAGCATGATGAGTAAGCTCGACTCTGTTGAGAATCTTTTGGCTCAATAAATAGCCAGCCACCAGAGCAAAAAGCAGGATCGGCAGCATTGAGAAAAGCGCTATATGAATAATGATCTGATGGAAATGGCTTGCCATCATATAGGTATGAGCAAGGACTAAATAACGATCATGCCGCCCATCCAAGCCTTTAACCCTGACCACTAAAACACGCATTGAAGAAACGGTGCCATCACGTAGACGAAAAGAAAGAGTCTGGATTTTATTTACTGGCAACAGCCCTTTTGGCCATTGATGAATATCACCAACTATATAGCGTTCATCAATATCGAATAGTCCAGCACCATTAAGTGAAACGCGCAATTCATTTGTGCTGCGGTCACGCACTTTAACTTCTAATTCGTGAGGGGCTTCCTGAGACAATAATTCGGCAGTACGCCTTAAAATACCCCTCGAATTTACATGTTCATAAGATTTTATTTGTTCATAAATTACGACAAGCTGTAAGCACATCCCTAATATAAGGACACCGGTTAAGGCTACCGTAAATCTGAATGTGATTGTTAAAAAGGGATTATGTCGAGACATTGAGGCAGAATCCAACACCCCGAATGCTTTTGATCAAAGGTGTTTCGTCTTCCCCATCTACTTTTCGGCGTAATTTGCCAATATGAACATCAACCAAATTCGTCTGAGGTGTAAACCGATAATTCCATACCTCTTCGAGCAACATTGAACGCGTAACGACAGTATCGGGGCGCCGCATCATATATTCTAAAAGTCGGAATTCGCGCGGCAAGAGCTCTAATTCCCGATTCATACGCCAGGCTCTGCGCTCAATCAGATCCATTTTTAGTGATCCAACTTGCAAGATTGTTTGGCGTGAATCAGTGAGAGGGCGTCTGAGCAGGACTTCCAAACGAGCAGCTAATTCTTCGGGAGCAAAGGGTTTTGTTAAATAATCATCACCACCAGCTTTCAAACCCGTAACACGATCATCAACTGCTGATAGGGCCGACAAAACCAAAGCGGGCAACATTATTCCTTCATTACGCAGGGTTGCCACGACTGTTAGCCCTTCCATGCCTGGAAGCATACGATCTATGATCATAAGATTATAGATATCTTGTTTTGCAAGCTCCAGTCCTCTTATTCCTGAAACTGTATGATCTACGAGATAATGTCTTTCTTCTAAATCAGCTTTGATCTCATCCGCCAATTCTTGATCATCTTCGATTAAGAGCAGTCTTGGTTTTCTTTGTTCCTGACTGTTTTTTGAATCTACAGCTGAATCCATTGTACTTATCGGCATATTATCCATTCTGCTCTTCTCTTAAGCTTTCAACAATAAACCTATTTTCTTGCTATCTTATTTACGGCGTTAAAAATTCATTTTCCATATCTTGCGACATATCCTCTAAAGCGTTTAAGCGACGGCCTAAAATACGCGATCGGCGACGTGCTTCCTCGATCGTATTACCCATTGTGCCAGCATTACGCTGTAATTTCTCTAGAACTTGATCAATTTTTATCATTTCTTGGCGCGTCTCACCTAATAAACCAGCAATAACTTCTGTTCTTTCTTCCAGAGCAAGAGTTACGTAGCCCAAATGGACAGTCCGCAAGAGTGCAGGTAATAAGGCAGGCCCCATAATGATTATACGATGTAGGCGCCCTATTTCATCAATCAAACCGGGAGAACGGGCTATTTCAGCATAAAGACCATCAGTCGGGACATAGAGCACGGCGAAATCAACTGTCACAGGAGGACGGATATATTTCTGCGATATTTTCTTCGCCTCAAGTTTGACCACTGTCTCAAGCGCCTTACGAGCTTGTTTTTCTCCTTCTGCATCACCCATTTCGGCAGCATTAATAAGACGCTCATAGGCCTCTGTCGGAAACTTACAGTCTATAGCGAGACGCGGTTGTTCCTGATGACCGTGAGACGGCATTTTTACAGCAAACTCAACAACTTCCCCCGTTTGTGGTGATAATCTAAATTCACGGTCATAACTTCCTTCAGGTAAAATATCGTCCAATATCGCCCGACATTGCGTCTCGCCCCAGCCGCCTCTTGTTTTAACATTAGCAAAAAGTCTTTTTAGATCACTGATCTGGGCTGTAACGTTTCTGACCTCACCCAATGCCTTTTGCATTGTTGCAAATTGCTCAACAACGCGTTGAAAGCTATTTTGCATTTGTTTTTCGACTGTGCCTTGCAAGCGTTCATTAACACTCTGCTGCAAGGTTGCTACTTGAGCCTGCTGTCTTTCTGCCATATCGCGCAGGGCTTCTGACAATAAAAGACGCATATCACTCTGATCTTGTTGCGATTTTTGTGATGAATTATCAAAAAACTGCCTATTTTCGAGGCGCAACTGCTCAATACGTGCGCTTAAAACACGCTCAAGCTCGGTAATTTGGTTTCTTTGATATTCTGCCTCGTAAGCACGAGCTTGAGCCTGTTGTGCTGCAAAATGGTTGCTGCCATTGCCGCGCAATATGGCAAAAAGGGCAAGTAAAAAAGACCCCCCTGCTATCGCCCATGGCAGAAAAATTTCCATAGTCAGTTTACTGTCCCTATGTTGAGTTCCCTTGGGCGAACTGCGCTGCTGCCTGACCAGCAACATAACCGCTCGACCAAGCCCACTGGAAATTATACCCCCCAAGCCATCCTGTCATATCCACAGCCTCACCTATAGCATAAAGCCCCGGGACGCAGACTGATTCCATTGTTTTGGAAGAAAGAAATTTTGTGTCGATGCCGCCACGCATAACTTCAGCTTTACCATATCCTTCTGAAGAAAAGGGCGTCAAAACCCAGCGCTCTATAGAACCAGCAAGAGCGCGAATAGCCTTCATGGGTTGGGAGTTTAAGGGGCGGTCATCACAATGGTTTTTAGCTAAAACACGACCTAATCTTTGTGGTAATCTCTCAAGTAAAGCAGGCGGATGAGCCTGGGGCGTCTTGCTCTAATAGCCTCAAACTCATCCATCACTTTTAGGCCCGGCATAAGATTCAGTACGAGAGCTTGCTGCTTTTGCCAATATGATGAAATTTGCAAAATAGCAGGGCCAGATAAACCTTTATGCGTAAAAACCATACCCCCTGTAAATTGAGGTTTTTTCGTCCCTAATGAGACAGAAATATCTAAAGATACACCTGCTAAATCAGGATATGCCTCCTCCAAAATAAAAGGAACAAGCGCAGGAGCTGGCTGTATAATTTTAAGACCAAACCGGCGTGCTAACTGGAGAGAGAAATCTGTAGCACCCAATTTTGGTATAGCTAATCCACCAGTTGCCAAGATAAGGGCACGTCCCTTTACAACACCCCTAGACGTTTGAACGATAAAGCACTGCTCGTCACGAGAGACGTCGCCAATTTTATGACCTAATAAGAACTCAACATTTCCTTTATGACATTCATTCAGCAACATATCTAAAATATCACGTGCTGAATTTTGGCAGAAAAGCTGTCCTTTCTCTTTTTCTTCCCAGGCTATTTTATGCTGTTGCACCAGCTTGAGAAAATCGCTCGGTGTAAAACGGGCAAAAGATGAACGCATAAATCGTGTATTTTGGGAAAGGTAACAATTTTCCTGGGCATTTAAATTTGTAAAATTACAGCGCCCGCCGCCAGAGATCAGAATTTTACGTCCTGCTTGCTCTGCATGATCTATAACGACAACACGTGCTCCTTTTTGCCCCGCCTGAGCGGCAGCCATGAGGCCAGCCGCCCCCGCCCCCAGAATGATCACATCCCAGTTTTTACTATTATTTTTAATTGTCATCATTTTGAGAAAGGGTCTCTTAAAAATCTAAGTCAGCATAATGAGCTGAAGGCGTAAAACCACTAATTTTATCGGCAAGTAGCGGGCGGAAGCAGGGCCGGGATTTTACCCGCGCATACCAATCTCGTACTGAGGGTGCATGTGCCCAGTTAATATCACCCAAAAAGTCCAAAGCTGAGAGATGTGCTGCAGCTGCAAAATCCGCTGCCGAAAGAGAAGGACCAGCGAGCCAGGTACGCGTTTCAGCCAGATAGCCAATATAATCAAGATGGAAGCGAAGATTTTTATAGCCAATACGTAAAACATTCCCGTCTGGCTGCCCTACACCAAAGAGCCGCTTCTCCACTTTCTCGCCTAACAAATTGACACTAACTTCATCTTGAAAAAGTCGGTCAAACCAATCAAGCAGGCGCCTCACTTCCACACGCTCAGCAATTGTACGTCCCATAAGAATCGTTTCTGGGTATACATCTTCAAGATATTCTGCGATGACAGACGCACCCGGTACAATTTGACCACTATCTTCGACCAAGACAGGAACTTCGCCAGCAGGATTAAGCGCCTGGAATGCCTCATTCTTCTCCCATATTTTTTCAAATACAAGCTCACAAGGTAAACGCTTCTCGCCCAGCAAGAGCCGAACAAGACGAGATTGCGGTGAAAGGGGTAGGTGGTGCAATATACGCATAATTCTCTTTAAGTCTTTCTAGACGATCATAACAAGTGTCCTGTTAGTGGATTCGACACAACTGCATGGTATATTTGCCCTCATGTCCCACTCATCTGCTCCTCACCCCAACAAAAATACTCCTGAAGCTCTGCGCATTCGCGCGAGAGGACGGTCATTTTTGGCTCTTGTTCTAACACCAGAAGCTCCGCTTGATGCATGGCTAAAAGGGTTAGACATACAAATCAGTCATTCTGTCAATTTTTTCAATGGTCGACCTATTATTATCGATCTTGAACTACTTGATCCCCAGACTGAAGGGCTAAGTTCTTTTTTGGCTGCCCTTAAAGAGCGAAAAATCCATATTATAGGCATTGAGGGCGCCGACCCCTCCTGGCCCGCTTTGGCAGGCTGGGAATGGCCTGCTGCCCTTAATGGAGGACGGCCTAGCGGGGCCGTTACCTTGCCCGATTCTCCGTCACAAAAAAACAGCCCAGAATCTGAATCTATAGAACAGAATTCTTATTCTCCAGATACAATAATAATAAATAGGCCAGTACGCTCAGGGCAAACAATTGAAAATCTGAATGGCAATATCATTATTATCGGCGGCGTTTCATCAGGAGCCGAGGTTATAGCAGGCGGTTTTATCCATATTTACGGCACCTTAAGAGGGCGCGCTATTGCAGGGATAAATCATCGTCCGCACGCACAAATTTTTACTACACGCTTAGAAGCAGAGCTTCTGGCCATTGACGGCTATTATCTCGTAGCTGAAGAAATAAATGATGCCTGTCTTGGCCATCCGGCACAAATATGTTTAAAAGATGGCAAGGTATGTGTTTTACCTCTTCCAAGCATCCGCCCTTCAGAGACTAATGGTTAAATAAAACTTGACGAAGTAAATTAAGAAAAAATACTTCAAAAAAAGTCTTCTTAGTAAGATAGATTAAGGTTTATCAGTGTAAGACATCTTTTTAAGAAATATTTCTTAGAGTCTCCTGAAGATGACATATAAAGGTTAGTAGCTATATGGCAAAAATCATCGTCGTAACGTCAGGTAAAGGGGGCGTGGGCAAAACAACAACTACTGCAGCACTTGGTGCTGCTCTTGCACGCAACGGCCAAAATGTCGTTGTTGTAGATTTTGACGTTGGCTTACGTAATCTTGATCTTGTTATGGGAGTTGAGCGACGTGTTGTATTCGACTTGATCAATGTCGTTCAAGGTGATGCTAAACTCTCTCAAGCGCTTATACGTGATAAACGCTGCGAAACTCTCTCTATTCTTCCTGCGTCACAAACACGCGATAAAGATGCTCTCACCTCAGAAGGTGTAGCGCGTGTTATGGAAGAACTGAAAGAAAAATTTGACTGGATCCTCTGCGATAGTCCTGCTGGAATTGAACGCGGGCTCAGCTTGCCATGTATCATGCCGATCATGCCGTGATTGTAACTAACCCTGAAGTCAGCTCTGTACGTGATTCTGACCGCATCATAGGTATGTTAGATAGCCGCACTGCTCATTCTGAAAAGGGAGAGACGGTCGAAAAGCACCTTCTCATTACCCGATATGATCCAGCGCGTGCCGCACGCCGAGAAATGCTTGGCGTTGATGATGTTCTAGAAATTCTTTCTGTTCCGCTCATCGGTGTTATCCCTGAAAGTGAAGATATTTTAAAAGCTTCCAATATAGGAACTCCTGTTACTCTTGCTTCTCCTGACAGTATTTGTGCTCATGCTTACCTAGAAGCCGCCCGCCGTCTTGAGGGAGAAGATATTGACGTCACAATCCCGACGGAAAAGCGAGGCTTGTTAGATTTCCTATTTAAAAAGAGGGGCGCATGAGTTTTTTCGATAATTTCTTCTCACGCAAGCACCCTCCTACAAGTCGTGTCGCACGCGACCGACTTCAGATTCTTCTTGCACATGAACGCAGTTCCGGCACCGAAGGAGACTCAGATCTCATTAAAAAACTTCACAAAGAGATTTTGGAGGTATTGTCACGCCATGTCTCTGTCGATCAGGATAAAGTACAAATTAAGCTAGATCGAGGACAACAATATTCCACACTGGAAATAGATATTGAAGTTCCTGAAGGTAAAGACAAAAAGAAGACCATTTAAACCGGTCTTCATAAATTTAAAGACTTAGATATAAGGTTTTAAACTTTATATCTAAGTCTTTTTTAATTAGAGCTCTGACCACACTCTAAGAAGATTATGATAAATATTTGTCAGTCTTAAAACTTCATTATCTTTATCACCTCTTTGACGGGTAAGCTCCTGTATTGTCTGGTCAAATTCAAATAACAAAGTACGATTGTCTTGTGAGCGGATAAAAGACTGACTCCAGAAAAAAGAAGCAAGACGAGCACCACTTGTAACGGTTCGAACAGCATGTAAGGCAGTCGTAGGATAGACAATCATATCACCAGCCGGAAGCTTTATTTCTTGCTGCTCTGATGGACCAAACAGCACTAATTCACCACCCTCATATTCGTCTGGTTCGCTAATAAATAATGTACTGGATACATCAGTGCGAATACGCATGCCCGCACCAGGAATAGGGCGTAATGCGTTATCGACGTGCGCTCCAAAAGACATACCCACATCATAACGATTAAATAAGGGTGGTACGACACGATGAGGCAAAACGGCACTGTTAAAAAGAGGATTTACCCCTAATTTCTGCAATAAAAATGTAGAAAGCTCACGCCCTAAAGGACTATTGGGAGCAATTTGTAAATTATGTTTAGAAGCTGCTGATTGCTGCCCCGCCGTAGCACGGCCATCAACCCATTCTGCCTCTGAAAATTTAGAGCGTACCCACTTGAGTTCATCTTTACTCAGAACTTTTTCAATGTGTAAGAGCATATAAACGCTCCTTTTTCTGTCTTAACTCAAAAATTACATGATCAAAGACATATGAGATACAAATTTTAAACTATAAAAACAGAAAACTTCACATGCTGAAATTTTCACTTTAGCTTCGCTATTCTCATTAAATGTCTTTGGCATAACAAATAATCAGGTGCCCCTGTTTGTTTACATCTTGTCTCAAGTTCCTGAGATTCAGAAGCAATAATCGTAACCATGCGCAGATTTAAACGTGCTAAAGCCTTTTGAAAAAACTCCTTGCGCCGAAAAAATAGCGGCGGTCTTAAGCCAGCAATAGCCTCCTGCCGTGACTGTCCCTCTTGCTCAAGCAATAAAACATAATGGAGTTTATCAATAATATTTAAAACTGTACGGGCATAAGCAACAGGGACAGCACCATCTGCCAAAGCCCTTATTAGAGAAAGATCAGCCTGGCGGAACTCTCCTGCAAGCGCCTGATATACGGCATCTTCAAGAGAGGCATTGCCTGAATCCCCTACACAATGGCGCACATCATCCAATGAAAGTGCACTACCAGGCACTGCGTATAATCTAAGTTTTTCAAGCTCATTCCGTACTAGCGCCCTATCTGAGGCTAAGCGTGATTGCAGCCACATCAAAGCCTCACGGTCTATGCGAATATTATCTTGAAGCAGAGTTTCTGTGATTGTACGCGAAAGAGCACGCCCCTCTTCTGCATAACAGGCTATGGAAGCAATCTTTGGTTCTTTCTCAGCAAAATTACGCAATTTAGAACGTGGAGATAAACTTCCTGCTTCCATAATGAGAACTGTGTCACTCTTAAGAGCAACGACACGTTCTAATTGAGGAACAAGATTATCCTGCACCCCGCTAACCCATACAACACGCCGCCCTCCAACAAGAGAAAGGGCCGACATTTCTTCTTCTACCCTTATCTGCTCCTCGCCCTCTAAACGCGTCAGGCGGAAAGGGTCATTAAAATCATCAACAATTTTGCGTGCAGCTTTCGCCGCACGCTCGCGAACAAGGCCGGTATCTTCACCATAAAGCAGTAAGCCCTGCCACGAGCCACTATCATCTAAAACACGATCTATTTGACGCGCTTCGATCTTCAAGGCTGAGTATCTTCCAGTTGCTGCGTTGAATAGCTACGCTGCATCCGCCCTGTAGCCATTGCGGGGAAGCCATCACTATCCAAGAAACGATAGCGTCCACTATGACCATCCTGCATTTCATCAACATCAAGATAACGACGAGGCGTTGTTTTATCGGGGCCCAAGGATATATTTGCTTTAAGCCAGATAGCGACCTGCTGCGTAATATCATGAGCTAAGTTTTCAGAAACACGCTTCAAAGCTGTTTCATCATTGAGTGACTGGGCAAAATATTGCTGTATGTTAGGATTATATCCGTCCAAGGTTCGTGCAAAACCCTGCGCTAGCAATTTAGGCTGCTCTTCAACGCTATAAAGTTTCCATTGCGCTCTGCCTACCAAACGAGAGCGCCCAGACGTATTATCAAGGTGAATGTCGACAGCTTCAAACGAAGCCGAGCCATTCACCTTTAATGTATAACCATCTGGCTTTTCAGGACCATCTCCTGCCATATCTTTTTGCAATGCCAAACGCATTGTCTGACCAAAACGTGTAGGAATATTAGCCACATAAACACGCTTTAATTCATTTGAAGCATCTATGGACTGGGTGCCCTGATTTCCATAAAGTGGCTGAAAACCACACCCCCCCAGGCTCATAGCTGACAATGCCAGAAGCGTTAGGCCAGCAAAGACTTTTTTAGGCAGAAGAATTTTTATCATTTTGGAGCCACAACAAAATTTACTATTCGGTTAGGAACGTGAATCTCCTTAACAATCTTTTTGCCTTCCAGTGCTTTGGCAACGTTGGGTTCAGCCTTCGCCTGCGCCAACACTGCCTCTTTAGGAGCATCAGGAGGACAGGTAATTGTCCCTCTCAATTTTCCTAAAACCTGCACGGCAAGAGTTACTTCATTAACAGCGAGCCATTCTTTCTCGGCTTTTGGCCAGGGGCGCTCAGCCACCATTGCACCATCTGGCTCCAGAAGATTCATTAATTCTTCGGCTAAATGGGGCATCATTGGTGAAATTAGCATCGCAAGAGCTAGCGCTGCTTCACGGCGTGCTGCCGCAAGGCCATCAGCCTGTGTTTTTTCAGCTTCAGCAAGAGCAGATGTTAGCTCATGGATACGGGCAACAGCAACGTTAGGGCTAAAGCCATCAAGCGCCTCTGTAACAGCTGCAATCGTTCTGTGCGTTGCACGACGTAAATCTTCGCCAGCTTTGCCATGAGTAGCGTCAGGCTTATCTTGCGCAGCAACTGAAGCTATCAAGCGGTAAAGACGCTGCATGAAACGCCCTGCTGCGGTAACACCGGCTGCTGTCCACTCCATATCCCTTTCTGGAGGGCTATCGGAAAGCACGAACCAACGCGCTGTATCAGCGCCATATTGCTCAATAATATCAACCGGCGAAACAGTATTACGCTTCGATTTTGACATTTTTTCCGAACGACCAACAGTCACAGCCTGACCTGTATCTTTTCGGACTATCTGCTCTCCTCGACGTTCAACCTCTTCGGGATAGAGCCATTGTTGCCCATCACGATAGCTTTCATGTGTCACCATGCCTTGCGTAAACAGCCCGTTAAATGGCTCGTCAACATTCAAATGCCCGGTTTTATGCATGGCTCTGGTAAAAAAGCGCGCATAAAGCAAATGCAAAATTGCATGCTCAATACCACCAATATATTGATCAACAGCAAGCCAGCCATTTGCAGCATCAAGCTCAGTTGGTGCCGAGGAATGCGGGCTGGTAAAGCGAGCAAAATACCACGAACTATCTACAAAAGTATCAAATGTGTCAGTTTCGCGCCGTGCTGCTTTACCACAATGAGGGCAGGAAACATGCTTCCAGCTAGGATGATGATCTAGCGGGTTTCCAGGACGGTCAAACGTCACATCGGTTGGTAATGTAACAGGTAGCTGGTCCTCTGGCACACCAACAGCACCGCAATCATCACAATAAATGATAGGGATCGGACAACCCCAATAACGCTGGCGAGAGACACCCCAATCGCGCAGACGCCAATTTGTGACTTTCTGTCCGATGCCCAAAGCTTCTAGTCTTTCAATGGCAGCTTTTTTCGCATCTTGCGTATTTTTGCCACTTAAAAAACCAGAGTTATAAAGTGTGGCTTCACCGGTAACAGCCTTATTGCCTAGTTGGAAGCTCGCATCTTCACCAGCAGGAAGTAAGATTGATGGTGTTTCCAATCCATACTTACGGGCAAAATCTAAATCTCTTTGGTCTCCACAGGGGCATCCAAAAATAGCACCTGTGCCATATTCAGTCAGAACGAAATTGGCAATCCATACAGGAACAATCTGCTCAGGCCTGAAAGGATTAGCGACAGTAAGACCGGTGTCAAATCCGCGCTTTTCAGCTTTATTTAAAGCTTCTTCGGAAGTCCCTAAACGGCGACATTCTTCAATAAATTCGGCAAGTTTTGGATTTTCGTGAGCAAGTTTTGCAGCCAAGGGGTGATCAGCCGCAATTCCTATAAAGCTCATTCCAAATAAAGTATCTGGTCGGGTCGTAAAAACCTCAAGGGAATCTTGGTCAGCATCAAAACCCTTAGGCGGATTGTGAAGAGCAAAGCGAATTTTTGCCCCTTCTGAACGTCCTATCCACCGTTCCTGCATGATTTTAACACGATCAGGCCAGCGATCCAGCTTTTGAAGTCCTTCAAGAAGAGGCTCGGCATAATCACTGATTTTCAAAAACCACTGTGAAAGTGTTTTCTTCTCAATAAGTGCCCCAGAGCGCCAACCACGCCCATCAACAACCTGCTCATTTGCCAGGACCGTCTCATCAACCGGGTCCCAGTTAACCGAAGCATCACGGCGCTCTACAAGACCAGCCTTAAGCATATCAAGAAATAGCTTTTGCTGCTTGCCGTAATATTGAGGCTGGCATGTTGCTATTTCTCGCGACCAGTCGAGCGAAAATCCCAAACGTTGCAAGGTTTTGCGCATGGCCGCAATATTTTGCATGGTCCATTCACCAGGGTGAACACCACGCTCACGTGCTGCATTTTCGGCTGGAAGGCCAAAAGCATCCCATCCCATAGGATGGAGAACAGAAAAGCCCTGAGCCCGTTTATAACGAGCTACAACATCACCAAGGGCATAATTGCGAACATGCCCTACATGGAGCTGCCCCGAAGGATAGGGAAACATTTCCAAAACATAATATTTGGGGCGTCCCTTTGGTGGAACATCGGGAACTTCAAAAACGCTTTTTTCTTCCCAGCGTTTTTGCCAATAAAGTTCGCGCTCTTGGAAATCAAACTGTGTTTGAATTGGCTGTGATGCTGCTTTGTCGCTCATTAAAACTTACTTTCCACCACCATTTTCGGCTTTTAGTTGGCGCGCACGCTCTAAAATACGTGCTGTAATATCTGAAACAGTTGTCGGGGCAACGGGAGTATCTTGCCACTCTCCACCATTCAGGCGTGTCTGGCGGAAAATGGTCACTCTTATTGCATCTGAGCGAAGGCGGCGGTCAAGCACATAAGCAGCAATTTTAAAGCGCTCATCACTTGTGCTTGGGGGCTGATACCAATCAGTCAGGATAACACCGCCCTGCGCATCTGCTGAGAGCATAGGCATAAAGGACAATGTATCAATAGCGCCACGCCACAAATAGGCATTAACGCCGCCTTTAAGCTGATCATGACCGCCTTCGGCTCCTCTATCCACTCCTAAAAGATGGTTACGAGGCTTGGTCAGAGTGCCGGGGTTTCTCTCGCTACTGCCGCAGGCCGTAAGCCCAATAAGGCCGAAAACAGCGAGACAAGATAAAAGAGTCGATTTTTTCAAGAAAGACATTTCCTTTAATCGACACAACAAAATATGAGGTTTTTGTGACTTTGAGGTCATAATAATCCTGCTGCACCGTGCCAGGGCTGGGTTACGAATAAGATTTAAAGGCTGGCTTGACCTAAAAACCATAAGTTCATCTCTTTCATAGAACGCCTCTCGCATAAGGCCAAGTCATGAGTTGCAGATCAATACTTGCGATAAAAACAAATTAAGGGTACTGAACAATTGTGTGTCCGCGTAGCTCAGCAGGATAGAGCACAGGATTCCTAGTTTTAATTGGGCGCTAGGAGTGGGAAACCGCCTAGTGGATTCGCTCAAATTCGGGGAAAGCTCTGGTCTTCTGATCGTGCCAATCCCGAGCCAAGCTCTGGCTTTATAAGTCAGCAGAAGGTGTAGAGACTGAACGGGTGACATCTGAGGCTTTGTGCTTATGATGAAGAGACAGTCCAGCTTACAAACACTCTCTCACGAGAGTGGCTATGAAAATAGTAGTGAGATGAATCCTGGGGCCGAAGGTTCGAATCCTTCCGCGGACACCATCTTTTTTCTCAATAAAAAGACGCTCTTATGACAAAATCTTCTGAAAAACCGTCTTTTCTTTTTGTCTGCACAGGCAATATATGTCGCTCTCCTTTGGCCGAACTTGCCATGAGAGAAGAAGCACGTAAAAGGGGACTTGATCTTTTTATTGATTCAGCAGGAACCGGAGACTGGCATTTGGGCTATCCTCCTGATCCACGTGCCCAGGCTGTTGCGAAGAGAGAAGGGCTTGATATTTCACAACTACGCGCCCGCAAAGTCAGCACGGCAGATTTCAGAAAATTTAGCCATATTATTGCTTTAGATAAATCTCATTATAAAACGCTAAACCGCCTTAAACCCGCTGGCTCTGATGCAAAAGTGATCTTGCTACTTGATTGCGTTCAGGGACGTAAAGGGCAAGATGTAGAAGACCCTTATTATGGGTCTGACAAAGACTTTGATACTAGCTGGCATGACGTGCAAGAGGGCTGTCACGCTTTGGCTGAGCAAACACTCTCTTCATTATCGTCATAACCTTAGGATCAAATTACAAAGGAGTTAGCGTGTCCTCTTCTTCTACACCCCCTCAAATTGATCTTCTCGTTCTCGATGATGTTAAAGACAGTATTTTAGAAACGCTTAAAAGCCACTTTATCGTTCATATTTATAAGGATGAAGAAAGCTTAAAGCCTATAGCGTCTAAAATTAGGGCTGTTGCCACAACGGGCGGTATGGGCATGATGAGGCCAGATCTCATGGCCAGTTTGCCTAATCTTGAAATTATCAGTGTTAATGGTGTCGGAACGGACAGAATTAATTTAGAAGAAGCTGCAAAACGCAATATTGCGATTACAATTGCTACAAATGTTTCAACTAATGATGTTGCCGACACAGCAATGATGCTGCTCTTAAATTTAAAACGTCATTTCCGCTTTAATGAAGATTACCTTTATGAAGGAAAATGGAGCAGAGAGGGCTACCCTCCCCTGGCACATAGCTTAGAAAAATGTCGCTTAGGCGTGGTAGGGTTTGGTCATATTGGCCAGGCCATTGCACGCCGTGCCACAGCGAGTGAAATGGAAGTCGCCTATTATAATCGCCGCCCTCGCTCTGAAACATCTTATAAATATATACCAGACCTTATAGAGCTTGCCAGCTGGTCAGATATATTGGTTCTGGCAGTTCCTGGTTGCGCTGAAACAGACAAAATGATCGACGCTTCCATATTAAAAGCGCTCGGTCCACAAGGCGTTTTAATCAATATCGCTCGTGGTAGCGTTGTGGATGAAGAGGCCCTTATTAAAGCCTTAGAGAATGGCACAATTGCCGGGGCAGGATTAGATGTTTTTTGCAACGAACCCCATATAAATCCTGCATTTTTAAAACTTAAAAATGTGACGCTGCAACCTCATCAGGGTTCAGCCACCGAAGAAACACGACAGAATTTAGGCCAAAATATGATTGATAACCTCTTGGCCCACTTTTCTGGAAAAAAACTTTTAACGCCCCTCACTTAAGGCATCTTTTTTAAGAAGGGTCAAACAAGAACTACCCCGCTTTTAAAAGCCAGCTCGAAATATTTCGCCCCTAAAACAACCTTAAAACAAGGAAGGGGCGATTATCTAACCTGTAAATTGCTCTGCAATAATCCTGTCAGATAGACTATGGCCGGGATCGAATAACAAAGTGGCTTTTTTCTCCAGCTCTTCACGAATAACAACCTCTTCCACATTCCTAATTTCCTGAGGGCCTGCAACGGCAGAAACAGGACGTTTTTCAACCTGAGCTAGTTTAAAACGCACAATAGATGAAGCCGGCAATAAGGCCCCACGCCAATGACGTGGATGAAAAGGTGAAACAGGTGTCAAAGATAAAAGATCAGAGCCTAGAGGGATAATCGGCCCACGAGCTGAAAGATTATAAGCCGTAGAACCGGCTGCCGTAGAAAGAATAATGCCATCACAGCATAATGTATCTATACGCTCTTTGCCGTCTACTTCTACTGTAATGCGCGCTGTTTGGCGTGTTTGTCTATAAAGATAGACATCATTAAAACTGCGCCCTTCGTGAACAACCCCATCCACCGTTTTTGCAATCATATGAAGTGGTGAAATAATTGTGCGCTCAGCAAGCTGGAGGCGTTCAATCAAACCCTCCTCTCTGGCAGGATTCATTAAAAAACCCACCGTGCCGTAATTCATGCCAAAGACAGGAATATTACGACCAAGAATTGCCAGTAACGTTTCAAGGAGGAAACCGTCTCCTCCCAAACAAACGAGCACCTCGGCTTGATCAAGACCAACATTACCATATTTATGCGTAAAATGCGTAAGAGCATTTAAAGCGCGCTCTGTCGGGACTGCGGCGAAAGCAATTTTCATGACTTGGTCTTCTTTCAGCTCCAACGAACTGAGTTTGGCAAATATTAACACCCTCTTGACTATCTCAAAGTAATGACAATAGTACGAGGATGGACTATGACGGGTCTTCATCACCATCACGGTCCCATCACCGACTAAGAGCAATCACTTAGAAGGCAACTATTTGCAGCAATAGCATGTTTGATCATGCTAAATCTAGTATAGTTTCTAACTTTGATATTGCTAGGCGCCTATTGAGCTCCAGGCTTATCCATATGTTGTGTTAGCATACAAACCTGATGCTATTTTAGAAATACCTACTATTTGCAAGAACTAGTTTCTACTTAGCCATATCCCTTACAGATAAAATTATTATAAATTAGATAAAACCAATTTTAGAGCTAGTTAAATTTGGTAAAACTTTTCACTCTACAAAAAAGACTATGCTGATTACGAGCTCTAAATACCAGAATTACATAAAATTTTTTCTAGTTTGATATTTATAACGTAATTAAATGAAAAGACTTTTTTGAGAGAATTTTGGTACTGACATCTGAGAACGGACTAAAATTGTGTAATAAGTTTTTATGTCCAGTTGTAACTATACACCAGGGGCCATGCTATAAAAGCACCAAGAACGTTATTGCCTGCCTTGGCCTTTTCTCATTAGTAAAAGCGGGTAAGAAAATAGATTATAATAGTAATATAAAACCATCTTACTTTTATCACTAGGCTGGCAATAACTTAGATTATGGCTAGTCAGGCAGCATGGTCTTATCGTGCTAAAGTCAGATTTGCTTTTAGCAGGCCACGCTAATGCACATTCACAGCGCCATTTTTACACAAATTTTTATAAATAAAATTTTTAGTAACTCAGAGTAAGGACGTCGACAGCCCCGCAAAACAACTTTGGTAAAATATTCTTTTATTTAATAAAAAATATTATCGATAGTAGAAAAGAAAGAGTAGAGATACTCGTAATCTCTTTTCTATTATCAACATCTACAACCGAAATAGCCTGAACTAAAACTTATTCAAAACGTTAAAGTCGCAGGCTGAACTTTTATTTTTTGTCCGATTGTTCTTCATCTGGGTTGATAATGTCATAAGCTGCTGAACCAGGATAAGGCCCTTTTTTGACATCTATATTGGAAGGACAAATAAATTGATCACCTTCTTGCAAGGCTAAGGCCCAAATCTTTTTCTCCACCATGCT
Organism: Aristophania vespae; assembly: GCF_009906835.1. Lineage (NCBI taxonomy): Bacteria > Pseudomonadati > Pseudomonadota > Alphaproteobacteria > Acetobacterales > Acetobacteraceae > Aristophania > Aristophania vespae. Next base: position 1,426,596 of record NZ_CP047652.1, read on the forward strand.
ATGCAGACCACGCACTGTAATCTCATGTTCTAAACGCATAAGGGGTAAAAGTGATTCAGGCAAAATAACCTCAGTTCCATCCTCTAACAGTACGCCTTGCGGTGTAATTCTTGTCACTTCTGCAGTTACAGAAGGTAAGGGCTTGACGTCATAATCACAGGGCACTGCCCATGATTGCGGCGCTAAAAATAGCCACCCTATCACGGCACAACATGCCAACCACAATGACGTAACTGTTAAAGAACGGAACAAAGTCATTTTTAATGCCTAAAATGTCTCATACCAGTGAAGACCATAGCGATCCCTGCTTTATTAGCAGCATCAATCACCTCTTGATCTCTAATTGACCCACCTGGCTGAATGACAGCTGTAGCACCGGCTGCAACGACAGACTCCAGCCCATCAGCAAAGGGGAAGAAAGCATCAGACGCTGCAACAGATCCTACAGTCAAGGCCTCTTTTAGGCCAGCTGCCTGTGCCGCATCCTCGCTTTTACGTGCAGCAATACGAGCACTATCAACGCGTGACATTTGGCCAGCACCAATCCCTACAGTAGCCTGGTCTTTGGCATAAATCACAGCGTTGGATTTAACATGTTTGGCGACACGAAATGCAAAGAGTAAATCTTTCATTTCCTGTTCGCTCGGTGCTCTTTTGGTCACAACTTTAAGTGACTCAAGACTAACATGCCCATTATCGCGGCTTTGTGCCAAAAACCCACCTGAAACAGAACGCACGACCAAGCCAGCTTCTGTTGGGTCAGGCACACCTTCAGTTAGCAGAAGACGTAAATTTTTCTTTTTTGCCAACAACTCAATAGCTTCTGAATCTGCCTCGGGAGCCACAACAACCTCTGTAAAGATTGTGCTAATCTGCTCTGCTGTTGCAAGATCAAGCTTGCGATTAAGGGCTACAATCCCCCCAAAAGCAGAGACTGGATCACAACGTAAGGCAGCTTCCCACGCTTGAAGCAACGTTGGGCGAGATGCCACACCGCAAGGATTAGCATGTTTTACGATAACAACGCTCGGTTCACTAAATTCGGCAACCGCTTCAAAGGCAGCATCTGTATCGTTAAGGTTGTTATAGCTTAATTCTTTGCCTTGCACCTGACGCGCTGTAGCAAGACCGAAACGTTTTTCGCCTGTCTGGTAAAAGGCCGCCTGTTGATGAGGGTTTTCACCATAACGGAGTAAAGCACCTCTTTTACCAGAAATTGTGACTGTTTCTGGTAAAGCAACCTCACCTTTTGGTGTTTGTTCCTGAACAAACCACGAGGCGATCATGCTATCATAAGAAGCTGTATGAGCATAAGCAGAGCTTGCCCACTGACGACGCTCGGTTAAAGTTGTGCCCCCTTGCTTAAGAGCGGCAAGAAATTCTTTATATTGCGCAGGTGCTGTCAAAATAACGACATGTTGAAAGTTTTTTGCTGCGGCGCGCACCATGGCAGGACCGCCAATATCGATATTTTCGATACATGTTTCAGCATCTGCACCAGAAGCAACAGTGGCAGAAAAGGGGTAAAGATTGACGCAAACAAGGTCAATCGGCGCAATGTTATGCGCTTCCATTTGTGCGAGATGCTCTTTATTATCACGGCGCCCTAATATGCCACCATGAATCCATGGCACGAGAGTTTTTACGCGACCATCTAAAATTTCTGGAAACCCTGTATGTTCCGAAACTTCCTGGACCGCTATTCCCGCTTCTCTTAATGTACGGGCAGAACCGCCAGTAGAGAGGATTTCAACATTTTGCTCCACTAACGCGCGGGCAAGCTCAACCAAACCCTCTTTATCAGAAACAGAGAGTAAGGCACGACGAAGAGGCAATCGATTTTCATCAGTCATGCCTCTGAATATATCTGTGTTCCTCCTGATGCAATGAAATAATGAACAGACAAAAGAATTTTTAATTCAGCTTTTGGGGCGCCTGAACAGATTGCATTTTATGCAGGTCATTAGGTTGAGCTTGAAATATATTTCTAGTTTTATTTTGGGTTGTATCGCTGGCTGAGTCATTGGCTGTTTGAAGTGTTTGCCACCCCCCTCCCAGAGCACGATAAAGATTAACCGTAGCGGTATTTGTTTCTGTTCTACTTTCTGCCAGCAAAATAGCATTTGCTAATAACAGGGCCTCGGCCCGGTCAACTTCCAAAAACGGAACGGCGCCCTCTTTATAACGCTCACGCGCTGCTGAAACAGCTATTTGGTTTTGATGCACGGTTTCTTTCAGGTCATCATAGCGAGCCTGGACATGAGCTAAATCTGTTACGGCATCATCAACTTCTCGCCACGCATTAAGCACAACGCGCCTAAACTCCAAAGCAGCTTCTTTTTGTTGTGATTTACGGAGTTTCAAAGTACCCGATAAGCGCCCTCCCTGGAAAATGGGAATTGTCACTGTAGGGCCAACATCAAAATATTTTGCTCCCGACATAAAAAAATCAGTAGCAGATAAGCTTTGCGTGCCTAAATTACCTACCAGATTAATATCAGGATAAAAGGCTGCTTTTGCTGAACCAACCAAAGCTGTTGCAGCATGTAATTTCGCCTCAGCTTCCATAATGTCAGGGCGGCGCTGTGCCAATGTAGAAGGCAACCCAACCCCTACAGAAATAGGCGCTGCTGGCTGCCCTGTTCGAGGTAACAGGTCTTTTTCTAATTGCCGGGGAGGAAGTGCTAATAAATACCCAATTGCATTAATCAGAGCTGCCTCGGCTTTTTTTAAAGGAGGTAATTCACTTTTTGTTTTTTCAACCTCTCCCCGTGCCTGAGCAACTTCCAGACTATTAGAGGCCCCTTCCTTCTGGCGTTGAAGGACAAGATTAAGGTCACGCTTAACAAGTTGAAGGTGTTCTTCAGTGTAATTAAGCTGTTCCTGAACCCCTCGTAAACGCATATAGCTATCGACCAAATCAGAAAGACTCGCGAGCACCACAGCCTTGCGCGCTGCTTCGACGGCCGCAATATCTGCCTTACCAGCCTCTACAGAACGGCGGATCATACCAAATAGATCCAGGTCCCAAGCAGCCTGACCAATATTGCTATAAAGCTGAAACTGAAGGTCAGCGTCGGGCTTAGCCTCCACCATGGAAAGCATGCCTTTTTCACTTTGCTGCTGCCAGCTATAAGAGCCCGCCCAGTTCACATTAGGCATACCAGCCGCCGCAACAACTTTTAACTGCCCTCTTGCCTGGCTTATACGTGTTGCTGCTTCTTGGATGTCTAAATTTTGTTTCCCCAGGCCTTCGATGAGATTATTTAAAATCTGGTCATTAAATTGCCGCCACCATTTCAGATCAACCTCACCTTCATAAGTAAAGCCGGCTTTTTGATCTCCTGATATATTTGCAGCTTTATCCCATTTTTGTGGCTGACCTTTCATTTCGGGACGATGATAATCGGGCCCTACCATGATACAGCCACTTAAAATGGTCGTTAAAAAGACTGTGCCTATTCCCCCTTTTATGAAAGGAGGAAATAAATTTCTAGAGCCACTCATCGTGCTGTCACCGACTGGTTAGAATGACGCTGCTGTTCTACGATATTTTCGAGACCCGTATTAATTGTGGTTTCAACAGAAAAGCCCATCCTCAATAATTTTGCCAATGGCTGTCCGGGAACCAAAGTAATTTTTACCGGTAATCTCTGAACAATTTTCGTAAAGTTTCCTGTAGCATTTTCTGGAGCTAAGGGAGCAAAAGCTGCTCCAGAAGCTGGCGGTACGCTATCAACCACCCCTTCTAGGTCAATATTATAAGCATCAACATGTATATGAACTTTCTGACCTGGTTTTACGTGACGCAAAGCAACTTCGCGGTAATTCGCCTCAATCCACAAATCATCAATAGGCACAACGGCCATTAATGGTGCACCAGCCGGTACGACATTGCCGGCCTGAACATTACGTTCGCCAACCATACCGTCAAAAGGCGCTCTAATTTGTGTATAAGACAGGTTTAATTCAGCCTGACGAACACGTGCCTGATCTACAGAGACTTGTCTTTTAGCAGCTTCGTTTTTAGCCTTTAAGACAACTAACTGTGCTTTGGCCGCCTCTAACTGAGCTTGCGCGGCCTTATAAGAGGCTGTTAATTCATCTAGAGTTGCATGACTTTTCTGCCCTTCTTGCAAACTACCCGCCCCTGTACGCGCAAGATGAGCGTAACGACTAGCATTTTGCCGCGCAAAAACGAGTTGTGCTTTTAAACGTTCTACCTCAGCCTGAGCATTAGCGATTAAGGCAGGTTGCCGAGCCACATTAGCCTCTGCATCCATCACCTGTGCTTTATCGCGCGCTTCAATAGAACGGGCTTCATCTAAGGCAGTTTGGTAATCATTGGGATCCAGCGTCGCTAAAATATCGCCTTTATGGACCGTTTGGTTATCATCGACTTCAACAGAAATTACCTGCCCAGAAACACGTGGTGCAATCACTGTATGATGCACCGTTACATAAGCATCATCTGTCCAGACACGTGATGTAGGCACAAAAATAATTGCCAAAACAATAACGATAAAAGCAACTAAAATCCCCCCAGCCACAAAAAACGGCCAGCGTGATGAAGATTGGGGCATAGCCATAAAAAATTACCTTTTACTACTTATCAGATGTGTTTGGGGTTGTGACTGGCCCGGGAGGTGGAGATGCCAGTGCAATACGAGGTGGATAAGCCCGTACCGGCACGATCAAAAGCCAAAGTAACAAGAAGGCCGCTAACATGATGATAATCATGAATAAATCTTCAATGACCAATACAGTGACCTGGTGATGTAGCTGTTTAGCCAAAGCCGCTACCGCCCCAGCCGTGCGCGTTTGGCCTGTGGGTGTTAAAGGAGCTGGATGCTGCCATGCAGGGTTGTTTCCCTGAAAAAGGGAATAACGATGAAGACCCAACCAGTCTGTTAAGCGAGAAGAATGAAGGCTTCCCCGCCAATGAAACGCTAACTGCACTAACCACGTACCAGCAACCTGCATAATAGCACGTGGCGCATTGACCATGCCCGCAGCATATGGTCCTTCCTGCGGCATCACGGCGTTCGTGGCTCCCATCAGGATAGGCATAACAATCATGGCACCTGCCAGACCCTGCACGGCTTGCCAGAAATAAAACTGGTTTCTATTCCACTCAGCCGAGACAAAAGAATTGGCACAGCAAGCAGAAATCAGACAGACAAGCCCCAGGAAGCTAACAATGCGTGAATCAACCCACTCATAATTGAGAATAATGGCCATAAGCGGTAAGAAAACCAATTGCAGGCAAGCAATTATAGCCGTTACGAGATAGGTTTGTTCGGGCCTATAGCCAGCCACTGCCGTCAGAAATTGACTAGGGATTGCCGAACTCGAAATCGACAGCATGACAAAAATTTGCAGAGCCACAATGCTATAAAGAAAATTGCGCCTTTTTAATAAAGAAAAGCGGAAAAATGGCTCTTTCCGCTTAATTTCATTCATAACAAAAAGTGGCAGTCCAACTACTGCAACTAAGGCACAGACACTTATCAAAGGAGAATTAAACCAATCTAACCGATCTCCTTGTGCTAATAAGACCACAATCGCCGGCATGGTTATAATTATAAGCACTGTACTTAGGTGAAAACTTCTTTCTTTTAAGCGCTCTAATTTTGGCTCCGTATCTGTAAGGCCAAAATTAAGCAGTGCCATCGCCATGGCCCCTAATGGGATAGATTGAAAGAAAATGAAACGCCAGCTCACAAGATCAGTCCATAACCCTGCCAAGGAAGTACTTAAATAAGGGAAGCAAGTTGCCGTCAGGGCATAGGCCGCCAAACCATAAAGCCGAATAGGCGGGGCCAGGACCTTAAGAGCGATTGACATGAGAAGCGGGATTGTACACCCACCCGAAACCCCCTGTAAAATACGCATACCATATAGAAGCGTGAGGTTATGGATGAACGGAATAGGAAAACTGCTTAATACTGTTAAAAGCGCAACGATGAGTACAAAACGTTTCATACCAAACGTTACGGACAGCCACGGTGCCATAGCCATACCGACAACTTCAGCGGCGCTATAAACAGTAGTAAACCAGGTGCCTGGATCGTGGCTTATGCCAAGTCCACCTAAAATATTTCCAAGACCTTGTGAAGAAACTTGCTCATTAAGCGATGCTGACATCGCTAAAATAATAATACCTGCAAGACCGAATAACGAACGTGTTTGTGGGGACACTTATTTATACCAATAAATTATTATTAATTATTAGAAAATATGTGAAAAATACTTATATAGACGTCCCACAAAAGACATTTTTACAGCACAATATAATTAGATCAAAAGAACATACCATATGTTCACCATTTCAAAGAGGCACGTAACCACCTTAGCAAAAAAGTAAGGTTTAAAAAAAAGCAAAAAGAGAAAGCACCCTTATCAAAACTGAAAAAGGCCACTCTGTTAAAATAGAGTGGCCTCTTCATAAATTGTCAAGAACTTTTAGCCCGTTATGGCCTTTGCCCTTTGCTTTACCATTTCAGGGGTGGCGTTCCCTGCTGTTAACCAAGACCCCCCAACACAGGCAACGCTATCAAGAGCAAGCCAGTCTTTATAATTTTGTTCCGTAATCCCACCTGTGGGGCAGAATCGAACACCTAAGCTGCTAAACACAGATGAAAGACTTTTCAATGATGGAATGCCACCATTGGCGACTGCCGGGAAAAATTTAAAACGACGCAGCCCCATATCGAGCCCGCGCATAATATCACCCGCATTGGCAATACCAGGCAGCAAAGGCACGTTTTGAGCACGTGATGCCTCAACCAAAGATGTCGTTAGGCCGGGGCTAACGACGAACTTAGCACCAGCTTTCACGGATTGCTCAAACTGTTCAGCGTTTAAAACAGTACCTGCACCAACCAAAGCACCCTCTACTTTAGACATTTCAGAAATGACGTCTAAAGCACATGGTGTCCTTAATGTAACCTCCAATGTAGAGAGACCACCCGCTACCAAAGCTTCGGCTAAAGGACGTGCTTGGGCAACATCATGGACCACGAGCACCGGAATAACCGGGCTACGGTCCATAACAGCATCAATTTGAGAAAAATCACTCATTGCTCAGTCTCTTTCATGGGATTATTACCGAGTGTTTCTAATTCACGGTCCATCATATAAAGAACCGCAGAAGCTCCTTCCTCGGCTGGAGGAGCTAAATGACGGGAAATCGCAAAAAGCTCACGCCCCGTCCCGGCAACTTCAGCTGAAATATGAGCAGCTTCACGCTCATTCCAAATTTTTTCGTCAATAAGAACTTCTAATTGCCCCGTTAAAGCACAGAGACGGATCATATCACCATCTCTTACTTTTGCTATGGGACCGCCAACTTTTGCTTCTGGCCCTACATGCACGGCAGCTGGTACTTTCCCACTTGCTCCCGAAAGACGGCCGTCTGTAACAAGAGCAACCTTATAGCCTTTAGCCATTTGCACCCCTAAAGGTGGAATAAGAGCATGAAGCTCTGGCATGCCGTTTGCTCTGGGTCCCTGGCCACGCACCACCACGACGACATCCTTATCTAACTCGCCGTTATGTTGCGCTTCTTTAACGGCTTCTTGCGTATCAAAAACGCGGGCCGGGGCTTCAATCGTCAGATTATCATCAGAAATAGCACTGGCCTTGTAAACGCCACGCCCTAAATTGCCCTTAACGAGCTTAATCCCGCCAGATTTATGGAACGGATCAGCAATGTCACGAATTACCTCATCATCCTGAGAGGACTGTGACAACGTATAAACAAGCTCATTTTTATCATTTAGGCTGGCACGTTTGCCGTAAGAGTCGATGCCACCTTTAGCGAGGGTTTTTACATCTCTATGTAAAAAACCAGCCTCGTTCAGTTCTCGAATGACAGTTGGCAGCCCACCCACAGCGTTAAATTTATTTACATCAGCTGGGCCACTTGGATAGATTTTTGCGATCATAGGCACAACGTCTGAAAGACGAGACAAATCTTCCCAGTCAATGATGATACCAGCAGCACGTGCTACAGCAGGCAAGTGGATTGTATGGTTTGTTGATCCGCCTGTTGCCATAAGACCAACAGCAGCATTCACAATCGCTTTTTCGTCAACAATTTCATATAAAGGCAGCGGTGTCTCTGATTTTAAACCCACTTCAACAAGACGATGTACACCGGCCTGTGTCACAGCCTGACGTAATGGCGTGTTAACGCGAATAAAAGAGGCATCGGGCATCATAAGGCCCAAAAACTCGGCCATCATTTGGTTTGTATTGGCTGTGCCATAAAAAGTACAGGTGCCTGCACCATGATAAGAAGCACATTCAGCTTCCATCAGTTTTTCGCGGCCAACCTTGCCTTCTACATAAAGTTCGCGCACATGAACTTTTTCTTTATTCGGAAGGCCTGAACTCATAGGCCCTGCAGGAATTAACATTGTTGGCAAATGACCAAAACGCAAAGCGCCCATTAAAAGGCCCGGTACAATTTTGTCACAAATTCCTAAAAGAGCTACAGCTTCAAACATGCCATGGCTCAAGCCAATAGCAGTTGATTGAGCAATAGCATCGCGTGAAAAGACAGACAGATCCATACCCGCCTGACCTTGTGTCACACCATCACACATTGCCGGCACACCCGCAGCAACCTGTGCCGTAGCCCCTACTTCACGGGCAAAAATTTTAATTTGTTCTGGGTAATGTCTATAAGGCTGATGTGCCGAAACCATGTCGTTATAAGCTGTAATGATTCCGATATTAGGCCCCTGCGCTTTCATCAACCCATCTTTATCAGAAGGGCGTGCAGCGGCAACAGCGTGAGCAAGATTACTACATGTAAGATGCGGTCTAGAAACACCTTGCGCCTTGTTGCACTCCATAAGAGCCAAATAACGCCTACGTGAAAGTTTTGATCGTTCAATAATTCGAGCCGTGACACTTTCAACAACGGAGTTTAGAGACATGCAGCACTCACTTTTCACACTGCCTTCTTAAATGCTTATAACATTTGAGAAGGCGGGATTGTACGTTATTTGCCCCTATTAAAGGGGCCTATTTGCCTCAACTTTATTAAATTCACACTCTTGTGAGCAAGCTTATTACAAAAGAACCTCTGGGCCTTTCTGACTAAAAAGAGTTCATTCTCCCAATTTTTCAATGAGATAGGAAGAATCTTAAAAAGAAATTTAATCTTATGAAGACGTTATGAGACCTTTATCCATGAGACGAACTGATAGCCCTTTCCGAAGCAATAGACGGCCAGCGCCTTTCGGATAAGGCCATTAGAGACGGTGTTTTAAGACCCATTTTTTTGGCATATAGCCACGTTGTACATAGAACATTATGCACATAACGACGTGTTTCAAAGTTGGGTAAGGTTTCTATAAAATAAAGCGGATCGGGTTGGTTTGGCTGCAAGGCCTGCCACCGCAACATAGCCCCTGGCCCCACATTATAAGAGGCCAAAACATGCAGCAAATTACCTTTTTTGAGCTTTTCGTCACTACTGGCCTGAGAAACTGCCTCAGACAAATAAAGAAGATAAAGCTGACCCACTTCCAAATTATAACCCGGGTCTTGTAGCTTTTTCGTCATATTTCGGGGAACTTTAATAATAGCCACCCCTTTTTTATCAAAATTAATATGGTGTGCCGTTACAAAACTGGCAGTTCTTGGCTGAACCTGCATTAATCCATAGGCTCCCATAGGAGAAACCGCATCAGGATTAAAATTGGACTCCATTAAGGCCACAGCATAAATGAGTGCTGGGTCAAGTTTGAAGCCGTGATGAGGCTTTAACTTAGGGAGTGGTGGTAATTCAATTTCGGCTATTTGTGGCTGTTTTATATGATCAACCACATTTATCATTTGCTGTGACAGTCTGGTCATACCAGCTTCACGCACAACCAGTTGCAGAGAATGGGCCCGCACCGGATCAGACTTCAAAAGTCTAGGCCACATATAACGTGCCAGATTTTCAGCCCGTCCCTGCTCCCCAACTTGCAGAAGAGCGAAAAAATGCCGCCCTTCCGCCGAGTTCATAATAGCTTCTACGTCACTTTCGGTAAGAATTTGATGCTGAAGCGAGACCTCATCCGCCGCAGATAAAGTTGCCGAAGCATCTTTTTGTTTCAATTTCCGCTGCAAAGCTTCCTTGGCTAAAAGGCCGTAAAAACTATTTTTAAAAGAGGCAGCACGTCTTAACCAAATCTTATGAGCACGCTTTGCGTGGAGTCGTTCCTGAACACGCGCCTCCCAAAAGGCAGATGCTGCCTGCAAATCAACTTCTGTTTTTGGTGCGTTTGCAGCCCCCTTAAAACAAAAAGATGCCGCCTGAAGCTGCTTTTCATGCCACAAAGCCAGGCCCATAACAAAGGCAGGAAGACCTACCTGCCTTGAGCCTTTATTAAAGCCGATATTTCCAAGATGAATAGCATCTCGCAATTTGCCCTGGCTCAAAAAAGTTAAAGCCACTTCACCATAAAGTTGCGCTAAATAATCAGCTTTTAGGCCTCGCGTGCGCCTTATAAGTTTTAAGGCCTGGCGTGCTCCAGGCAAACCTTTATTGAGATGATCGTGAATAACACGATCAAAGTGACTTTTACGCTGTAGAGAGAATAAATCCTCATTACCTGTCTGTGAGGTAATGTCAGTCCCTTCCATCTTTAAGTAAGGAAGAGACGGAGGAGGTGATATTTTTCGCGTAGGGCGAAAAGCCTCCAACTTTGTGTAAATAAGGTTAGCATCCGGCAGTTGCGGATATAAGTCCAGCCACTGCCTTAGGTCAGATTGTTTTGGTTTAATGTCAGTGTGTAGATAATATTCAGCTAAAATATCTGGCCGTAAAGCTTTATCAGAAATAGAATTTAGCTCTTCCTGAATATGGGTAAAGCGGGCATCCCTTACTGAATGAAATAAAGATTCATAACGTTTTGCACTTATATCTGAAAGAGGATGAGGAAATATGATCGCCCCATCCTTTATATGAGAATGAAACTCGGAAAAAACGGCTTCACCCGAAAGCTTAATAGCCTCAGATAAAGTTACATCTGCTTTTGCCTGAGCATAAAAGGGAGAAGTACTTGCAAGTAAGGCAGCACTCACGAAAATCGCTCGGGCTGTCGAAGCAAATACAATTGGCAGTCTTTTGTACATAACGCGTGCTACATAAGGAGCCAATTCTAAAAAATCAAGATGAGGCCATAAAGACACACCTCACCAATATTCGTACATAAAACATATATACTTAAGAAATATCTATTACCTGACGCATAACTTAATTTTCTAAATACCCAATGTTTCAGCAAGTAAAATCATATCCTGCCAAAGACCTTTTCTTACCACGCTACCTGCTCTTAATTGTAATGGATGAAAAGTTGGTAACAGCTTAGCCTGCCCAAGAGACGCTGACAGGGTAATATCATGCCATTTGCCTCTTACCTTTGTGATACGGGTCGGTTTTTTAAATAAGATATGCAGCGCCGTTGTGCCCATCGTTATAATAGGCAGAGCACCATTTTGTGCCCAACTCAGTGCCAAACTATGCTGCATAATCTCAGCACCGACTTTTAACTCCTGTGGCAAAAGAGGTCTTCCTCCAGGAGGGCGCCACGGCATAGCAGGTATTAAGCTGGCGTCGCTTTGCTTTAAGCCAATAGACTTTAAAATTTTTTCCAAATACTGCCCAGCCTGGCCTGAAAATAAAACGCCAGAGCGATCTTCGTCATCATCAGGAACTTCACCAATAATAATGAAGCGCGCTTTGTCACTTAAAATAGGCAATAAGTGGTGAGTGGCTGTTTTCGCTAATGTCGAATCTTTTATGTGATCACTATATTTTTTGAGAGATTCAATATCTGTTACTTCAATAGTGACGTCAGCAGACGCTTTTTTAGAACTCTGCCCCGCATAAGACCCTATCTGAGTTGACTTCGCTCTTTCGGGCTTTCTTTGGCCTAATATGGGTGTAGGAGCTTCTAAAGGCTGCCAGGGAATATTTTCCGTTACAGACTCTACCCCCCAGTCTCTCTGAAGCTCGAGCGCTGTTATAAGAGATTTAACTGAAGCATTATGGTCCAAAACCATGTGGGCAAATACTTTTCTGCAAGACTAAAAAAGGATCAAAAACAAACATAACAGGCATCACCATGATTCCCGCTTTTGGCCAAGATAGCAATTATAGAAATCTTTTGTTACATCAGCTCAGTTTACCAAAGGCTTTTGAGCTCCCTCTTTGTTATAAGGACGCAATATGTCCCCCCTGCAAGATAAAGCACACGCTAAGATAAATCTTTTTCTCCATGTGACAGGACGTCGCCCTGATGGCTATCATCTCCTAGACAGTCTAGTTGTTTTTGCCGAAGCGGGAGATAAGCTTTTTCTAAAACCTGCCCCTCTGCCCAGCATTCGTCTTTGGAACTTACAGGGCCTTTTTCTCAAGGCTTGAGGGCTGAGCCCAATAATCTCGTTCTTAAAGCGGCTGAGGGATTAAAACAAAAATATTACGACTTAAATGCTAAAAACCCACCACCAGTCCATTTTACGCTAGAGAAAAATCTTCCTGTTTCATCAGGAATTGGCGGTGGCTCTGCCGATGCTGCCTCGGCATTACGCCTTTTAACCCATCATTGGAATATGCCACCTCAAGCAGCCTCCGACCTCGCTCCCTCTCTGGGCGCTGATATTCCGGTTTGTTTTGTGCAAGAAACAGTACGGATAGAAGGCATTGGAGAAATTTTATCACCAGTCCCCCCTTTACCCTCAATGGGGATGATTTTACTCAATCCAAAAATCGCTGTTTCAACCCCAACAATATTTAAAAATTTAGCATTGCCGGTCGGAGTTTCTTCTTCTACTAGAACTGATTTTCCTACTCAAAGCTGGAAAGATCTAGAAGAGTTTATCGCCTTCTTATCCACCACTCGCAATGATCTACAGGCCCCTGCCATTAAACAAGTACCCGTCATTGCAGACATGATCGAAATATTATCTGACCTGCCAGACAGTCTTTTTGCACGTATGAGTGGCTCTGGGGCTACCTGTTTTGCTCTCTTTAAAACCAAAGAGCAAGCGCTCAAGGCGCAAGCTATTTTAATGAAAAAAGACATAACACGCTCTTGGTGGTGCTGGGCCGGAAAAGTACGCGTTTAAGGTCTATAAACATAAAAGGCTCGCCTCATAATTGAAGCGAGCCTTTTTCAAAAGATAGGGACTTTAGCTAGAGTCTTATTGTCCCTGAAATTCTTTTAAATGGGCATTACATTGTGACCAGTAACCGCCGCCTTTTTGGATCCATTTAAGTGATCCATTACCGCCATTTTCTTTATTAGCATTATACTGCATGACGCAGGTTTTCATACGGGCTTTTCCGGGTGTAAGAGACGCAAATTTTGGGTCAATTTTATTTGGAAAAACGATGCTGCCATTTACGATGGGTGCTCTGGCAGTTTCTGCGCGGGTATTGTCGTCTTTTGCCTGATTTGGTGCATCTTTCTTTGTATCATTCATCTTGGTTTTCGGCGTTTCAGCTTTTGAAGCCCCGCCGATTGCGCATTTAGAGGCTTTAAAGTCTTTATAGGCAAGACCATTAAGCGAACCGTCTCTTTTGGCGGCAAAAAATGCTTTTCGACAATCCCGGCCAGACATACCCTCATGCTGAGCAGCAGCTAAAGCTGTACCACTTGTCATTAATGCCGCTAATGTTAAAGCAGAACAAAAACGTGATAAATTCATAGGGTCTCTCCTATTACAACATAACTTTTATAATGAAGAGCTTCATGACAAGATCTTCGACTCTCACTATGAGGCCATTACTGATAAAAGTCTCTCCAAGCCTAAAGAGAAAAACAAGCTTTTCTTTTAAGCCATGCTAATTTTATCAGATTAAAAGTAAAAAGCTTTATAATGAACGCGGCGCTAAATAAATAATTCCTGCCCCTATTAGGCATATTACACCGCCTAATATATCCCAATAGTCAGGGCAGCTACCTTCAATAATCCACATCCATAATAAAGAAGAAATAATATAAATGCCGCCATAAACCGCATAGGCACGCCCTGCTTGCTCAAAGGGGAGCAACGTCAGAACCCAGGCAAAAAAACTAAGCGAAGCCAGAGCTGGCACTAACCACAAAACAGAACGCCCTAGTTTAAAAACCTGCCAAACCGCAAAACAGCCAAAAATTTCGGCCAAGGCGGCAAGACAGTAAATTAAAAATCCCTGCATTTACAATGTCTCTCACTATGGCCGTAAAAATATGTGCCCTGTCTTATTAATTAAGGCGCTCTCCATGTTGTGTCATATCAAGGCCCTCCAGCTCCTCATCACGCGTTACGCGCATTCCTATTGTACGGTCAATGCAAAAGACTATGACAGCTGTCATAACCACACACCATATGATAACCACACCGACGGTTTCAACTTGACTTATAAGCTGCTTTAAACCTCCAATAGTGCCCTCTGGATTGGCTTTAGTCGCTGATAAAGGCCCATAAGCCAGCACACCTGTGAGCACTGCTCCCACAATGCCGCCAACGCCATGAATGCCGAAAGCATCCAGACTATCGTCATAGCCCAACTTCCGTTTAGCTATACTCACACTTCCGAAACAGACTGCACCAGATATAAGCCCAATCCATAAGGCCCCACTTGGTAACACAAATCCCGCTGCCGGTGTAATACCCACCAACCCCGAAACAGCTCCTGATATGATCCCCAAAGCTGTAGGTTTTTTGTTATACCACCATTCCAGCAACATCCAGCTTACACCGCCTGATGCTGCTGCAATTTGGGTGGTTAACATTGCCAATCCGGCACGTCCATTAGCCCCAAAGGCAGAACCTGCATTAAAACCAAACCACCCTACCCATAATAAAGCCGCCCCTATAATTGCATAGGCCAAATTATGAGGGGATAAATCTTTCCGTTTAAAGCCTGTTCTTTTGCCGATCATGATAGCGCACACCAACCCTGCTATGCCGGCATTGATATGGACGACCGTCCCACCAGCAAAATCGACCGCTCCAAGCCCTGCAATCCAGCCATCTGGGCTCCATACCCAATGAGCAACAGGCGCATAAACCAAAATACCCCATAACACTGTAAAAAGGCACAAAGCAGAAAACTTAATCCTTTCTGCAAAGGCACCTGTAATAATAGCAGGAGCAATAATGGAAAAACTCATCTGAAAGGTTAGAAAAACACTTTCAGGAATGGTCATTGTAACAGGCTCGGCAGAACCTTCACCAAGCACGAAAGCACTATCAAGCCCGTTATGAAAATGATCAGCCAAACCATTCAGGAAAAAACGTGTTGTTCCCCCGATCCAACTTGTCCCCGTAGAAAAAGCCAGACTATAACCACATATCATCCATATTAACGACGCTATGCAGCATATACCAAAAGACTGCACCATTGTAGAAAGAACATTTTTACGCCGCACCATACCAGCATAAAAAAGGGCTAGCCCCGGTATGGTCATCATAATGACCAAAGCAGTACTGGTGAGCATCCAGGCTGTATCGCCTGCACTAACGGCTTGCATTAGAGCGCACCCTCGCCGCTTTCGCCTGTGCGAATACGGATAATATGTTCCAATGGCGTCACCATAATTTTACCGTCGCCAATACGCCCTGTACGGGCGGCGTTTGTAATGGCTTCTAAAACCTCTGGTACAAGGCTGTCACTAATAGCCACCTCAATTTTTACTTTTGCAACAAGACTGACGTAATATTCTGCACCACGATAAATTTCCGTCTGTCCTTTTTGACGACCAAAACCCCTCACCTCAGAGATGGTAAGACCTTGAATACCTAATTGCGTCAGGGCTTCGCGCACATCATCTAATTTAAAGGGTTTTATAATGGCAGTTATCAATTTCACGATACCGGGCCCTCTATTTATCACCTTAATAGGACATGCACATTATCAGATAAAATCGTATCACTATCGCAACAATATAAGCAAGCCTTTCTTTTATCTTTAAGGAAGAGTAGGAAAGAATATGTAAAAGAGGGACAAGAATGACCCAGCATTATGATGTCTGTATTAACGGCGCGGGACCAATTGGCGCAACCTTAGCCTGCTTGCTTGCTCAAGCAGGCATAAAAGTATTGCTCCTAGAAAGACAAGCCCTCGTAACAGCTCCTTTGGCTTCTTTAGATGGGCGTGCTTACGCTTTAACAGAAGGCTCGCGTCCTCTTTTGGAAAAAGCAGGATTATGGCAGAATCTGAAGGGTAAACCTGAACCCATCAAAATGATCCATGTTGCTGATGGCGAAGGCCGTTTTCCTAAAGCAGCCCCTAAAGTCAAATTGACTTTCACACCTGAAGATTCCCCAGAAAATCTCCCTTTCGGATGGATGGTGGAAGCTAATAATCTGTTAGCCTCTATTGGTCTGACACTGCAAAACCACCCCTCCATTCGGGTTTGTACCTCTATTACGGGGCAATTTGATTTCCACAAAGATCATGTTTCAGTCACGCTTAATTCTGGCGAGACATTAACAGCAAATCTTGCGATTGCAGCAGATGGACGCCGATCCGAACTTCGCAAACAGGTAGGCATTAGTTTAACCTCCCTTCCCTATCATAAGTCCGCTTTAGTTGCGTTATTGGCTCATGAACAACCTCATCATGGCGCTGCTCTTGAGAATTTTTTGCCGCAAGGGCCTTTTGCACGCCTTCCTCTTCCACCAACAGCCGAACATCCTCACCGTTCTGCCATTGTGTGGACAGATCGCCCAGAGCGAATTGAACTTTTTAAAAATCTTTCAAATTCATCATTTGAAGATAATGTTCAAAGCCGGCTAGCAGGAGAAACATTAGGCAAACTTCAATTAATCGGCAGGAAATGGATTTACCCTCTTTCCTCTCAATATGCCCATCGTTATACAGCGCCACGACTTATTCTTATTGGCGATGCTGCTCATGGGCTACACCCTGTTGCAGGACAAGGTATGAATTTAGGGTTTCGCGATGTAAGGCTTTTGACAACTCTTTTAACCGAAGCCTTTCAAAATAAAAAAGATTTAGGAGACAAAGATCTTCTCGCCCATTATCAACGTATAACTCGACCCAATAACCTTGCCATGCTTGCTGGGTGTGATCTTATGGAAAGACTTTTCAGCAATGACAAATTTATCATTCGCCAAGCGCGGATTTTAGGGCTTAAATTCTTGGGGGACGACCTCATTTAAGACAATCTTTTGTCAAACAAGCAATGGGACTTTAAGAGATTATATATGCGTTATAGTCACTGTACTCCGACTAACAGCACAGCTCTCTCTCAATTCTGGTCTCAAGTACAGGCGCAGGCATGTGGTTGTCCTGACCCTCTCATCAGTGATCTTTATGCTGTTAATATATGTGACCACATTGATTTTCCCTCGGCGCTTGCGTCTCTTTTAGGGGCAAAATTAGCAGATCGCTCTATGACAGAGAGCACATTAAACCGATTGGTTGCAAAATGCCTGGAAGATAACCCAGCAATTATTGAAGCAGCTCGTACTGATATGTTGGCAACTTATGAGCGCGACCCTGCTTGCACTGATTTTGTTACACCCTTTTTATTTTTTAAAGGCTGGCATGCCTTGCAAGCATATCGCATCGCTCATCATTTATGGCTAAATGGCCGACGCCCCTTAGCCTATCATGTGCAAAGCCGAATTAATGAGCGCTTTGGCATTGATATTCACCCGGGAGCCACAATTGGCCAAGGACTAACTATTGACCATGGCACAGGCATCGTTATCGGAGAGACCTGTATTATTGAAGATGATGTTTCGATCTTCCAAGGCGTTACTTTAGGCGGCACCGGCAAAAGTGACGGCAATCGTCACCCCATTATAAGACAAGGCGCTATGATCGGAGCAGGAGCCAAAATACTTGGTCGCTTGGAAGTTGGCGCTTATGCCCGTATAGGAGCCGCCTCTGTTGTTTTGGAAGATATTCCTGCCTATGCAACAGCAGTCGGTAACCCTGTCCGTATTGTAAAAAAAACCCTCCCTAAATAGCCTCTCTAGCTAGTTATCCCCAATTTGGGGGACAAGTTTGGGCATGAGTTTGTGTAACTTACGGGGTACAATGTGCACAAACTTTCATCTCTCAAGCTTTGCCCTCATCTCTATGCTGTGTGTAACTTACAGAAGCGCCCAAATATTTAAATTTTGGCGAAAATTCTGCCACTCACATTAGAAGTTATCCCCAAATTTGAGGACAAGATAGCGCACGACTCTGTGCAATATTTTCTGGATTATGGGGATAAAATGAGGTCAAGCCTTCGACTAGTTATTTTTGAAGTTTATTTCAACCAAACCGATCTGATGACTTTAAGCAAAAAATTAAATAGCCTCGGTCTCATATTTTGATATTTTAACAAACATAAAGACAAAATACTTTTTGCTTTGCTCTAACATACGCTCTTACTGAATAAGAAGCTGCGCTGCCACATAGATGACTTACATCGCACTAATAATAGCGTTTAAGTAACTTTTTTGAAGTAAGAACAATCAAACGGGCTGGAACATTGCCTTAATGGCAACAAAGACATTTTATTTATATGTTACAGCCATCATCATAGATTTTTTGAATATCACTTTTATTATCCTGGCCACAAAGACTATGCGCCAACATATTCATTAATTTGAAATCACATACGTCGCTTTTAAAATGAGGTCTGGCAATAAAATGGGGTTCTTAAAAAAGAACCCCACAAAACTCTAATTGTGAGAGAATTTAAAGATTGTCACATGGTCGTAAGACTGACCAGGTTTTAGCTCAATGGTGGGAAAATTGGAATGATTGGCACTATCAGGAAAATGCTCCGGTTCAAAGGCCACTGCATCACCTTGACGATAAGCCTGACCCGATGGGCCTACATAACGCCCATCTAAAGAATTACTCGTGTAAAACTGCATACCAGGTTGATCAGTATATACTTCTAAAACCCTACCTGAACGTGGATCTGTCAATTTTGCAGCTGGTCTGAGTTTGCCTGTAACAGCCTCTCCTTTTATGACCCAACATTTATCATAACCCCGTGGCCAGATCATTTGTGACTCTTTACTACGTAGATGGTCACTAATTTTATGAGGCTTATTAAAATCTAGAGCCGTACCAGCAACAGGCACAAGCTTTCCAGTTGGAAGAGAAGCTGCGTCAGTTTCTACAAATTTATCAGCAAAAATCTGTAAAATTTCTGGCTCTATCGTACCACTACCTTCGCCTAAGAGGTTCCAATAATTATGCGTTGTAAGATTAACAATTGTGGGCGCATCAGTTTGAGCCTGAAAACGCGCTTTCAGACTATTATCGTTACTTAATGTATAAGTAACGCTTGCCGTCACCGTCCCTGGGAAACCTTGATCACCATCAGGACTAATTAATTTTAAACGAACATGGGCACCGTTTTTATCCTGGCCCACATCATCAATCGTCCAAAATTTGCGTGAAAAGCTCTCTACCCCTCCATGGAGCGTATTTTGACCCTCATTGACCGATGTATGATAGGTCTTACCTTCAAGGGTAAAGGTTCCATTAGCAATGCGATTGGCAACACGCCCAAGCACTGCCCCAAAAAAGGCCCCTTTATTATTTTTGACATATCCATCAATAGAGTCAAAACCTAGAGCGATATTAGCTATTTTACCTTTTTTATCAGGCGTTTCTACAGACTGGATTATCCCACCATATGTAATGATTCTAACTGTTGTTGAACGGTCATTAGTCAGCGAAATAGACTTGACCGTTTGGCCATCTGCTAATTTTCCCCAATTTTCAACCTTAGCTTTGGGCATTGCCTGTGCTGACACAGAAAATGCCATGGTAAGAGCAGACGCAGACATTAAAAATCGATTTTTAGTCAAAATATTTTTCATAAATTTCTCTTTTCTTTTCATAAGGTTTTATTCGCACTTTAGTCAGCTACAATTGTCAGATTAAAAGCATTAACAAAAAACTTAATTAAAAAGATGTAAGAAAAGAGAGTGCAGGACATCTTATTTTAGATTATAAGAACGCACCATGCGATTTTTCTTGGGATTAAAGAGGGCCAGCTCCCTCTCTGCCTTGGAGTGGGAGGATAGGACCATGGCGTGTAGAACCAGCAAAGACCAGCTTCACAAACGTGAGAGAAAATTTCTACGCGTTCTAGCTGGAGCTTGCGCTCTTTTAACTCTTTCTGCCTGCGGATCCTTACGTAATCCTCCCCCGAAAGACCCAGAAGCGCTTCAGGATTACAAACAGGCTAATGATCCGTACGAGCCTGTAAATCGTAAAATGTTTGGCTTTAATAGCTGGGCCTACCACAATGCATTACGCCCTGTAGGCCGCGCCTGGAAAAATTATATTCCTTCACCTGTGCGCAATTCTGTCGCTACACTTAACGAAACATGGCGGCAACCCGCAGTTTTCTTCTCTGATGTAGGAGCAGGAAAACCTCGCAGAGCTGGCGATTCCTTTATGCGCTACCTCATCAATATGACAGCAGGTGTCGCAGGTTTTTTCGACGTGGCAAGTCTAGCAGGCTACAAACAGCATGAGACCGACCCAGGAATGGTCATGGGATTATGGGGCCTTGAAACCGGGCCTTATATATTCTTGCCTTTCCTCGGTCCCTCTAACTTCCGTGACATGGCAGGTTATGCAATTAGTCAGGGTTTAACCCCTATCAATTACGTTCCTCGCGGTTATGGTTTACTCAGCTTTAACTGGGGATATAATATTCTGGGCGCGTTTAATACTTTTGCAGATAGTACTGATCAGCTTGACCAGCTTGAACGCGAAAGTTTAGATCCTTATGCTTTCCTAAGGAGTGCCTGGCAGCAAAACCGTCAGGGCCAAATCGATGCTCTCAAAGCTGACCATCGAGCTACAACTCCCGATTGGTACTAATAGTCATAAGAGTACGTTTTTTCTTATTGTTCAGACATCCTCTTGTTAGGAGATCCGTCAATGAAACTTAGCCCCCTATCACGCAGAACGGTTCTAGGCGTAATAGGTGCCCTTTCTCTGGTGCCAAGTTTAGCATTTGCTACACCTGCGACGGATTTTGTGGCATCATTTGGCTCACAGCTTACGCAAATCCTCGATTCATCGGACTCGCTTAAGCAAAAACGTGAGAAAATCCTGCCTTTACTTCAAAAAAACGTCGATATTGCTGCTATCGGCCGCTACTGTTTAGGCCGGTACTGGCGTGTGGCCACACCAGCACAAAGAGAGCGCTATCTGCATCTCTTTGACCAGGTTTTACTCTATGCCATCACAGCGCAAGTGGGTAATTATCAAAATGTTTCTCTCAAAATCACGGGTCATATTCCCAGCCCATCGGGAGAAAAAGTTAACCTGCTTGTCAGCCGTCCTAATCAACCATCTGTCACTATGACTGTTGTGGTAAATGGAGCCCCACCCGCGTTATTGATTTATATGGCGAGGGTGCCAGTATGCGAATGACACAGAGAAGTGATTACACGGCTTATCTCTCACGTCATGGCGATAATGTGGACCTTCTCATCAAAGCTCTTGAAAAGCAGGTTGCACGTAACAGCCAGACTCCATAAGAAATTTTTTCTAAAGAAACTATTTTCTTTTAGGGCTATATTTCAGACTTACGTCTTGAATATAGCCCTTGCTCTGTTTAGAGAGCTTCATCATGACTGATGACCTCACCCTCTTTGACTTTCACCTCCCCCATGATCATATTGCCACTGAGCCTGCACGCCCTAGAGAGGCCGCAAAGCTTTTGCGCGTCGACCCTCATGCGCCCTTTAATGAGCAGCTTCAGCACGACATTATCAGAAATCTCCCGTGCCTCGTAAAAGAGAATGATCTTATTGTCGCCAATAATACTGAGGTGATAAAAGCCAAATTTGAAGCCCGCCGGGGTGAAGCAAAAATTGGCATTACTTTAGATCGCATCTTACCAGAGGGAACATGGCACGCTCTCGCCCGTAATGCGCGACGCTTACATAAAGGCGATGAGTTACATTTCGGAAATGATGAAACTGTAATAGCTACAGTCATTGATAATGAGGGAGATGGCGCCGTCACACTTCGCTTTTCAGTAGAAGGAGACGAGTTTGACCAGTTTCTGGAAAGGCGGGGCATTTTAGCACTTCCCCCCTATATAGCTCGCCCGAACGGGCCTACAATGCAGGATAATATAGACTACAAAACTATTTTTTCGCGTTTTAGAGGGGCAGTAGCCGCACCAACAGCAGGCTTACATTTTACTGAAGACCTCCTTGAAGCCTTGCGAAAAAAAAACATTCGTCACTGTAGCTTGACCCTCCATGTAGGAGCAGGAACGTTCTTACCAGTACGTAGTACAATTGCTGAGCATAAAATGCATGCTGAATGGGGACATATTGACTCTCAGACTGCCCAGCTCATCAATGAAACCAAGGCCAAAGGCGGTAGAATTATGGCTATAGGCACAACCACATTACGCCTTTTGGAAAGCGCCGCTACTGAAGAAGGACTGGTTGAGCCCTGGTCGGGAGAAACATCCATTTTTATTAAACCAGGGTACCGCTTCAAAGTTGTAGATCGTCTTCTCACAAATTTTCACCTTCCTCGCTCAACTCTTTTCATGCTTGTCTGTGCTTTTAGTGGCACGGAAACAATGCGTCGCGCTTACGAGCTGGCCGTAAAAGAAAATTATAGATTTTATTCCTACGGAGATGCCTGTCTTTTGGAACGTCAATCATGAGTACATTACCTCGTCCTGACCTCACTCCCTCAGATAAAATGTACTGGCAAGAAGAAGCTCGCTGCGGCAGTGACAGCACAGGCTGGGCACGTGCGGGGTGGCTTCATACACGGCATGGAAGCGTGCCAACGCCAACCTTCATGCCTGTTGGCACTGTTGGAACGGTTAAGGGCATAACAACTGATGCCCTACGCTCAACAGGTGCAGGTATTATATTAGGCAACACATACCATCTTATGCTGCGCCCTACAGCAGAACGAGTACACCGTTTAGGTGGTCTGCACAGAATGATGGACTGGCCCGGCCCAATATTGACTGACTCTGGGGGATTTCAGGTCATGTCATTAGGGCCATTACGCCAGATGGATGAAGATGGTGTAACTTTTCGCTCTCATATTGATGGTAGTAAACACCGCCTTACAGCTGAAAGCTCCACTGACATTCAGTTTAAACTTGATGCCACAATCACAATGGCATTTGATGAATGCCCCGCCCTCCCTGCAACAAAAGAAACGCTTGAAACCTCTATGGAACGGTCCATGAGATGGGCAGCACGCTCACGTGAGGCTTTCAAAGCTCGCCCAGGTTATGGGCAATTTGGCATTGTGCAAGGAGGAACGGAAGAAGATCTACGTAAACGCTCGGTCAAAGCACTACGCAATATTGGGTTTGAAGGTTACGCTATTGGTGGCCTGGCTGTAGGAGAAGGGCAGGAACTCATGTTTTCTACCCTTGATTTTACAATCCCTGAACTCCCAGCAGATCAACCGCGCTATCTTATGGGTGTAGGCACCCCAGATGACCTACTAGGCGCGGTTATGCGCGGTTGTGATATGTTTGACTGCGTTATGCCCTCAAGAGCTGGACGCACAGCGAGAGCCTATACAGAGCGCGGTACAATGAATATGCGTAATGCCCGCTTTGCAGATGATACTCGTCCCATAAGCCCTGATGATGACAGCCCTTTGGCTGGCCGTTACTCAAGAGCTTATATTCACCATCTCTTCCGCGCTAATGAAATGCTAGGGCCAATGTTACTAACGTGGCATAATCTAGCTTATTATCAGCGCCTCATGCGTCAGATAAGATCTGCTATCATTGATGGCACCCTACCTGCCCTGGCGCAAAAACTGAGAGCGGATTGGAGTAAAGGGGATTGGACAGAAGAAGAATTTCCCAAACCACAATTTACTCTTTAGCTCTTTAGCTCTTTAGCTCTTTAGCTCTTTAGCTCTTTAGCTCTTTAGCTCTTTAGCTAGGGATATTATTTTTATAACAGTGCCAACTAGCAGTAAGCTCTTTTACGATAGGGCTTGCTGCATATAACTAGGTTATAGAGATATCTAAACCGGCAAACCCTGGTTTACTTGCCTCATCTGCCAACATGGCTGTGACACGCACCCCGATAATCAGACGTCCACGTTATTTGGGATTTATAAAAACAAAATGCGTCCTATATGAACTTTACCAGCCCACTTTTTGACATTTAAAGTTCGAACAAAAGCAATCTCTCTTATCTCAGTGCAGCCATCTTTTCTTTTCCATCTGTTCAATAACCCACAAGGCGATCTAGTTGAACATTCATGCAATGATTCAGTCAAAAAGCTTCTAAACAAATAATATTATCCCCTATGACATAGGGCGCGGTCTCTATCTTTGGGGTAGCACCTCAAGCCTTTTATTTTGCTCCATAAGTAAAAATTGAGCTTCTATTAGTGTGCTTTGGATAAAATAGACTTGTGAATTTCATCTTTGGCAAAATCCTTTAATGCCAATTCCAAACGCCATTCTAGTGCAGCTTTCTGATTTTGCTTCAAATAAGAAGCACATTTTTTAGAAGGTTTTATAGAAACAATCTCGCGATTACATGACATCACCTTATGGCCTAAATTATGCTTTACCCACAAAGACTTTCCAGGAACAAAAGCATATTCCAAGCTCACACGCGACAGCTTAATAAGGTCACCATAATTAAGCCGAAACTGTTTTGCTGCCAGGCTGTATTGTTCGGTCAAGTCAGAGCGCAATATACCTTCATTATCTGATATAAATGCTACTGGCACTAATGATTGACGGTAAATTGTAAAGGGGTGTTCATTCCCCCTAATATTCAGAATTTTCTCATTACGGGTTAAATTTAATTCCACTAAAATGTTATGATCCGCCAATTTCTCAAGAAGAGATGATGAATCATCTTCATGCAAAATATCCATAGCCTGACCAATGCGCTGTGCACCGGCAATATCTATCGCATCACGAATATGACTGGTAAGATTTTCTGGGGAAACTAAATTTGCTGTAAGCTCGCCAGCGGGAAGCACAATATTAACAGCTGGATATATTCCGTTCAAAAAGTGAAACATTTCCATTTGTAATTTATAATGATCAAGTGCTTCTGGGTCATCTTCATAACCGGAAAGTGTGACGCCAACGAAACGAGAATCATTTTTTGTCAGGAAGTAACCGACCTCTAATTGCGTTAATATAGAAATTAAAGGCAGGTTGCGTGAAGTTTGAAAGAGATAGCGCACTTCAATCTGACAGGCAGGATCTTCGTCTTTTTCGCCACAATGAAGTTTTTGATGCGCCTGCTTTTCCATTTCAGTTATATCTTGTTGTGCCAGTTTTGTAAGGCTCCCCAAAACGGGTAAAAGCTTTTCATGCACAGCAGAAAGATCGGATTTTTTCTCAAGCTTTGGCCGACCCTCTATGTTTATCATAGCACTAAGGGCCGGTGATACGGCAATTTCTATATAAATAACGTGGTCACGCGCAGCTTGCTGTAAAGCCTTTGCCAACATATCACCCTGATGGTGTTTTTCTACAGCCGCAAAACGGGTAAAAGTACCAAAAAAGTGATCATGCGCTGAACGATCCCCGACCATTGGCACAAAATCTCTCATTGAGAGAGCAGCAACCATATGGCTCCAGGCTGAAAGATCTTTGCCTAGATTTTGTGCAGGTTGCTCATTGTGGGTAACAACACCACAAGGTGAAGGAAGGATTTTTGCCTTACTGATGCTAACACATAAACCATCTTCACCCGCCCATTTAAGCCATGTTTCAGCATAAATGGCACCAACAAGATGATTATTAAGATCTCCTCCTTTTGGAAAATCTCTTAAAAAAACTCTCAACTTTAGTGGGTCATCTTTGATATGATTATAAAGCTGCTCCACTGATAAGGTTGAACCAGCAGCATATATAGGCCGAACATGAAAAATTGCGCCTAGCATAAAAAGACACAGCAATTTTAATAATGTTTTTATCATCCTATGTTGCAATTTTTTCGTAACCTACGCAGAGAATAAAGAATTAACACTTTTAACAGAGGATAAGATTTCTGTCTCACAAACCAAGTACTATTGAAGAAAAAATAGAAGCCAAAGCCCTTGAAATGGGGTTTGATGCTATAGGTTTTTGTAAGGCATCGCTTGATCCCTCAATCGAAGAGGGGTTGCGCGCCTTTGTCGCTCAACAATATCACGGTACAATGACATGGATGGAAGAACGGATTGAAGAACGTGCTCAACCTAAAGTTCTATGGCCAGAAGTACAAAGCGTAATCTCACTCGGACTGTCCTACGCCCCGGCTGAAGACGCTTTTGCAACATTGAGACAGAAAAGTCATGGCAATATCTCTGTTTATGCCCGTAATAGGGACTATCATGATGTATTTAAGGGGATGCTTAAACAGCTTGCCCAATTTGTCGTAAAATGGGGTGGAGAAAGCACAAAAGTTAAAGTCTTTGTTGATACGGCACCCGTATCAGAACGGGATCTGGCTGAAAAAGCTCAACTTGGATGGCGTGGCAAACATGGTTGTCTGGTCTCACGATCCCACGGATCATGGCTCTTTCTAGGTGAGATTTTTACAAATCTAGATTTAACCCCCTCTTCCTCTAAGGGAGGAAAATGCGGTTCCTGCACTCGCTGTTTAGACTCATGTCCAACTCAGGCCTTTTTAGCACCCGGTCGAATGGATGCGAGACGATGTATTGCTTACCTCACAATTGAGCATAAGGGATCTATTCCTCATGAATTTCGCTCACAAATAGGTAACAGGATCTATGGTTGTGATGATTGTGTAGCCGTTTGCCCCTGGAACAGCTTTGCGAAAACGGCACAAACAATTAAATTTCATGCAAAAAAGGAACATATAGCCCCTCCACTTTCAGAATTAGTACAATTTGATGATGCCAGATTTCGCACTCATTTTTCTGGTTCACCTATCAAACGTATTGGACGAAGCAAATTCATACGTAATGTGCTTATTGCAGTCGGGAATTCGGGCAATTTGTCTCTCCTTCCTCATGCTGAGCGTTTAAGACATGATGATGATCCTGTCATTGCAGAAACAGCCTCGTGGGCTGTCGAACAACTTAATCTTCAAGAACTCTAAAAATGAGTGGTTTGGTAAAACGCAGTATAACAATCAGTCGTCACCGCACTTCTATAGCCTTAGAAAAGGAATTTTGGATAATATTAGAAGAAATAGCCGAAAAAAGAGCGCTTCCTCTTGCTTCCTTAATTATTGAAATAGATTCCAAGCGCGATCCTGATCAAGGCCTTGCCTCTGCACTAAGAATAGCCACCTTAAATGACGTTTTAAGGCGGCTAACTTTAAGCTCTTCACCGAACAAATAGTGAAACGAGCAATAGGAAGACCCCCTACTAGAAACTTCTTAAATTTCGTTTTTCTTGCTAACTATAAATTGAAAGAATGGAGCATTTTATGGCGATGTGGGGAAAAATGTTTGGCGGTGCAGCGGGCTTTGCTACAGGGGGGCCTTTTGGCGCTCTTATGGGCATGGCGCTCGGACATCTTGCAGATAAAAAGAAACTTCTTAATGCCCCCACTGGCACATGGGCCAGAAATTTTAAAGCCAAAGGCACCCCTGATCCTGATAATGCTGCTATGTATGCAGCAGCCAAACTTGCCTCAATTTTTGGCAAAAGCGATCAACTTTTTGGCTTGTCAGTCATTACGCTCAGTGCAAAATTAGCCAAAATCGACGGGCCCGTTTCCAAGAAGGAAATTCAGGCTTTCAAAACCTGTTATCGTTTTCCTGAAGAAAATTTGTCTGAAGTTGGTAGAGTGTTTGACCGAGCCCGCAATCGTACTGATGATTATCTAATGTACGCTCAGGAACTTGGTAATGCCTATGCTCATAATCTAGCCCCCCTAGAAGGAATTTTGAGCTCTCTATTTTATATTGCCCGCTCTGACCTCCCTCCTGGTAGTCCGCTCCACCCCCGTGAAGTTGAATATTTACAAAATGTGCACAAAGCTTTTGGTCTGTCTCAAGCCGCCTGGGAACGCGCTGAGAGGGGACAATCACGTATTAACGTGAGCTCTAACACACCAGATTCCTACCGCATACTTGGCATTACACGCTCAGCCAGCAACGAAGATGTCCGAGCACGATGGCGTGTGCTCATTAGGCAATATCACCCAGATATTTTAGCCCAGCGCCCTATGACTGACCTTCAACGCGCTCAGGCTCAAGAGCGTGTGGCACAAATCAACGCAGCATGGGACCAAATTAAACGGGATCGGGGGCTTTAACGAGCTTTTCTAACGTAGCACGAACGCCATCACGCTTAATCATTTGGCGGTATTTTACAATCTGAGCATTTAGTTCATCATGGGCTATATCTTGCCATGCTCTGAACGCCGGTAAAGATAGAGCTTTTTCAACATTAGAAGAGCGTGCACAAGCCCAGTCTTCATTAGTAAAACTAGGTTCTTTAGGAGTAAATTTGGTGCCTTTTTCATTTACCCCCTGTAGCATTTCCAAATAGGCCGCCAATCCGTAAGCAATACGCGATATATCACCTTTTTTCTGTATAATCGCCTTTACTGTAGGCCCCCAAAATACAGGAATTTTAGAAGCGCCATCACCCGCAACCCTGAGTGTCTGATCACCAATAGCTGGATTGAGATAACGCTTTAGAAGATTATCTCTATAAGCCTCTAAAGAAAGCCCTTCGGGGGTGTAAGGGTGGGAATAACGTCATCATTCCAAAAATCCCACAATAAGCGCCTGAGTAACGGTTCTGCCCGCAACGCTTCATCTTTGATCTCATAACCTAACAGACAGGCCGAGTAACATAACATACCGTGCGATGCATTAAGCATGCGGGTTTTGACATGTTCATACGGAGAAACATCGCCAACAATTTGTGCCCCAACTTTTTCAAATTCCGGCCTTGTATGAAGAAAATTATCTTCTATCACCCATTGAGTAAAATCTTCTGTTAGCACGGGAAGGGCATCATTCAATCCCGTTTTTTCATTTAACAGACGTTGCGTTTCAGCCGTGATACTGGGGGTAATACGATCAACCATTGCATTGGGGAACGTGACATTTTCTTCAATCCACTTTGCCAAATCTGGATCATGCGCCCGGGCGAGATATAAAACAATTTTTTTTGTTGTCGTGCCATTTTGCTGTAAATTATCGCAAGATAGAACTGTAAAACCGCACCCTTTCAACTTCCGGCGCAAAGCACAGCCTGCTACAATATAACCAAAAGCTGTTTGTGGTTTTTCCAAATTTTTAAGATCAGCATTTAAAGCAGCATCATCTTCTATAACTTTCTGGGCACGCGCGTCATAAGGATACCCGCCCTCTGTCAGTGTCATTGATACAAGATGCGTTTCGGGTGAAATAAGCGCCTTTAATACGGCCTGGGGGCTTTGTGGGGCCAAAATATAATGCAACAACACCCCAATAAGACGTGTTTTGAAAGATCCATCAGAAGCACATTCTGTAAGAGAATAGATTCCATTTTGTTTTCGGAATAAATCGCTCTTTTCCCTTGCTGAGGCGCTATCGCGTAGCCCAACCCCGATAACACCCCAATAAGGATCATCTTTGAGCAGGCGGTCTAGATAATAAGCCTGGTGTGCCCGAAAGAAATTCCCCACGCCAAAATGTACGATACCAGCCGTTACACTTCTCGGATTATAAAGAGGCTTTTGAACAGAGCCCAAATCCTTTGTAAGATTAGCATAATTCAACATAAAGCATCCTCTATAATAGGATTATTTTAGAGGATTTTTGTCACACTTACTCTACAAAGATTTGTGATAATGAAAAAAATTAAAGCTATTTAGCGCCTTAGTGGAAGAGGTACCCACTTCATACCATCTTTATCCTGTAAAAGAAGAAGGACATCTTTTTTCTTTAATTCTTCGACACGCTTAATAGCCCGTTCGAAAGCGTCAGGACTATTTACGTCCGTCTGTCCTACCTGAGTGATAATATTACCTTCTTTAATGCCACGTTGGTCAGCAATACTATTTTTGCTCACTTCACTAACTAAAATACCTCTTTGACTATCAGAAAGAGAATATTGCGTGCGCAAATCCGAATCAATGGCACTTACTTTCAAACCGAGGCTTTTGATTGTTTGATGTCTGTTTTTAGGTAAAAATACGTCTGAGGGCAAAGGATCAGCTTCTTTAGGAGATTTTTCCAAAATAAGCGATACAGTTTTACGCTTACCTTTATGCCACACATCAAATGTAACTTTTTCACCTGGTTGGTGTTCAGCAACCAAACGCGGCAAAATAGACCCGGTAATTTCATGCCCATTTACACTTAAGAGGACATCTCCCACCTTTAAACCAGCTTTAGCAGAGGGACCGCCCTTTTTAACATCAGCTAAAATAGCCCCTTTGGCGGGTGTGCCATTTTCATCATAAATATCGAGATCATCAGCCATAGAGCGCGTGAGATCCTGGAATGAAACTCCTAGCCAGCCACGCTGTACATAGCCTTTACGACGAAGCTGCTCAATAATACCGCGAGCGTCATCTGCTGGAATTGCAAAACCAATTCCAATCGAATCCCCTCCGGCACCACCATAAATGAGGGTGTTGATTCCAATAACCTCACCTTTCAGGTTAAAAAGAGGTCCACCAGAATTCCCACGATTAATGGCAGCATCAGTTTGGATGAAATCATCATATAAACCGTGAGCCACGTTTCGTTTACGAGAGGAAATGATCCCAGATGTGACAGTGCCACTCAGCCCAAAAGGGTTACCAATAGCAAGCACCATATCGCCAATACGCGCTTCGTCACTATGGCCTAAAATAACGTGAGGTAGAGGGTGAGCAGACTGCACCTGCAATACAGCAAGATCAACCTGACTATCACGTCCTATGATTTTAGCAGGAAGCTCTGTGCCGTCATGTAACGTGACACTAACCTGGTCCGCATTATCTATAACGTGATTATTCGTAACCACTATACCAGACGGATCGATAATAAAACCTGAACCTAAAGCTTGCACTTCTCGTTTTGGAGCCCCTGCCCCCTCTTTATGCTTCATATAATCATGAAGAAACTTGTCTAAGGGTGTCTTTTTTTTGGAAGGTGGCGTTTGTGGCCCATTGGGACTACTAGCATCAGGGCCATCTGAGTTCTCATCATCCGCTGGATGAATAATCTTTGAAGCAGAAATATTCACGACAGCAGGCAAAAGCTTATCAACCAGATCAGCAAAGCCAGGAGGTGTATCCTCCTTTTTTGCTTTTATGGAAGCTTTAACAGCTTCTATTGTCGCCATAGGCTTGTTCTGCGCCCATGAGGTGACAGAAAGAAAAGGGCTGCTCACGACTAATAAAGCCGCACAAGAAACAGAAAAACGAGAAAAAGCTTTGGTCATGGGCGAAACTCTAACCTACTTCTTTTAAAAGGTCATCAATGAGTTAAAAAGAATAAAATAATTTTCCTTTCAGTGCTTTTTGCAACGTGAGAAAATCATTTTATGACTCAAGAAAACGATTCCGTAACGTCCCTCATTCGCGAAAACATTTTAGCGTTTTTGCATCATAAAGAACTCACTAAACGCATAATTTTGCGCGATGTGATTGTGCGAGAGAACCAAGCTTTCATAAGCTGTGAAAGCTTCGTCAAAAATGAAAGTTTTTTAAAATCCCTTAAAGAGGACCTGGACTCTCTTTTAAAAAAGAAAACAGATCTCAGCGCTGTCAATTTGTCTTTCATAGCCGCTCAGACACCTTCAACTGCACCCAACCAAAAAATGCACCGCCCTCTTGGAGGGAAACCCTCAAACGACCCTACTTTACCTGAGGTCAAGCTCGTTATTGCCGTTGCTTCAGGAAAAGGAGGGGTAGGGAAATCTACCGCAGCCATTAACCTTGCCTGTGGTCTTGCTCAAAAAGGCCTTAAAACCGGGCTACTGGATCTTGACATTTATGGTCCCTCCCTTCCGGTTATGTTAGGTGCCGATACAAAACCTGAAGTCGTCAATGGCAAGCTTATTCCCATAGAGAAATGGGGCTTAAAAACAATGTCTATCGGCTATCTGGTCGATGAAAAACAGGCTCTTATCTGGCGCGGCCCCATGATTATGGGCGCGGTATCGCAGTTACTGGATGATGTACAATGGGGTAAGCTTGATGTTATGGTTATCGACCTCCCCCGGGCACAGGTGACGCTCAGCTGACCCTTACAAAGAAGCTAGGAGATAAATTAGAAAAAGGTGGAGCTATTATTATCTCCACGCCGCAAGATATTGCTCTACTTGATGCCAGACGGGGCGTGACGCTTTTTGAACGTACCCACACGCCTATTTTAGGGCTTGTAGAAAATATGTCCTATTTTAACTGTCCTCATTGCCACAAAAACACAGCTATTTTCGGCCATGGCGGCGCCCGATCGGAAGCTGAAGCTCTTAATCTTCCATTTTTGGGTGAGATTCCACTTTCTACAGAGATTCGCCTTGGTGCTGATAAAGGAGAGCCTATTGTCATTTGCGCTCCAGATACTATTGAAGCAAAGGCTTTCCGTGCCATTACGGACAAAATTTATCTCACTTTAGAGTCACAATTTTCATGAAAAATTTCTTTTTCCTCACTTTAATAAGCTGCGCCTTGCTAAGCGGGTGCAGTAACCAAGCCTCTCACCCCGCCTTATCCTCTGACGGTTATGGTTTTGTTGAGAAAGGGCCAGTTGTACCGCCCCCACCAGAGCTTATAAAGCCAGTAAAAACTGGTAATTTTTAATTTTTTACAAAAAAATTAAATTTACCTCTTGATTAATTGTGCAGGAAATGAGAATTTCCCGCCAACGCCGGATTAGCACAGTGGTAGTGCAGCGGTTTTGTAAACCGAAGGTCGGGAGTTCGAATCTCTCATCCGGCACCATTTTTCATTACATTCTCCTATATTGATGTATTTAGATGTCGGTGCCTGCCGCGTACAAAGCAGCTATGGCACGCATATTACCAGATATATTTCACGAGCCTCACCGAACTGGCCGGCTAGCAAATATTTCCGTTGTCTTACGGAACTATGATGACTTGAATGATGTGTGACATCACAAACAAAAACATCGGCTTTTAAGACTCTGAGAGCAAAAATATGCCGAAAGTCACGGGCCTTTAAATTTTTCACTCTCTCTTATATCAGACTAGCCAATTATGCATCTGAGCATGACAGCTACATTCTGATATCTCGTCATAAGAGAACAAAAACAAACGGTCTTCTTTAATATGTCTCCAACATATTTCCATATGGCGTGGCGTTAATGAAATAACACTATAAAGCCATGATTTATCATGAAGTAACAGCCACTAACATGATAAGACGACTCCTAACCATTAAATATGAAAGAGACAAAACTAAGTTAAAAAGTAATAACGCATTATAAAGGCACAGAAAGTGGAAATAAGTCGTTTATATGAAAACCACTCTTCTTTTTAAGTTTCTATATACAAGAAATATACAAAATATGATCCAAAGTAAGAAAGAATTGTAGTAACTTTGTTATCAATATCAGAGAAATTACAGATTCTTCTTTATTATCTCTTGTTTACTAATTTTAAATATATTGCAGGGATGAGACAAAAAAGAAACGCTTTGTCGTCTCGAGTCTAACCATGTCAAACCGTATTCATCAGTGGTAATACATTTTTGTCAAACTACCTGCCTGTGAACTTTAAGATTAGGTTTTTGAGCCTTTAACAAAGAGTAGCTGTCTTTATAGATTTAGATAGAAGCAAGATAAAATACCAAACAGCTTAGTGGGAAACCATATCATAACCAAGATATCTTGCACTTTTTATCCAATAATAGCTTAACATAAGCCGCTAAAGAATAATAACCGAACAGGATATTATATATATTCTCTGTAAATATCTATAATAAATATTCTTATAGTAGAAATGCTCCGCAGCACTCCCATTATTACTAAGTAATCTGTAATAAAACTATTCAACCTTTTAAGCAGGCTGCGTTATGCTACCCTCACAACGCAGCCCTATCACTGGACAGAGCCAACTAGAAAGGAATACCCTGCCAGTGACTATTATTATCAATAGCATGCATTAAAGTGCTTAATCTAGTGTTTATAATTTAGACATACCGATAGATATTTAAAAATCTCTTATATTGCCAGTTTACATAAAAAGTAAGCACGTAATGTTAAATGTTAAGACAAGCCTTGATATTATCAAATCATAGTAAATTCATTGTAATTTGTCTGGTTTATGTCTTGGCCTAATTATCTTTGATCGAATGAGATCAACTTAAATATGCTGACTGTAGAGACACTAAACTTAATATCCTAGCATAAGTCTCACAATTTAACTTCAAATAGGTCACGAGTAAGATCAGGACTAAAATGAAATAGCATCATAAATATCACTTGATGTTAGCCATTTGGGACGGGCAATGCCCGCCCCTATTTGCAATAAATCTTTAGGATTTCAGTTTTACAGCAATTGTAAAAACAAAAGAGAGTAAATCATTTGGACAACGCGATGTGATGATCTCATCATCGATAACAGCTTTATCCTCCCATATAGCGCCAGCATTTTCCAGATCCTTTTTCATGGACCACCATGCCGTTGCTTTACGTCCCTTTAATAGTCCCGCATCTGCTAATACCCACGGTCCATGACATATAGCAGCAACGATCTTTTTTGCTTTATGAGCCTTTTTAACAAAATTTAACGTAAGCTTGTCAGCTCTCAAGCTATCAGGACTCCATGTACCACCAGGAATAATCACAGCGTCATAATCTGTAGGATCAACATCATCTAAGAAATGATCAATTTTGTGCCATCTTCCAGGACTTACATAATGAATACTGAAAATATGTGTTTTGCGTAACGGAGGATGAATCATTCCACTGGCAGCCGTGGTTTTAGGACACTTTGGAGCAATGAGGTGAGTATCGGCGCCATGTCTTTTAAAATAGGTCAATATAGCAACAAGCTCTATATCCTCTACGCCGTCCGTCGCAATAACTGCTATTTTTTTACCTCTTAAGGTTGCAATTGCTGGAGTTGCAAATATTCCTTCTCTAATTTCGCGATTTTCTTCAGCACCTAGAAACTGCAATGTATCCAGGGTAGGTGTGGCCGGCTCGCCATCTGAAGCAAGATGCCTTAATATAACTTCAGGTCGGCTATTATCGTTTTTCATAAGGTGCTCTTTTTCTATTAAGTTTCTCTTTAGGAGCCAATGTCCTTTTAAGATTAGAGCGCCTTTACCTTTTAATTTAGGTTAAAATCTCAAGAAATCATTATAGATATTCATAAAACTTATTTATTCTCTAATAAATAAGTTTATTTGACGTATTTGATATCAATATATATTATAAACAAAAACGTTATTAAAAAATTTTGTCTTAATTTTATAAATTTATATTAAATAAAAAAACATATTATTAATATTCGCACTCATAATTAATATAAACGCGAATATTAAAAAAGAATAATGCCTTAGTCTGTCCCGCATAAAGGACCAACTTTTTATTTAAGATTTAGTTGCCTTTTGGTTGTAACAAAATAGTGCATAAAGAAGTGTCGTGACAACTAGGCCCACAACCCAAGAAATATCTATACCACCTAATGTCGTAGCAAGATGACCAGTATAAAAATCAGTTTTTAAAAAGGGCAGTTCAACAAGCACACCTAAAATATAACATGAAGCTGAGCGCCTATTAAGTCTTCCATAACGACCGGCACGGGGTTTAAAAAAATCCTCTACGGCGTAATTACCTTTTTTGAGAAAGTAATAATCAAAGAGGTTAATAGCCGTCCAAGGTACCAATACCGCTAAGAGAAAATCCAAAAAGGCCGTATATGACTGCAAGAAGGTTTTAGACATTGCCAGCCCTATAAAGAGGGCAATAATGAGCAAAAAGCTTGTTACAAGAACACGCGAAAACCGTCCAAAAACTCTTTTAGAATGAAATGTCTGGATTAATGTAAGGGTGCATAACCCCCACAATATACGCTCATGGCACTGCCCAAGGGTATGGCAAGAGCAAGCACTAACACTATGACAAGCCCAAATGGCCCTGACAAATGAATAAGCGCTTGAGAAGGAGATAAATCGGGCCATGAAATAACGAGTAGGCTGCCTAACATCATTGGCAATATGGCGCCAATAACTGTTCCGCCATAACTGGCCCAAAAGGTTTTACGCACGGATAAGGCAGATACCGGTAGGTAACGTGACGAATCAGAAACATAGGGTGCATAGGCAATTTGCCACAGGGCAGCCACCGAAATAGCCCCGATAATGCCTGACATAGAGCCGTGCATATCACTTAATACCGGCCATGATAGTGCATAAAGCCCACACCCTATAGCGTAAAGCACAGCAATAGCCGAAACCCAGCTTGCCAATTTAGAGCAAAGATGAATCGCCTTATAACCTAAGACACAGGGAATAAAGGTCAAAAGAGCTATAAGTAATATGGCGTTTTTTTTCCCAATCACAGGTACGATATGAAAAAGTGCATCCCCACCCACAACACAATTTGAGGCTGCAAACCCTACATACATAATAATGACCAGAACAATCACAGGCACAGAGCCATATAAACCAAACTGCCCTCTGCTCTGCACCATTTGCGGAACACCTAAACGCGGCCCCTGCGCCGCGTGAAGTGCCATAAAGACGGCCCCAACGAGGTTACCCACAATAAGCGATATCATTGACCAAAAGAACGATAACTTAAAAACTACCGGCCCCAATGCTCCCGTAAAAACGGTC
Organism: Aristophania vespae; assembly: GCF_009906835.1. Classification (NCBI taxonomy): domain Bacteria; kingdom Pseudomonadati; phylum Pseudomonadota; class Alphaproteobacteria; order Acetobacterales; family Acetobacteraceae; genus Aristophania; species Aristophania vespae. Next base: position 1,463,337 of record NZ_CP047652.1, read on the forward strand.
AGCAAAGTCATATTCGCGCTAAACCAGACCGAAAAAAGATCGGAAGCCTTTCCAAAACGCTGTGAAGGCGGGATAGGATAAATTGTATAACGTTCAAAGCTCTGTGTCATGAGCTATGCTTTCCCACACTTACCTTATCAAGAGAAGAGACAATTTCTTCTTAAGCGTAACAAATTTAAAAAAAATATTTAATAGAAACTTACCAGCCTCAAAAACAGAAACAGCTCATAAAACGCGGCTCTAAATCAAATCAAGCAGATGTGACTAAGATTTTTCTCTTTAATAAGGTCAACTCACATATAGTAAAAACAGTTTACAGCTCTTACAAACCCACTCATAAGGCGCTTTGTAAGATAAGGATATTAACTATATGCCCTGTAAGGAAAAAGGTAGTTTCGACATGACATTTAAAACATATCAATGTTTTGCCACTTCTATTTTTGCTTTAGGGGTTCTAGGCGGTACTTATGCTTCCCAAGCTTTGGCAGACCCCGCTCTACAGGCTAAGCCACAACATGATGAACTCGTTCAAAATGTTAGGCAGCATTGGGCCAAGATAGAAGCAAGGCATTCATTTAACAAACTTTCAGACCACAGCCTGCAAGCACTCCAAGATATACTTGAAGCTAATCAATATTTGTCTAAGCAAGAAAAAACCGAGGCTTTAAATGAGCTGAAGCTTGCTCGTGACGACCTGGCTAAAGCTTTGGTAAGTCATTCAAATTTCAAAAGTTTGGCTAGTAAAGTTAAAAAGGAAGAAGCCGCAGCTAAATTCGCACATAATTTAGCAAAATATAGCAACGATAACTGGTCACCAGTTGGTGGAACGTTTGTCGCTAAATCTTCTCTTTCTAAAAAAGAAGCTGACATTTTGGCTCAAGCCAATCATTCTTTAGAAATGAAGAATGTTCCGCAAGCATATAAACTCATTCGGCCCATTGAAAACAAAGTGCAAATAGCCATTGCTATCGCGCCGTTAAAACCAATTACACAATCTGTGGAAGAAGCCCTTAGTGATGTCGAAAAAAGCGATCTGACTTCAGCCAAAGCAAAACTTGACCAGGCGATCAAGCAATATGTCTTTATTCCACAAAGATATATGAATATGAACCCGCTTACATGTAGTAAGTGCAAAATGATCGCGCACCGCTAAAAGCGCAGAATTATAACTTACTTTCCCTTCTCTATTAGTTTTATAGAGAAGGTTTTCTAGCAATTTAATATTTATCACTTTCGTTAGCTTTTACTATAAAGCTGCTCAGAGCAAAGCTGATAGTAAAAGCCATTTATGTTGTGATTTATTATCTTACCATCTTTCGGGTTGACTTATAAGCAACTGCCTGGCTTTGGTTATTTTGGGCTTCTTTTAAAAGAGCCCCTTCGTCGGGAAGAACCTTCTGCCACCCGCCTCCAAGAGCATTATATAAACGAGCCAAATTCGTTGCGACAGCGGCGTCACTCGTTGCCAGATCCATTTGTGCATCTTGAGTTTGTATTTGCGCATTCAACACATCGAGATATGTACTGAGGCCAGAGCGATACTGACTTAAAGCCAGATCAAGAGAACGCTGACTATCTTTCACCGCGTTATTAAGACCCTCCCTTTTGTTCTGCTCATCGTGATAGCTTTGCATAGCATTATCAACTTCGTGCCATGCTCGCAGCACCGTCTGACGATAAGAAATAGCAGCTGACTTTTGAGCTGCTTTTTTCAAATTAAGCTGTCCAACCAGTCGACCACCCTGAAAAATTGGCAATGATATACTAGGTCCAACATTCCACGCCCTGGCTCCCCACAACCCTAAATCTTTAAAAGAGAGCGTTTGAAAACCAAAATCAGCATTAATTGTGATTTTAGGATAAAAATCCGCTGTTGCTTCGCCAAGTTCGGCAACAGACTGGCGCAAATTTGCTTCTGCTTCGCGTATATCAGGACGGCGGTGAACCAATTCAGATGGCAGCCCTGCCGGTACAAAAGGCGGAACAACTGGCGTATTTTGACCTTGTTCCAACTCCTGGTCTAGACTCCGCGGAGGCGCACCTAAAAGAAAAGCAATAGCATTCTTTTCCTGTGCCACGATCTGAGAAAGCTGTGCTTGCTGAGCCTCAACACGATGAAGACGCGATTTGACAGAATCTACATCTAATTCCGTTACTAAACCCGATTTATAACGACTCTGCGTTAAACTGAGCAGATCGGATAAAGTTTTGTGACTTGCATTTAAAACACGTACTCTTTTTTGATCGCCACGAAGTTGTAAATAATCATGTGCCATATCTGCTTGTTGAGCAATCAAGACGCTGCGTCTTTCTTCCTCACTCATTTGCATCAAAGCTTTTGCCGCCTGATACTGACGTGCTACCCGCCCCACAAATCAACTTCATAAGTGGCATCAATGGAATATTGCCACTGATTCAAGACAGGAACCTTTACGTCACCAGGAGAAACGAGCCCTGGGCTCTTTTTTCCTATACGGTGGATGATTTCTTCTAACTGTTTTGTACTATTTTGAGTTCTGGCATAAGTACCCTGCGCTGATAAGGCAGGAAAACGCTCAGCCCCGGCAATCATCATTTGAGCACGACTTTGCGCCAAGTTGGCTGTAGCTAATTCAAATGCCAGATTCTGCTTTGCAACTCTCTCTTCCAAAGACGCTAACACAGGGTCATGAAAGGATTTCCACCAGGCATCGTCAAAAGGTAACTCTGTCACGACACTTAAGGGTGAAGTTTGCCCATTTTCGCGTGCATGTGTGTCAAAATGAGGAGGAGACCACGGCTTGGGAGCATGATATTTCGGGCCGACCATACAGGCACCCAACCCCAAAAGCGGCAGAGTTAAAAGGAAACTTTTGAGCATGAATTGTCGTCTTACAGGACGAAGTGATCGGACAGACTTCACAAAAGTACTCCTGTATTAATCAGTGCCAAAAATGACAAATTTGCTTTAAATATAGATAATTGTGCTAAATATTGACGCCACATCTTGCGCAGCTTAAGTAACCAACTTCGATTATCAAAAAAAAGTAACCAAAAGGCATGAATAAAAGCCCTCATTTGGTACCTGCTCTCACCGAACCTCATGAACCTTTCTCCAGAAGAAGGCAAATTTTGGCTGGTGCAGGTAAAATTTTTCAGCAAAAAGGCTATGAACGGGCCTCTATGGCAGAAATTGCTAAAGAAGCCTCTGTCTCTAAAGGAACGCTTTATAATCATTTTAACAATAAAGCTGACCTTTTTACGGCTTTTTTCGAGGAAATGAGCCACACAAAGCTTAAAATTTTTGAGACTCTTTTGCGTTCCGAAGAAAGTGATATTGAAAAGACACTCATTAATTATGCACGCGCTGTTATTGAGCTGCTGCTGAGTTCTGTTTCTCTCAACCTCTACCGCATTATTGTTGCTGAAGCAGAACGCTTTCCCAATTTGGCTGACACTTTTTGGCAATATGGTTCTGCCCGCACTATTGGCTATCTGGCACAATTTTTTGAACGCAAAACCACTGAAAAAATGCTTAAGGTTGAAGACCCAGTTTTGGCCGCTGAGCTCTTTTTGATGATGTGCCAAACAAGGCTCGTCCAAAAAAAGCGCTTGCAACTCCCCGTTAAAACCAATCCCGAGCATATTGAAGAGATCGTCCAGCTTGTTACACGGAGTTTTTTGAGCATTTACGCTCCCCAAAAATAGTGAGCCCGTAAACCTCACCATTTTAATGGACACCTACATCAGCTTTTTTTCCCTTTTGTGCTGTAATCAAAAAGCAAAGAGGAACCATAAAGAGCGTCATAACTCCCAACATATTAAAGACCTGATTATAGGCAAGTAGCGAGACCTGCTTAAGAAAATCCTGATAAAGATGCTGTATGGCATATTGCTGAGATTGCAGAAACGACATGCCATGAGCCTGTGCCGCCGCCTCAGCTTGCGATAAATAAGACCGTATTTCAGGCCGTGACATCACAGCATGACGTGATAGATCAGACTGATGCACCTGTCTGGTCTCAATAATAGCGGCTGTAGATAAGGAAATGGCTAAAGAACCAAAATAGTTTCGCACCATACTAAAAAGGGCCGAAGCATCGCCATTCAGTTCTTTAGGCAAGGTTGAGTAGGCAAATGTCGAAATTGGCACAAAGAGAAAAGCCAAAGGCGCCGTTTGCATAATGCGACATTTAACAAGAAAGCGGAAATCAACATCCTGATATAATACAGCAGAACTAAATAGCGCCATGGAAAGTGCAAAAAAGCCAAAAGCAATAATAAGCCTTAATTCTATTTTTTGCATTAGGCGCCCAACGAGGGGGATCAGGATCATAATGGTCAGACCACCTGGGGCCAAAAGCTGCCCTGCAATTGTGGCCGTATAACCCTGAACCTGCTGAGCAAATTGCGGTACAATCACGGCAGAGGCATAAAGTACGACCCCTAATACACCCATCATGATAGTGCCAATTGCAAAATTGCGATCTTTAAATACCGTTAACCGCACAAGAGGATTTTTAGCTTTTAACAGCCAATAAATCGCAGCAATAAAAGCAATAACGCCAATAACCGCTAATGTTACAATAAAAGATGAACCAAACCAGTCATCATCTTCACCACGGTCAGTCATGATTTCAATACAGCCTAGCGCCAAAGAAATAAGACCAATACCGATAACATCAATTTTCTCTCGGCGGGCTTTTTCCCAGGGGGGATCTTCCAATAAAGACGCAACGGCAATAATCGTGAAAATACCAAAAGGTATATTTACAAAGAAAATCCAGCGCCAATTATAATTATCAGTCAGCCATCCACCGAGCATTGGACCGAGAACCGGGCCTACAACGGTAGCAATGGCCGTCAAACCAAAAGCAGCGCCCCTTTTTTCTGGTGGAAAAATATCAAGAATAATTGACTGCTGGCAAGGTTGCAGACCACCCCCAAAAAAACCCTGAAGAAGTCGAAAAACAACCAGCATCGGCAAAGATGTTGAAAGCCCACAGAGAAAGGAAGTTATAGTAAAAAGAACAATACAAATAACAAAATAACGTTTGCGGCCAAAAAACTTTGCTAACCAGCTCGAAATTGTAAGAACAATACCATTAGCCACCAGATAGGAAGTCAGGGCCCAGGTTGCATCATCATAGGAGCTACCTAATGCACCAGAAATATGCGGCAGGGCCACATTCACAATAGTGGTATCCAAGACCTCCATGAAGGTAGCAAGTGTTACAACTACGGCAATCAGCCAAGGATTATGCTTTGGCTTCCAACTGGAGTTTTTATTATCTGCCTCCGAAGAAGCTGTAGCTGCGCCGCTCATTCTGTGTGAACCGTTGGCACAACAGAAAGACCTAAAGCGAGAGGAATTTTCGGATTTAAACCGCTATCAATCAGAATTTTTACAGGAATACGCTGCACCGTTTTGACAAAGTTACCCGTCGCATTCTGAGGCGGAAAAGCACTGAAGGATTCGCCTGAACCCACTTGTAGTGAATCAACATGCCCCTTCAGATGAAGCTGCGGATAGGCATCAACCTCAATATCAACCTTTTGCCCTGGTCGCATATGAGTTAATTGCGTCTCTTTGTAATTAGCAACAACCCATACATCATCAGGCACAATTGAGAACATCTCCTGTCCTGTCTGAACAAAATTGCCCTGCTCTACATTACGTTGAGAAATGCGCCCATCACGTGGAGCCTTAATGTCCATCCACTCAACATTGAGCTTTGCTTTTTCTAAATCAGCCTGGGCTGCTGATAAATTCGCTAATGCCTGCGTGACGTGAGCATCGGCAGTTGCAATATTTGCCTGCACTGGTTCAGCCTGCGTCAATTGACCTTGAGCCTGGGCAACTCTTGCTGTGGCTTCATCAAGTGCCGCATGAGCGTAATCAATTTCTTGTTGCGTTGTAGCAGCACGCGCAACCTTATGCTGACGGGCATAATCTGTACGCGCTTTGAACAGACCGGCCCGGGCTGCCGCTAAATTCCCCTGGGCCTCGACCAAACGGCCAGGAAAGTTCTTTTGGGCTACAATCAAAGATAGCTTATAAGCGTTCATATCAGCTTCAGCCTGCTGGACTGAGGCTTCAGCTCGATGCAGGGCCGCTACATAATCACGCCCATCAATTTGAACGAGCAGATCTCCCTTATGCACATACTGGTTATCATCAACCAAAAGCTTTTCGACAAAGCCACTAACATGCGGTGCGATAGAGATTTTACGCCCAGTTGTATAAGCGTCATCGGTGCTAACTTCATTGCGTGTAAAAAACAGATATAGCCCGGCACCTAGCAGGACCATGACAACCAGAACGATTAAGATCACTCTTTTGCCAGAGCTCGCTTTAGGCGGAGTCTTTGAGTCATCTTTTTGCGAATCATCCTGCGCCATCATTTTATCCCGTTATTTTCACGTTTATCTAACAAGAGAATAGTTAAGCGAGGGTTCGCAAAAAAGATTTTAATCTTATTGCTATTATCTCACTGACCGATCGGTCACCACCAATGACACAATATTTACTCCTCTGGCAAGAGCCTAATCCTGCTTCTCATAAAGTCGCTTTGCAGCTTGGAAGGTATTATGGAGCAAGCATGTGATTGTCATTGGTCCTACGCCGCCCGGAACAGGAGTTATATGCCCTGCAACATGCTTGACCTCATCAAAATTAACATCACCTACCAGGCGGCTTCGACCATTTTCTTGCATGACGCGTGTAATACCAACATCGATAATTGTCGCCCCTGGCTTGACCCAGTCACCCCGTACAAGTCCAGCCTTTCCGGTTGCTACGACAATAATATCAGCTTGACGTGCTAACTCGGGAAGATTGGTTGTATGTATGTGCGCAATAGTTACCGTACAGTTTTCTTTGAGCAATAATTGCGCCATAGGCCGGCCAACCAGATTAGAAGAGCCGATAATGAGCGCATTCATGCCTGTCATGTCTGGATGCACAGATTGCAACAATTTTAGGCAACCGAGAGGAGTGCATGGGACAATACCATTTGTCATTCCCAGGGCAAGGCGACCTGTATTTACCTCACCCAAACCATCGACATCTTTTGCTGGATCAATAGCATTTGTTACTAAAACAGGATCAATTTGCTCAGGAAGCGGCAACTGAATGAGAATGCCATGTATTTGCGGATTTTTGTTAAGATCCTCAATCAGAGTAAGCAATTCTTTTTGCGACGTGCTTTGAGGAAGCATATGCATAAAAGAGCGCATACCAGCATGATGGGTCTGAATCGCTTTATTTTTAACATAGACTTCAGAAGCTGGATCATTTCCCACAAGCACAACAGCAAGCCCTGGCAAAGGGTGCCCTTCTTTGATCAAAAGATCAACTTCTTGGCGAATTTCTTCGGTCAAGCCCTTTGCCATTGCTTTACCATCAATTAACTTAGCACCATTGGCCTCGTTATGATTGTCCATTCCAGCAGATGATGTCATGATATACTTACTCCCCAAACCCAGCAGTCACCGCAGTTCTTTAAAAGGTCTTTTCCAGACCGATCTCTTATTTACTCTATGTAAAAGAGGAATTACCCGAGTTTTCTAGCTGAGAAAACAGAAATTGTAAGGATTTTTTTAGTGTCTGAGGACGTACGCAAAAATTTTGCTAGTGATAATGTCACTCCTGCCAGTGCCGAGATCCTTGAAGCACTCATGCGGGGCAATCAGGGTAATGTCTCTTCATACGGAGAAGACCATTATACAGAACAGCTCGCAAAAAAATTTGGTGAAGTTTTTGAAACAGAGCTTGCTGTTTTCCCAATAGCAACAGGTACAGCCACAAACTCCCTCGCTTTATCCGCTATAGTAAGACCTTATGGCAGCGTTATATGTGATCATAGTGCTCATATTGAAAATGACGAAGGTGGAGCGCCTGAATTTTTTACCTCAGGGGCAAAAATAAGCACTCTTCCTTCTCCTCAAGGACGTATGTCTCCTGAGGCATTGCAGGAAGCCATAAAACGCAACAAGGAAAAAGGCGTTTTATCTCCTCCATTTCAGGCTTTATCTCTCACACAATCCACAGAATGGGGCACCGTTTATCCTATTAAAACTATAAGTGCCCTTTCTGATATTGCCCATCAGAATGGCTTGACCGTCCATATGGACGGAGCACGACTTGGAAATGCTATTAATCATTTAAACTGCTCTCCTGCTGAAACAACATGGAAAGCCGGTATTGATATTTTAAGTTTTGGCGGCACTAAAGCAGGTACCATGGCCGCAGAAGCACTTATCGTCTTTATTAACGAGCGCACAAAACCCTTTTTGAGTGCCATTCCTCACTTAATTAAACGGTCTGGACATTTATGGTCCAAGCATCGCTTTTTAAGCCTACAGCTCCTTGCTTTACTCGAAGATACTTTATGGCTGAAAAACTGTGCCCATGCCAATAAAATGGCCAAACTCCTTGTTGCAGAGCTTAAGCGCCACCCTGGAGCACAAATGCCGTTTGATTGCGAAAGTAACGAGGTTTTTGTAGTCTTACCCGAAACGTTACTCGATAATTTAGAAAATGAAGGATTTAGCTTTTACCGCTACCCTACCCCTGGTGGCGTTCCGGGAAAACTTGTGCGTTTTGTAACAAGTTTTTACACACGAACCAAAGACGTAGAGGCCTTAATAGAGGCCATTAACAAATAATATCGAAAGCCTATTTAAAAACCCCAATGTCTTACAAAACATTGGGGTTCTGACACTACAAAAATTCAGTTCACAGCTTGATGAAATTTTTAATTACCGTCACTAGTTCCATCATCTGAACCATCGGGCGAGACAGCGACGAATAGTTGCTGACCATCACGTAAAATCCGCAAAAGTGGAGGCTGATTATTAGCCAAAGCCTGCTTAATTAATGAAGCAGCTGCATGAGGATTTGTCGTGACACGATTACCTACAGCAACAATTATATCACCCGGGTGAATGCCAGCACGCTCAGCAATACTTCCCTGTGCAACATCGGCAATAACGGCTCCTTTTATAGTTTCATCCAGACCCAACTCCCGGCGGGTTCTTGGTGTAATCGCTGCTAAGGCTATGCCTATTTTACCTGAAGGGCCTGCTTCTCCACCGTTAGAACCGTTTGTCTGGGTTTTATCGTCCATATTACCGGTAATAACAGTTAAGTTCACTGTTTTACCCTCTCGCAATACAGATAAATCAGCCTTTGAACCTGGTGGCAAAGCCACAGCCTTTACGGCAAAATCATGAGCACTTCTGACGGTGTGACCGTTAAGAGATAAAATGACATCTCCAGTTTTTAAGCCGGCCTTTTCAGCTGGGGCACCTGCGACAACTGAAGCAATAATGGCCCCATGTGTTGTTTTTCCAGGTTCTGATACGGAAAGCTTAAGTGCACGCGCCATGGTTGGCGTGACTGTTTGTGTCACAACGCCAAAATAACCACGCACAACATGACCAGATTTACGTAACTGGTCGACAACAGATTTCACAGTATCGGAGGGAATAGCAAATCCAATACCGATTGACCCCCCACCATTGGGCGACATAATCATAGAATTCACACCTATGACTTTGCCATCTAATGTAATAAGTGGTCCACCCGAATTACCCCGGTTAATGGGCGCATCAACCTGAATAAAATCATTATAGGCATCTGTATTAAGCTCTCTACCTAAAGCAGAGACAATACCAGATGTCACAGTGCCACCGAGCCCGTACGGATTACCAACAGCAACAACCCATTGGCCAGGTTGCACAGTATCAGAATCACCGAGCTCAAGATAAGGAAGCTGCTCGTTTGTTTTAACACGTAAGAGCGCCAGATCTGTTTTGCTGTCCCGTCCAACAACCTTTGCGGGAAGGACGGTACCATCATCAAACCGAACTTTGACTTTCGCGGCTCCATTTACGACGTGGTTATTGGTAACGATATAACCATCAGCCGAGACTAAAAACCCTGACCCTCTTGCCTCAACCACTCTGTTCGAGGGCATTGGCATCATTTGGAATGGAAAAGGAAACGGAAAAGGCATGCCATTGCCTAAACCAGGAGGGCCATTATCGCCCCCATTATCCATATCGCTTTCTTTAATACGCGCCGAAATAGACACCACTGCCGGCTTAACCTGTTTTACGAGGTTAACAAAGTTGGGCACACCCTGACTCGCAACTTGCGGTCTAATAGGTTGGCTTTGCGCATAAGCACCCACAGGGCTAAGGCTAACACCTATTAAAGGTAAAGTCGCTAAACACGCCAAGGACAAACGGGAAGCTGAATTCATCTCATTAGTCCTATTCTGATCCTGATTAATAGATATTATGACAAATTTAAGATGATATGCATCTATCCAATATATGAAAGATTTTTAATAAAAATAAAAACCATATAATTAAATCTACATTACACCGATATTTAACATTTTTTTTTACAACAAAAAACCCGCTCTTTTGAGCGGGTTCTCTGCAAATCCTATTTAAAAAGGTCGTTATTTATCATCCAGTCTATAAGCGATGACATAATCTCCGCGGTCAGGAGATTGGCGAGCGCCTCCGGCTGAAATCAAAATATACTGCTTATGGGTCTTGGGCGATATGTAAGACATTGGTCCACCCTGGCTTCCTACAGGTAAACGTGCCTTCCAGACTTCCTTACCTGTCGCACTGTCAAAAGCTCTCAAATAATAATCTTGAGTACCAGCAATGAAAACAAGACCGCCTTTTGTGGTTAGAGTACCCCCCAAAGTTGGCATACCGACGGGCATTTTTGCGTGCATTTTAATACCAAAAGGTCCTGTATCCTGCACTGTGCCGACAGGTACTTGCCACACAATTTTATGACTCTTCATATCAATTGCTGAAAGCGTACCAAAAGGAGGCTTCTGGCAAGGAATTTGCAATGGAGACATAAAGCGGTTTTTCACAACAGAATAGGGTGTTCCTTTTAAAGGCACAGCTCCCATACCTGCATTGACTGATTCGCCACCTTCATTTTCTGCCGCCACGGGGCCAGAATTTTTAACCATGCGCACCCACAACCCAAGGCGCATATCATTGACAAAGATATAATTATGTTCTGGGTCTGCTGAAATTCCGCCCCAGTTCATACCACCCAGAGAGCCAGGAAAGCTTAGTGACGTATCTGTTCCTGGAGGGGTAAATAACCCTGAATAGCGCATTGATTTAAAGGAAATGCGACAGGCCAGCTGATCAAAAGGTGTAGCCCCCACATATCAGACTCAGTAAGAGGTCCTGCTCCAATCTGGGGCATACCAACTGAGAAAGGCTGAGTTTTTGAATATTGCTCTCCAGGAATATCAGCTGAAGGAACAGGAAGTTCTTTCACATCTGTTAAGGGTTTGCCTGTATGGCGATCCAGAACAAAAATCTGACCGGCTTTTGTACCGAATACGACCGCGGCTTTTTTCCCTTCTGCAGTTGGAACATCAATTAAAGAAGGCTGCATAGGAATATCAAAGTCCCATAGATCATTATGGACTGTTTGATAAACCCAACGCTCTTTGCCCGTGTTCGCATCTAACGCTAAAATAGAAGTCGCATATTTATGGTCTTCGGCTGTACGAGGCACACCCCAAAGATCAACAGATGAGCTCCCCATAGGGATAAAAACAACATTCATTGAGCTGTCATAAGACATGGGAGCCCAAGAATTAGCAGAACTACGGCGGTAAGTCTCACCCGGTGCTAATTTATGATTAGGATCAGGGTTACGAGCATCAAAAGCCCAAGCCAGCTTCCCAGTCATGACATCGTAACCGCGAATGACTCCCCCAGGCATATCAGTACTGACATTGTCAGCAACGCGTCCCCCAACGACAACTGTTTTACCAGCAGCGATTGGTGGCGATGTTACCTGATATTGTGGATCTGGTGCAGCTCCTAAACCTTGCAGAAGGTCAACTGTACCTTTATCCCCAAAATCTTCACAAAGTGAGCCATTATCAGCATCTAACGCAATTAAGCGAGCATCTGTTGTATTTACAAATAGTCTACGCTGACATTGCGTTTGTGATGGCTGAACGTCGGATTTAGGAGCCGAACTCAATGAGGTGCCGTCTGTGTTGCCACTCTCTTTTGGAGCTGTTGCCACATCATAATAAGCCAAGCCACGGCAACGCTGCCAAATCTTGGATTTGCTGTTAATGGCTGCTTTCCAGATTGATTTTCCCGTATCAACATCCACAGCAATTACATTATTATGGGGTGTGCAAAGGAATATTTTATCCCCAATTTGTAATGGCGTTTGCTGATCTTCTGCACCATTGCCATCAGGGCTTATGGCAATATCACCTGTACGGAAAACCCAAGCCTTGTGAAGCTTTGAAACATTCTTGAGATTAATCTCTGAAAAGGGAACGTAACGGCTGCCACCTTCATCACGTCCGTAAGAAGACCAATCACCCTGGCCATCTTTTGCCTGGGATAAGGGAAACCCAGTTAACGGGCCAGCCACAGGAGGATGTGGTACAAACATCCCCCAGACTGTCACTAACAAACCTAGAGCTGTTAGCCATGCACCTGCCCAGGATAATTTTCTAGCTTCTTTTTTTCCACGAGCCTGTCTCAAATAAGGAAGCACGATGAAAAAAACGAGCAATAGGACAGAAGGCATCATTAAGCGGGAAATTAATGGCCAAAAATCGAAGCCTGCATCCCAAATGGCCCATATCACACTTGTGACATAAAAGAACAAAAAGAGCCAAAATGCTTTATCACTCCGCTTAATAAGATAAGCAGATGAGAGAAACAAAATGATGCTCTCTAAAATAAAATACGAACTTCCTCCCAGAGAGAGCAACCACCCTCCCCCTATAAGGAAATAAAGCCCCGTTAGCCCTAATACAGCTGCAAGAACCCAAGTTAAAAATAAATTAAGGCGCGTAAACAAACGAGCAGACGGTGGCACTATCTTCTCCTAACCCTGTGGTAAAATCTTTTAACCAAAAAATAATAATTTTCACCACATTAACTGACTAACTATTTAGTTTCTAGTGCATATGACAGCTCACAAGCTGAACCAAATAATATATTAAGGCCAAGACTTCAAATTGTCGTGACCATATAGAATGTGATAACGCTACAGCCAGAAACAGCTTTCATTTACCTTGATAATGAAAGAGAAGGTCATGGTAGAACATTTTTCTCACATACGTGATTCAGACCAAACCAGGCAAAATATCCTGGATGTAGCACTAAAAGAATTTGCAAAATTTGGCCTTGCTGGCGCTCGCGTAGACAGAATCGCCAAGGAAATGAACACAACTAAGGGCATGATCTATTATTATTTCAAAGATAAAGAAGGTTTGTATAAAGCGGTATTAGAACGAATTTACCCTTGTCTCCGTGCTGAAGAACAAGACCTGTCACTTTCAGAGCTTGACCCAATCGCAGCCCTGGAACGAATCATTGATTTTACAATAGATTATCACGAACAACATAGTGACTTCGTCCGCATTGTAATGATCGAAAATATTAATAATGCAGAATATTTACGCCAAACCGGAATTGATAGTACTATAAGCTATGTTATTTTACTTACCTTAGGCGACATAATACGTAGAGGCTGTGAAAGTGGTATATTTAAACGTGATATCACGCCAGTTGATCTACATATTCTTTACACGTCATTCAGCTTTTACCGTATAAGCAACGCATCTACTGTCAGTTCTGTTCTTGGGTTAAATACCCTGAATGCCGTTAACAGCAAGCGCCATCGGCAAATGATCAAAGATAGCGTCAGAGCCTATATGACGAGTGCGGCTTGATAATAGACATTTATTTTTAGTGCAATTTTAAGATTTGCATCACAAAAGTGTGACTTTCAGCTTTTTTCTTTATAGCTTGTCGGCATTTCTATAACTAACTAGATAGTTATTTCGTTAACCAGCCGGTAAGATGTGTCCTTAATGATTTTCTGTCAAAAGATGTTAAAATTCCATGCTTTTAATGGCTCAAACAGTCACTATGCCCCACATGCTATTTATAACTTCATGATTCAGAAAACGCATTTTACGAAATCAATTGCCTTTTCTTTTCTAACAAGTCTCTTTCTTGTGATGGGCAATTTATCTCAGGCTCAGGCTCAGGCTCAGGCTCAGGCTCAGGCTCAGGCTCAGGCTCAGGCTCAGGAAATAAAAAATCCATATAAAATCACATTGAAAGCACCATCTACTGCGCCATCCAAACATTCTTTTGACAATAAGCTTTTTGGCAATATGTATGGAATGAGAGACTGGCTCGCCGATAAAGGAATTGACCTAACTCTTACCTATATGACTGAAACCCTCGCCAATGTCGCGGGAGGACGGCGAGCAGGCATAGATTATGCTCATCAGATTATTATGGCCACCGATGTAGATTTAGAGAAATTAATAGGCGCAAAAGGCCTTAGTTTTCGTATGCTTGGGGTGCAGCGTGCCGGGCGTGATGTCGCAAAAGACTATATTAGTGACTTAACTTTATTCGAGCCCCAACAATCATATGGTGTAGGCGGCAATGTGCTGTACCACCTAGTCCAGCTTTATTTGCAACAAAAACTTGCAAATGACCAAATTATTGTAACAGCCGGCTATTACCCTCCTAATATGAGCTTTGGCTCGTTTCCGCTGGGATGTTATGCCCTTGATAACGTAACATGCTCGCACCCGACTGGTGTTTCAGTATCGTCTCATTGGCGGTCCTGGCCCTTTGCTAATTTGGGAGCCCAAATTGAATATGACCCCATAAAAACGGTTTATATACGCGCCGGTCTATTTCAGGCCACTAAAAAAGATGGTGGTAATTCGGGGTTCTATATCACGACAAATTCGCTAGGGGTTGTTATCCCTATGGAAATTGGATGGAACCCAAGTTGGGGAAAAGACCACTTACCAGGTCACTATAAAATTGGGGGTTACATTGATACCTCAGATAATAAGGACCTATATCGCTCCATCAATGGCAGACCGATCGTTACATCAAACTTGCCAGCACGCATCGAAAAACAGCGCGGTGCCTGGTATATTGGGGGTGACCAAATGCTTTATCGCCTGGGACCTGGCCCACGTGATGGCATTATGTTTATGACCATTATTACCGGCTCAAGCGGAACGTCTTTGCCATTTCGTCATGATTTTACCGCAGGGTTTGTTGCTCAACATTTCATGCCAGGTCGACCAGGTGACTATAGCTCCATATTCTGGTCAGAGCTTATCGTAAATCCCAACCTTACCAAAACACAAAGACTTCAAGCTTCTATAGGTTTACCCTTGAGAAATGGGGTAAAAGCAATTGAAACAAATACGCATGTCCTGGAATTTAACTATGGGTTTCAGTTCTCCCATGGTCTTAAATTCGTGCCTGATTGTCAGATTATTTTTCGTCCAGATGCCGGGAATTATTATAAAACCGCTCTTGTAACAGGGTTCCGTTTCCAGGCTGATCTCTGAGATATTTATGGCGATATTTGGACTTCTTGATGTTTCTGAGCCAAATAAGCATTAACTTCGCATAAAATGCTATGCAGTATTTTTGAAGGTGTGTTTTCCAAATAGTCCTTTATCGCATAGCAGCTTCCTGGAAATTCCAGCGATAATGACCGTCTTAACCAAAAGGATGCGTCATTATATTCTTTTTTCTCGGCAGCCAGGCGGCCCCTATTAAAGGCCGCCCAACAGTCTCCTCCTTCGGCACCAGCGGTAAAATAAAGACAGGCCGCATCAAAATCTTTTTTACCGGTAACCATTCCCTGCTCATGCAAAATACCCAGCATATTGAGCGCTTTATTAACCCCTCTCTGGGCAGCAAGGACATAATGGGCAAAAGCCTGCTTAGGATCACAAGCCACACCATCACCAGAAAGATAAAGATCAGCTAAATTAAAGTTGGCCCATCCCTCACCTTTTTGCGCCGCATAATCAAAATATTTTATTGCCTGTGTGGGATTACGCTTTACACCCCATCCTCGTTCATAGGCACGGCCAAGCATATTCAAAGCCTTAGCTCGACCACTACGTGCCGCCAGGGCAAACATCTCAAAAGCATGACGATCATCACCCTTATTAAGAGATATTTGCCCTAATAAGAGCTGTAGCTCTACGTGATCAAGATCTTTTAAGCTGGGGGCACAAGCCCCCATCTCACGACCATCTTTCATTAGAAAGAAAGACCCACATTGCCAATAAAAGCACGCCCTGGAGCCGGCGTAGCACGGCTTGTGCTGAAAGAAGACGCATAATTCAAATGGTTGGTAAGGTTAGTTGCATTAAGTGAAACACGATAACGCTCTGTTTCCCATGAAACCATCCCATTTAATGAGAATTGGTAAGGAATCCGGGCTACGTTATCAAAGTCACCATTGGCCCAACTTGCTGAGGAATATTGTGCTCCACCTGCTATTTTCAGGTGCCCATAGGCCGGATCAAAGAGATGACTTGATAGGTCATATGACGTCCATAAAGAGAAGTTATTACGTGGCGCACCAGCGGCTTCCTTGCCGTGATATTCTGAGCCCTGTTTAAGCTTGATTTTGCTATCCATCCAGGAATAGGCACCATATATATCCCAGTTATCTGTGATTTTACCGCTTAAACTAACTTCGACACCACGAGTACGCAGACCAACACCAGAATCAATAAAACCTGAGACCACATCTCCCGCCTCGTTATAATAATAGGAATTACTTTGATTGATCTGGAAGAACGCAACGCCAAGCCCTAAACGTTTATTGAAGAAATCGGTTTTATTCCCAAATTCAAATAAGTCACTACGTTGTGGGTTATAATCAGCACCATTTTGCGGCGTATCATCCTGTATGATCGTAACCTGAGAAGAAATGTCTGTACCAATAGGTTTATATGAACGCGAGAAGGTGAAGTAAAAAGATGAGTCTTTAAACGGGGTATAAACAATACTTCCTGAGGGACTCCAACGGTCAGCACTTTGTCTTTGACGTGGTACATATTCTGGGTTGAGTTGGTAACCTTTAATACTGGACGTAAATGCATCCCAACGCACTGTTCCAAAAAGGGCTAATTGTTTGGTTAGCTGAATATGGTCAGATAAGAATAATCCGACATCGCGTTGATCTGAATTTGCTTTTTTAGAGTCTGGAAAGCGGATATAGGCCCCATTAGATGAATGAGAAGGATTTCTGATCGTCTGATTATTAACACGCCCATACCATGTTCCCGCATAACGGTCTTCATCCTGGTAATTGACGTCAACGCCAAACTTCAAATCATGTTTAATCATTGCTGTTTTGAAACGGGCGTTACCCATAATAACATTTTCTACGCCCCATCCCTTTGAAAGATAGGCTGTACCACCCACAGCAGTATATCTTGTTGCTGGATTACCACCATTTAAAAAGTCATTAACACATTGAGGAGTGCTACAAGCCCCAACAGATGTAGCACCGTAATTACGCTCGTAATGTGTAAAACGCGTGCTGTTGGTTAATGTAAACCAGGAAGACAGTTCTGATTTAAGACTTGATGTCAAACTATGAATATCAGAATTGTCACGATCAGCATCACGAGCATAAGTCGTGTTACGATCAAGACCTGCACTTGTAATAGGCTTATACCTGCCATTTGGCATTTTGATCATGCCAACACCATAATCAGGCATCGCATCAGTATGAAGCCAGCGCCAGTTTAGATGCCAGGATGTCTTACTATGTAAACCCAATCCTAGATCAACTGCTGAGCCATAGCGATTTGAATAAACATAATCACGCCCAACAACACCGCTCCTATTATACATCCCGTTAACACGCAGAGCGACATCGTGATTAATTTGATAGTTCACATCGCCTTGGCCGCGATACATGTCGCCATTACCAAAGCTTTGATCAAAATTATAAAATGTTCCTGAACGCGCTTTTTTAAGGGATTCATTAATTAATCCCCCTAAGTTAGCAGCCCCAAAATATTCACCCGCAGGGCCTTTAATAACCTCTACATTTTCAACATCGAAAATATCGCGTGTATAAGTACCAAAATCTTTTAAACCATCTGTATAAATATCACCCCTGGCTTGTTGCCCACGTATACGAAACTGGTCACCATTGAGTCCCCCGCGCCCCTCGCCACTTGAAAGGGTAATGCCAGGAACGTTAGCCAAAGCCTGGTCTAATGTATAAAGACGTTGCTCTTTAATAATCTCTTTTGGAACGACATTAATAACTTGAGGTGTGTCACGCACAGAAAGAGGCATACGACCAATATCAAGCTTTGTAGCATTAATATTCGGGATATCATTTTCCTGCTTATTTTCACCACGCACACGCAATGAAGGCAGCTTTATGCTTTCATCATTCGCAGCAGGATCAGTCTCTAATTTCTGAGCTTCAGCTTCGCTCTCAGTTAAACTAATACCAGCTGTTACACCCAAAACCACAGCCGCCCCAAAACGCACTGCCGGCTTATATGTCTTGCTAAACCGCTCCATTGTCTCTCCCCAGAATGAAACCATTCCCTAACTTGTTAAGACATTAAAAATAAGTAACCTAAATTCCTATAATGAGATTAAGAGTTATTCTCAACTAGAATCGATCATAAAATTTTACGTTGTGAAAAAACTTTCCGTTAAACTGTGTCTTTTAAAGCTCAGCCCACCTACGAACTAAATTATGGTAGACAGACGTAAAACCTAAAATAGCGCGGTTATCATCAGGTAATAACTGACGGGCAGACCGTATAGACTGGTCAAATTCATATAAGAGACTGCGCATTCCATCATCTTTTACCATGGACTGTGTCCAGAAAAACGAAGCCCAGCGGCTCCCTCTGGTGACAGGACTCACACTATGCAGACTTGTAGAAGGATAAAGCACAAGATCCCCAGCAGGTAGTTTAACCTGATGCGTGCCATATGTGTCTTCGATAACAAGCTCTCCACCATCATAATCTTCAGGTTCAGTTAAAAATAATGTGGATGAAACGTCTGTCCGAATGCGAAAACCCGTTTCGGGATCGGGACGAATTGCATTATCGACGTGAGTGTCGAATTTCATGCCAGTATCATATCGGTTAAAAAGAGGAGGGAAAACCCGCAAAGGTAAAGCTGCACTCGTAAAAATATCGCTTCGGGCAAGAGCTTTTAAAAGCAGAGTTCCTAACTCACGACTCACTTTAGAATCCTGAGGGATTTGCAAGTTTAATTTTGCTTTAGCTGACTGCTCGCCTGCCGTAATTTTTCCATCAACCCACTTATCAGCTTCAAGCCTCTGACGAAAATAGGCGACTTCCTCCGGCGATAAAATATTGGGAATATGGATAAGCATCACCCCTCCTCTGAGACCCAAAACCATATTATGCAATTTCACTTGCAAACGATTCTTAGTTGCACAATAAAGATATTTAGTCCATAGAGTTTTTAGCGCCTTTTCAAACGGCGCTCCTCAAACCACGAAAAGCAATTTTCGGAGATCAACTGCCTTATGCCTGCCACTCCTGCATCTTCAGTTCCTTTTTCCCCCTGGGAGATGTTTCTCAATGCGGGATCCCTTGTGCAGGGTGTGATGATCATCCTGGTCATTGCTAGTGTGCTTAGTTGGACCATATTCATCGCCAAATCAGTCGAACTCATATGTGTGAGGCTTAAACTTCAAAAAGCAGAGCAGCAGATTGAAAAAGCCTCTACTTTTGACATGATAAAAGATGAGACATTAGAGAGCAGAATAGCCCAAACGCTTATTATGGCCGCCGAAGCTGAACGCATCCGCTCTAAAGAGCTTTTTGATGATAGTGAGGGTATAAAAGAACGCATTGTTCTTCATCTGGAACGATTAGAAGCCGCTGAAGGACGTAAGCTCATGAGAGGTACATCCTTTCTGGCAACCACGGGAGCTACTGCACCTTTTATAGGTTTATTCGGTACAGTTTGGGGTATTATGACCTCATTCACAGGCATTGCAGCCAGTAAGGCCACTAGCCTCGCCGTTGTTGCCCCAGGCATTGCCGAAGCCCTGCTCGCCACAGCCTTAGGGCTTGTTGCAGCGATACCGGCAGTTATTATTTATAATCATTTGGCACGCAAAACTGCCTCCTGTCGTGCACAGATAGCTGATTTGACAGCCCTTATTATGCGCCTGATTTCTCGTGATTTAAGCCAAAAACAGCATCTATTTCCTAATGGGCGAGTCGTCCCTTTTAATTTGTCACGCCACGCTGGGGAGTAACCAGGCATGATTCGCATTCGTCATGCTGATGAGACCGGACAACATTTTAACAAAGGTGAGACCAGTGAGATAAACGTCACACCCTTTATTGATGTAGTTCTGGTACTACTTGTAATTTTTATGGTTACAGCTCCTTTAACAACTGTAAATGTACCTGTTGATCTACCATCTTCAACTGAAAAACCAGCACCGCGTCCCGATCATCCAGTTTTTCTTACTGTCAAAGCCGATCATGGCTTAGCGTTAGGAGACGATGACATTAGTGTCGACGCACTGCCAAGCGCTTTAGAAACAGCAACCAAAGGCAATAAAGAAGAGCGTATTTTCCTTCGTGCCGACAAAATTGTAGATTACGGCACCCTTATGAGCGTAATGAATAAGCTCCGCAAAGAGGGTTACCTTAAAGTGGCGCTTGTTAACCTTCAGGGACAAGAAGACCCTTCAGAAAATTCTTCATCCGTGAGCACAAAGTGAATAGCACGGCAGAAAAAGAACTCATTGCGACAAGTTTTCTTGATTGGCAAAAAAGCCTTATCAAGCAGAGTAAGCGTGAAGATATTCTTTTGTGGGGCAGTTCTTTTATAGCGGTCTTAACTATCGGCGCCGCACTTCTCTGGTGGGCCATGCATGTCTCTCCCCCAGAAATTATCATAGATGAACCGCCACCTGCGGCAATCGCTATTGATATGACACCTATGTCTGTAACCACGCCGCCCCAAGATGTTGCACTTGGCCCTCAGCAAACCCAGTCCCAATCTGAGGCAGCAGAGCAAAAAACACCTGAAATATCTGCCCCGCCATCACCTGCACCTAACCCACCCATAGCGGTTCCGAAAGCGCAAAAACCACACAAGGTTGTTAAAAAACGCAAACCCTTGCCTGTGGTAAAAAAATTACCTCCTAAAAATACACCTCCAGCAGAAACAACAACGGCTCCTCCCTCTACAGAAGCTCCTCCAGCGCCATCACAAGCAGCACCAGCACCGGGCCACTCATCTGCAAAGACATCTCATAATCTCGTAACATGGCAGGGCGCAGTTTTAGGGCGTCTTGAAAAATTTAAGCGTTACCCTTCTGAAGCAATGGAAAGTGACCAGGAAGGTGTACCCCATGTTACATTCTCAATGGACCGCAATGGCAAAATTATTTCTGTCAAATTAGCCAAAAAATCCGGCCATTCCCTTTTAGATGAAGAGGCTTTGTCGTTACCAAAACGAGCCGAACCTCTACCACCTCCCCCGGATACGGTAAAAGGAAACGTCATTACCCTGACTGTACCAATCGAGTTTTATATTCATTGAAAAAATAAATTCCGATCAGCGCTTTGCTTTAAAAAACTGTTTTAGCAAATGCGCTGAATCGGTTTCACGAAAACCGCTAATAATCTCTTTTGGCCTATGCAAACAACCAGCCATTTGAAATAAGCGCGGCCCGTGATCAACACCCCCTCCTTTAGGATCATAAGCCCCATAAACAAGCCTATGAAGGCGAAAATGGCTTATGGAGGCTGCACACATTATACAAGGTTCTAACGTTACAATAAGTGTGCAGCCAGTCAGACGAGGCGTTTTCAAAAGTCGTGACGCATCTCGCAAGGCCAAAATTTCAGCATGAGCCGAGGCATCATGATTTTTTTCTACTAAATTATGTGCCTGAGAAAGAAGACAGCCTTTTTCATCAAGAACCAAAGCACCGATAGGCACTTCACCAGCCCTAGCACCTTCATGTGCTAAAAAAAGCGCTTTTTCCATTGCCTCCTGCCATGAGGAAACAGAAAAATTTTTCTTTGATTTATCGCGATACATGGCCATTAAATACCGGTTTTTTCTTAGCTATTATAGTTACTATAACAACCAATATTAATATGGATGAAAAAGAAGCCCGTTGCTTTGACTAAAAACGCGCGGTATGTGCATTTTATGAATAAAATTTCTCCTTCTTCCTCTTTGAATTCTGAACGTGGCGAACGTATCGCCAAAGTCCTTGCACGTTGCGGCGTTGCCAGCCGTAGGGCCGTCGAACATATGATTGAAGATGGACGAGTCATTCTTAATAATGAGAAGGTTACGCATCCTGCAACCTTCGTTCAGTCAGGTGATATTCTTAGAGTTGATGGGAAAATTATAGAACCCCCGCAACGTACGCGTTTATGGCGTTATTATAAACCCACAGGTCTTGTCACTACTCATCATGACCCACAAGAAAGGCCAACCGTCTTTGCTTCTCTTCCCGAAGGAATGCCCCGTGTCGTTAGTGTCGGACGGCTTGACTTAAACTCCGAGGGATTGCTCCTTCTTACTAATGATGGCGCTTTAGCTCGTGAATTAGAGTTGCCATCGCGGCAATGGGTGCGTCGCTACAGAGTGCGCGTTTTTGGTTTGGTTGATCCCAAGCGACTCGCAGATCTGGCCAAGGGATCTGAGTTTGAAGGTGTAAAATACGGCCCTATTCATGCTGTTCTTGATTCTACCAAAGGTGATAATTCCTGGCTGACTGTCAGCCTTAAAGAAGGCAAAAACCGCGAAATTCGGCGTGTCATGTTAGGTATGAACCTGCATGTTAGCCGGCTTATCCGCCTCTCTTACGGTCCCTTCATGCTTGGCTCTTTAAAAGCAGGAGACATAGAAGAAGTCGCAGGCAAAGTTCTTGCTGAGCAAATTCCTTTTGTGAATGACGGCATTAAAGCGGCAAAAAAGCGCACGAAATGAAAATCATTGCTGGCCGCTTCCGGGGGCGCACCCTGCGCGCGCCAACAGGGCAAAATACCCGCCCAACCTCTCAAAGAACAAGGCAAATCATTTTCGACCATCTTATGCATGCCTCTTGGTACGGCCGAGAGGCATTAGAGCGGGCCTGTATTTTAGATGGATTTGCCGGAACAGGAGCTCTTGGACTAGAAGCCCTGTCCCGAGGGGCAAAATTCGCAAGCTTTATTGAAAAATCACGTCAAGCAGCCGCTATTTTACACGATAACGTACGTGCCTGCCGCGTTGAAGATCAAACCCAAATTTTGCGATGTGATACAATAAACCCTCCTCCAGCCCGCATGAAACATAATTTGGTTTTTTTGGATCCACCTTACCATAAAGCTCTGGTTCCCCAGGCTCTTAGGGCCCTTTCTCAAAAAGGGTGGCTTGCTGAAAAAGCCCTTATAATTGCAGAGACTGAACACCAGACCGAAGATTTGTTGCATGAACCTGAAAAGCTTATACTCAAGCGACAAATTGGTATAGCAGAAGTCCGTTTTTGGTTTCATCAGGGATAAATAAAAATTTGTAACTTCTGATATTTTTTATTTTAATATCCTGCTCTGAATGAGCTCTGACAGCCTGATATTTTCACAAACTCATTTCTTGTTAAACTGACTTTAAAACTGGTTTCGCTATAAGACTTCCCATCACTCTTCAAAATCGCTATTTTAGGAAATCGTATTCCATATTTAAATGGCGCTTTAATAGCGGACTTTATCAGCAAAAATTACAGAGGACAGATCTGTCTTGCTTTTCTTAAAACGAGCGCGCCGTAAGCCTTCAACGCCCGTTGAATCGTCTGGTCCCCATATTCCTTCTACAGATGAGTTAGAGGGCTCACGTTTTGCACGTCTTATATCGGCACGCATGATGGAGATTCTCGGTTTATTTCTGCTTATTATTGCAGTAGCAATTGCAGTAGCTCTTTTCAGCTTTAACCCTCATGACCCTTCTTTTAATACGGCAACAGGTACACAGCCTACCAATTTGCTAGGCAGAGCAGGGGCAACAATCGCTGATAGTCTGGTCCAGTGGTTAGGATTGGCAAGCGCATTACCCATTCTTATTTTACTAGCCTGGTCGTGGCGGCTTGTACGCTACCATATGCTCACTGCGCCCATATTGCGCCTTTTAGCCGCTTTTTTACTTTTACCTGCTGGCGCCTTATGCATCAGCACCTTTCAAATATTAGCACCTGGTCCTAATATTGCCTGGCCATCAGATAGTGGACTAGGTGGGCAACTGGGACAGTCACTAGCTCACTACCTTTTAAATGCTACAATTGGCGAAATGGGGTCTGCTGGAGGAGCTGTAGGGCTCATTCTCTCTCTCTTACTGCTGGCTCTTTTATTTCCCATCACCATGGGGCTAAACAGCCATGAATGGCGTGCCATAGGCAGTGCTCTTTTAGCGACCTTTAAATGGGGTATCTCTCTCGCTCGCGGCAAAAAAGCTGATAATGAAAAAGAAACAGACTTTTCTCAGCACAAGCTATTTACTCCCCAACCTGGCGCGCGCTTACGCTATAGTGACAAATTCACGCCCAAGGGGGGTGTTCCTGCTGGCTTTTTAAGACGTAACTTTATGCGTCAAGATCCACGTCTTCCGCCTGCAATTGAAGATGGCCAAACCTGGCTTCAACCTCCTCATACTCAAGAAGCAGCCCCATGGGAGCGTGTTCCCCCAACGGATCAGGCAATTCCTATTGTCCCCAAAAGTGAAAATGAAAAAAAAGAGGCGCCTACCAATCCATATGGGGAGAAGCTGGCCCAAATAAACAGGATGAGTGACACCACCACCCCGCCCGTAGTCCCTGTGATTATTGACGAAGATGACGAAGAAGAAGATACATTCACTGCACCTGAAACACTGGCTTCAAAAGAAGACTCTCACCCTAACGGCGATTTCTTTAAACGTATGATCCATCGTGGCTTAAGTGCCATGCCCTCATATAATGCTCCCCCAGGTGAAGAAAAAACGACCCAGCAAATAACACCAAAAAGTGAGCCTGCTGGCCCATATACGGGTTCTGTCACCCAAAATCATAAAGCCTCTCCACCTGCAACAGAATATCAGAGCTGGGCTAATCCTTCCTTAGACCTGCTCAATCCCTTACCAGACCAACAATCTACTGGCCCCTCTGAAGAGGTGCTGCAAGACAACGCACGTCTTTTGGAAAGTGTTCTAAATGATTATGGTGTTCAGGGTACGATTACAGATTATCATGCAGGCCCTGTAGTTACACTTTATGAGCTTGAGCCTGCACCTGGGGTACGCTCCTCCCGCGTCATTGGACTTTCAGACGATATAGCAAGATCACTCTCAGTTTTGAGTGTACGTATTGCCACTGTGCCAGGCCGTAACGTTATTGGGATTGAAGTTCCCAATGCATCACGCGATACAGTCTATTTCCCCGAACTGCTCCTTAACGAGGGATGGCACGATGGCAAGGCTAAATTAAAGCTTGCTTTAGGAAAAGATATCGCAGGTCAGCCCGTCTATGCTGATCTTGCCAAAATGCCGCACCTCCTCGTTGCTGGTACAACGGGATCGGGAAAATCAGTGGGGATCAACGCCATGATCCTCTCTTTACTCTATCGCTTAAGTCCAGAGGATTGCCGGTTGATCATGATTGATCCCAAAATCCTTGAGCTTTCAATTTATGACGGCATCCCGCATTTAATGACTCCTGTTGTTACGGAGCCCTCCAAAGCTGTTAGTGCCCTTAAATGGGCTGTGCAGGAAATGGACCGTCGCTACCGCCTAATGGCTGACCACCAAGTACGTAACATTAGCGGCTATAATGACCGTATTGAACGCCTGCGCGATTCTGGAGAAGCTCCCACACGCCGCGTACAGACAGGGTTTGATCCTGAAACAGGCAGACCTGTCTTTGACGAACATCGCCTTCCCCTTGAACATCTTCCTTATATTGTTGTGGTCATTGATGAAATGGCTGACCTTATGATGGTCGCGGGGAAGGAAATTGAAGCAGCAGTATTACGCCTTGCCCAAAAAGCTCGTGCTTCTGGCATACATGTCATTATGGCCACTCAACGCCCCTCGGTTGACGTAATTACCGGCACAATTAAAGCTAATTTTCCTACGCGCATTTCTTTCCAGGTAACAAATAAATATGACAGTCGCACAATTTTAGGAGAACAGGGCGCCGAGCAACTTTTAGGACGCGGTGATATGCTCTTTATGCAAGGTGGTGCACGCATTACCCGCGTTCATGGCCCCTTTATCAGTGACGAAGAGGTAGAAGCAGTTGTTGCTGACCTCCGCACGAAAGGCGAGCCAGTCTATAATGCTGATGTTATCGCTGACGAGCCAGAAGAAGCCCCGCACGCCCAAGTAGGAGCTCTGATAGCGATGGCAATAACGACCTTTATGAACAGGCCGTTGATCTTGTTTTAAGAGAACAGCGCGCTTCTACAAGCTTTGTACAGCGCCACCTCTCTATTGGCTATAACCGGGCTGCCAATATTATTGACCAGATGGAACGAGAAGGCATTATCAGTGCGGCTAATCACGTTGGTAAACGTGAAATTCTCGCCTCGCGTTCAATGAGAGAAACAGCAGACTCATCAGACGATGATGATGAATAGGGAAAATATTGCTACGCCTCAAGCAAGCAAAAATTAGACACCAAAGAACATGACCCACAACATTATGTTGCCAGGAAAAGAACTCCCAATTCTTTGGGAAAATAATCATTTTCTGGTCATTAATAAACCAAGTGGACTTGCCTCACATCCAGGCCCTCAAACCCGTGATAGTGTTGAAACGCGTTTTGTACCCCAAAAAAGAGGAGGACCCTGGTTAGTTCATCGACTTGATCAGGAAACTTCGGGTTGTTTGCTTATTGCTAAGCGAAAAACCCCTCTCATCGCGGCACAAAAAACCTTTGAGAAGCGTTTGGTGAAAAAAACATATTGGGCCCTTATTGAAGGTCATCTGCCTTCAGAGACAGGATCGATTACCGCGCCCTTAATACGATCTGAGAGCAAGACCGGCTGGCATATTAAGGCTGTCACATCCTCAACCCCACAGGCACAGAACGCTAAAACCTTATGGCGTGTTTTAGGGCAGAATAAGGACTTAACCTGGGTTGAACTCCAGCTCTTAACCGGTCGCACTCACCAGGCCCGTGTACACTTAGCCCATATGGGGGCTCCTATTTTAGGAGATCATCTTTATGGCAAAGAATATCCCGGACTGCCCTTACAGCTTTTGTCACGCTCTCTCGAACTTACAGTCCAGGAAACACATATCAGCGCCATAGCGCCACCTTCAGCGCTTATGGCACGTTATCTCAAAGATTTTCCTCTTTTCGAGCCTGGCCTTAATTAAGCAGCCGGATCCATTAAAAAGCGGGTAACAGCCTTTTTGAAAGGTGTCAGACGCTCTGCAAGCCCAAGCCCAATACGCCTTGCAATAAGAAACGGAAATTCATCACGCGTATAAGCGACGGCAATGGCATTTGTTGCTGCAAAAAGCGGCGCGGTGTTCCAACGATGCTGATATGAAAAACGTTCCAGAGCACGTCTATCCCTGGATCACCGCTTCCCTGTAATAAAGACTTCACTAAAGTTTCCTGCCCCTTAAGGCCCAGATTGAAACCATGAGCCGTTATAGGGTGCATGCCCACCGCAGCATCTCCAATTAGGGCAAAGCGCTGAGCATGAAAACGATGAGCATAAACAGCCTTTAAAGGATAAGTTATGCGCCCACTTGCCAAAACCAGTTTCCCCAGCCGTTCTCTTGTGCGTTTTGTAACTTCCTCACCAAATTCATCAGGCGAGACAGATTTAAGACGTTCAATTTCACCAGGAGGCAGGGTCAATACCAGAGAGGAAAAACAGTCCTTTCCTTCCTCATCCGATACGGGAAGCAGTGCAATAGTCTGCTCTTCATCAAACCATTGGAGGGCAACATTATCATGAGGTACGTCATGTTTAACGCGACATACCAGTACATTTCGCCCAAAATCGTGGATGATAGCCCCAATGCCCGCCTGGTCACGCAATTTGGAAAAGCGCCCGTCAGCCGCCACTAATAAGCGCGCCTTAAGCATAGAACTATCTGTCAAATTTAGCGTTACATCGTCCCGGGTTGCTTTAAAATCATGCACAGCTATGCCGGCCCGAAGAGTAACATTTTCTTCTTCACATAAACGCTGATAGAGAGCCTTGCGAATCAAATGATTGGCCACTAGAAAACCCAGCGCATCAGCAGAATCTTGCCCTTGCGGAGGGCTAAATAGTAAAGACGGCCCTCCTTCCTGGCCGCTCTCAATACGGGCCACTTTAAGCGGACAAATGGCATGAGACGCAATATAAGGCCACACGCCAGCCTCTTTGAGCCAATGCATGCTATGATGTGTTAAGGCAATTTCACGCCCATCGAAGGATGGATTAACCAACGTCTCAATAGGGCTAGGCTCTATAACACATGTCTTCCATCCTGAACGGGCAAAAGACAGCGCACTCGCTAGCCCCGCCGGCCCCCACCAGCAATGATAACGTCATATTCTGTCTGTAAGGGGGCAAAGCTGGTCACTTTTTCTCTCCTTTATCCGCATTGAAAGAAGGGATCTCCCCCTCCTGCCAGTAAGCGACATAATCCTTAATATTAGGACGTCTAGGCTTTTTAAGATCATTAGATGGGGTACCCACTAATAAAATTCCAGCTAACTGATCTGTAGAAGATAAACCAAGCTTATGCATTAATTCTGGCTCATCGCAATAAGCGCCACTAACCCATAATCCACCAAACCCTTGGGCATGAAGACCATTAAGGATATTCATCGCCCCTGCCGCACTCGTCATAATCTGCTCCAATTCAGGGATTTTATGATTAGGACGCAAATGAATACCTAAAGCAATGAGAGCTGGCGCGGCTGAAAAACGACTAATGATTTTATTTGTTTTCTCTTCTGGCAGATCAGGAACTTTACGTTTTAGAGCAGCAATGACTTCTTGTGCAAAAGCAATACGTGCTTCACCCTCAACAATAATATAGCGCCATGGCCGCAATTTCCCGTGGTCTGGAGCACGCAAAGCCGTAGCAAGAATAAGCTCCAGCATTTCACCATTGGGGGCAGGCTCTTGCAAAGAATCAGTCGACATACGTGAAAGCAGCATGTCCAGATTGGAGGCTGTTAAGGATTGAGAATGCATACAGACCTCTTTATAGATATAAAAATAACAACTTATCTAAAATTATTACGTCCCCAAGAAAAGCAATTATCGTTATTCCTCTTGGAAAACCCACAAACTCTGGTGTAGCAGGAAGATATGACAACGCACACCCCCCACAAAAATCCTCGTATGGCGACGATAACACGCCGCACAAATGAGACTGATATATCACTCTCCCTAGACCTTGACGGTCAAGGAAAAGCAGACATTAAAACTGGAATCGGTTTTTTTGATCATATGCTTGAGGCGTTAGCACGTCATGGCAGTTTGGATATGCAAATTCAAGTAAAGGGCGATCTTCATATAGATGATCACCATACAATTGAAGATATTGGCATTGCTCTAGGAGAAGCTTTCCACAAAGCTATCGGCGATAAAAGAGGAATCGAACGTTTTGGACAAGCGCTTGTTCCCCTTGATGAAGCATTATGTGAAGCCGTAATAGATATTTCTGGCCGTCCCTTTCTAACCTGGGACATCACCTTCCCTCGCGAAATGGTGGGCACCATGGCGACAGAAATGATTGAAGAGTTTTTTCGTGCTTTTATCATGTCGGCACGCATAACGGTGCATCTCAATAAAAAAGCTGGTAAAAACGCGCATCATATTGCCGAAAGCACTTTTAAAGCCTTTGCACGCGCTTTACGTATGGCAGTTGCCCGTGACCCGCGCGCAGCCGGTTCTATCCCTTCTACAAAAGGGATGTTGTAAAAAGCCTATCTGCTTGGAGACAAATAATGCGTGTTGTTGTCATAGATTATAATGGCGGTAATTTAGCTTCCGCTGCGCAGGCAACAAAACGTGCTGCCTCGCAACTCGGTTTAAATGCAGATATCCGTATTTCTCGGCAAGAGAGCGATATTCTCTCTGCAGATCGCTTAATCCTTCCAGGGCAAGGCGCTTTTGCAGATTGCGCTCGCGGCTTAGAAATTGATAATCTTCGTAAAATCTTGGAACAAACCGTAGAAAAAGGCACAGCTTTTTTAGGGATCTGCGTTGGTATGCAGCTTATGGCCGAATACGGTCTGGAGCACGGCAAGACACCTGGTCTCGGCTGGATCAAAGGCTATATCGCTCCAATGAGCGAAGCTGAGGAGGCAGGACTAAGACTTCCTCATATGGGCTGGAATGAGCTTAATTTTACAAAAGGAGCTCACCCTTTAACTGAAGGACTGAGCCCTAAAGATCATGCTTATTTTGTCCATTCTTATGCCCTAAAGAACGGTGCATCTGAAGATATCATAGCCACAGCAGACTATGGGAGTGCCGTCCCAGCAATTGTTGCACGGGGCTGCCAATGCGGCACACAGTTTCATGTTGAAAAAAGCCAGGAAGTTGGCCTTACTATTTTAAGGAATTTCCTAAGCTGGGCACCACGTGCATAAAGGGGCATATATGCCTTATAGTAAACTTATACATCGCGTTACAAAGCCCCTTTCTGAAGAAGATTTACAAACCCTAATAGATGCAACAATGGCCGCTATTTTAGATGGTGGCACGTTTGGATGGCTAGAGCCGCCTGAACGCCCTGTATTGGAGCGCTTTTTTAAGGGAATGTTGCTTGTTCCAGAACGAGAATTTTTTGTAGCCCGCACCCCTGACGGAACAATATGTGGATCGGGTATTTTGGCCCTGCCACCCGCTCATTTAGATTTGCATAATTTAAAATCGCGGATCCAGGGCTTTTATATTGCCCCCTATGACCGTAATGAAGGCTATGGGCAAGCTCTTCTCAACGCTATGCTTGACAGAGCCCGCGCCCTTAAAATTAAGGTTGTTGATTGCGAGCTGAGAGAAACCCAAAAAATTGCCATTGATCTCCTTATCAGACTTGGCTTTGAACATTGGGGCACACATCCTTATTATGCGCGCACAGGCAAAAAAGTCGTACGTGGATTATTCTTTTCAAAATATTTGGTTAAAGATGAGCCTCTCACTTATTGGCAAGCCCCTCAAAACGTTTCTTCTTCCCTCTCCTGTCCGATAGATGCACCAATTATGCGCCCTAAATTAACACTTTACCCCGCTATTGACCTCAAAAATGGCGCCTGTGTCCGCTTAAAACAAGGCAATATGGACCAGGCTATACAATATTCTGACAATCCAGCCGCTCAGGCTAAAATCTTTTCTGAAGCAGGCTGTAAACATCTGCATGTCGTCGATCTAGACGGTGCATTTGCAGGGCATTCAGCCAATAGTGACGCTATAAAAAAAATCATAGAACACACCTCCCTTCCCATTCAACTTGGTGGGGGGCTGCGTGATATGGCCTCTATTGAACGCTGGCTAGAAGCTGGCATTTCCCGTGTTATTTTGGGTTCTGCTGCCGTCAAAAACCCAGAACTGGTAAAACAGGCTTCCAAACAATGGCCCGGAAAGATTGTCGCAGGCATTGATGCCCGCCATGGCTGCGTTGCAACAGAGGGCTGGGCTGAAGCTTCTGAACTAACAGCGATTGAGCTGGCAAAACGTATGGAAGATGCCGGCGTTGCAGCCATTATTTTTACAGAAATTACCCGTGATGGCATGTTGGAAGGGCTTGATCTTGAGCAAACAGCAGCCTTGGCCCGCAAAGTCTCTATCCCTGTTATTGCAAGTGGCGGGGTTGGCTCACTTGATCACCTTAAAGCTCTATATCGCACGGCTCGGGAAGTGCCCGGGATTGCAGGTGTTATTATCGGCAAAGCAATTTACGATGGACGCATAGATTTAACAGAAGCTCTAAAATTACTGGAGGGCTCATGTTAAAGCTACGCGTTATACCGTGTCTTGATGTGCGTGATGGCCGCGTTGTAAAAGGCGTCAATTTTGTCTCCCTCCGCGATGCGGGAGACCCCGTAGAGCAGGCTAAACTTTATGACGCCGCCGGAGCAGATGAACTTACTTTTTTAGACATTACCGCTAGTTCGGAAAATCGCGATACAATTTTGGATGTTGTGAGTCGGACAGCTGCCGAAATCTGCCTTCCCCTTACCGTAGGGGGTGGTGTTAGAACAACAGATGATATGAGAAAGCTTCTGCTTTGCGGAGCTGATAAATGCGGCATTAACTCCGCTGCCATTAAAAGGCCAGATGTCATTAACGAAGCCGCTGAGCGCTTTGGTAGCCAATGTGTAGTTGTGGCTATAGATGCACGTTCTGATGGGCATGGTGGATGGGAAGTTTACGCCAAAGGTGGCCGCGAAGCTACCGGCTTGGATGCCATTGCCTGGGCCGAAGAAATGGCCTCACGCGGGGCTGGAGAGATTTTACTGACCAGTATGGATCGAGACGGTACAAAAAAGGGCTTTGACCTGAAGCTTCTTCAAACTGTCTGTCAAAAAGTTTCTGTTCCTGTCATTGCCTCAGGTGGGGTTGGTGAATTGGAACATTTTATCGAAGGCGCTAAAGCTGGTGCTACGGGTCTTTTGGCTGCCAGTATTTTTCATTTTGGGCAATTTACGATCAAACAGGTAAAAAACGCTCTTTATGAAGCAGAATTGCCTGTCAGATTAAATCGTTAAATTAAACTTCTAAAATATGAGATATCTGTATGGATAAAAATAAAGATCACGTTCTTCAACGCCTCTTTGACACAGTTATTTCACGCAAAGATGCGTCTCCTGAATTGAGCCATTCTGCCCGTCTCATGTCGCGTGGACGCCATAAAATTGCTCAAAAATTTGGTGAAGAAGCCGTAGAATGCGTTATTGAAGCGATAGACGGTAATAAAGAAGCCCTAATAAGCGAGAGTGCAGATGTTCTTTACCATCTCATTGTAATGTGGGTTGACGCGGGAATAGAGCCAGAAAATATCTGGGCCGAATTAGCCCGACGAGAAGGAACAAGCGGTATTGAAGAAAAAGCCTCACGCTCTCAATAAAAATTCATAGGATTTTGCACAATGGCTGCGGACAAACACCTCCCTCATTACGACCCTGAAAATATTTTTGCCAAAATTCTTAGAGGCGATATTCCTTCAAAAGCAGTATATGAGAGCAAAGATACTTACGCCTTTCACGACATCCAACCAGCAGCGCCAGTGCATATTCTTGTAATACCACGCGGCTATTACACAGATTTCCATGATTTCACTATGCGCGCTTCAAAAGAAGAAATAGCTGATTTTTGGCAAAGCGTGGATAGCGTAGCGCAGGAACTTAACTTACTTGAAAATGGTTTTAGACTCGTAACCAATACAGGTAAAGATAGCGGGCAAATTGTCCCGCATTTTCATGTACACCTTCTCGGAGGCGGCCCCTTGGGACCTTTATTATCGGGTTCGGATATTTAAGTAAAAATTTAGGGTGCAATGCACGAATTTCCTTGCACCCAAAGCCATTATCCTCTAGACGAGGTTCATCTCTAGTCCCGTTCGTCTAGAGGCCTAGGACACCGCCCTCTCACGGCGGCAACACGGGTTCGAATCCCGTACGGGACGCCAGCAGAAAATTGCGGTTTTAGAGTTATTCCTATTAGACATAGTATCGCAAATGTAACACTAACCCTTGTGATACCGCCTTAACGAAATTTACCAAAATCCTGCTGCAAGCACTTCAGACGCAGGACACCAGTCGCTCATAACCTCAAGGTAGAACTCGTTCTTTCCAGATAAGACAGGTCATATTTGCGATAGACGCATCTCAATATGCATAGATCTATTATCTCTCACTACCTGGCTAGACTATGTTTTCAAACCTTTAAAGCCTAGTCAAACCCGTTTCAAAATTAGTTGTCTGCACAAAATGATTTCAGGGAATAAAGCCTGAACCCAGAGATTATGAAAGAACAGACTTAAAGTGTCTATAAAACCTGGCTTTCAACTTGGTAAAACTTTGTCTTGATAAGACTCAGCAAAAAGAATTTTCTCTTAAATGACCGTCCATTATATTAATTGGAGAGATAGGGTAACTATTCATCATATATAAATCACAGTCTAATATTTGAAAATATTACATAAATTTTCAACAGCCAGAAACCAGTTCTATAAAATTATTACAAATAAAAACAATACATAACGTCACATATTTAATAAATATATTTCATATATTTGTAAAAGTTTATATAAATATCTTATAATTTTTAATCCATTTTTCTCTATTCTTTGCAAATGTTCTTTACAAACTTTATTTTATTTATTTATAACCTATCTCCCACCCTTATCTAAGAACAATTGAAACAAAGCAGGTATTCAAATGAATACGCTGCCACAATCAGCTTTTTTCAAAAACATAATCTCTTATAGATTTCCGTTACGTGAACATTAACTGAAATTAATATATTACGTTACATATTAATTACTTAAAAATAGTACGTTTTTTAGAATGCTCTATAACCTGCAATCCTTAGTAATATCTATTTCAAAAATTAATTACATACAGAAATGTTAAAGTAAAATTGTAATATTGTGAATATTTTCATTTTATACATACTTCATAAAATACATATAATTTTGTTAATCGTGTCATAGATCACACACTGTAGAAATATCATAACGTAACGTAATGTTTAAATATTATAGTACTATTGCACATTAATTAAACCACAACTAAAGGAATTTTAACAAATTATTAATAAATGACGTTCGTCCAAAATTTAGGCAACGTCCTCACTAATTATATTATGGGACAGACAAAAATGAGTGTTTTGAGGTTTCGCAATAAAAAGGATTTTCTTAAATATATTAGGACATCTGTCAGCAGCATAGCGCTGATTATGGGAACTTCCTTAACAGCCTATGCTCA
Source organism: Aristophania vespae (assembly GCF_009906835.1). NCBI lineage: Bacteria > Pseudomonadati > Pseudomonadota > Alphaproteobacteria > Acetobacterales > Acetobacteraceae > Aristophania > Aristophania vespae. The sequence continues at coordinate 1,498,165 of NZ_CP047652.1, forward strand.
GGACATAAAATTCAATACTGCTGCTAATGGCACTACAATCCTCGACTTAAATGTTCAGCCTGGCGAGACACTTACAGTTGATAAGACACACCCAGAATTTGCTCAGGATAATCTTGATAAAGTGACTGAGTTGACAATCAATGGAGGAGGTAATGTTGACATACCTGCTCCTGAGGTTGGATCCACGTCTCTTTCCTTTAATAATTTGAAATCTCTCAATATCCAAAGTGGGACTTTCTCTCCCAACGCAAGTAAATTTATCTTCCCCTCTGAAAGAGAAGGTTTGAATCTAACATTAGGCAAAAGCGGTGTCCTAGATCTAAGGAATAACAAAGATGATGGGAATAATTTTTATTATAACATCCAGAATCTCAATGGAAATGGCTCCATTATTTTTACAGCTACTCGTAGCTACACTCCTACCATTCATGGTGACCAGAGCATTTTCTCAGGTACTATAAATGGCTCTTTCAGCGATGATCCGAGTACACTTTTTTCTTACAACGCTCCCTATGACGAAGAAGATTTCGGCCGATTCGAAAAATTGTCTTGGGTCGCTTTTAATGGAAAATATGTTGATCTGAATAACGCGACCATAGAAAAAACAGCCGTACTCTCTTTTACGGGGCTAGGTGATTGGTCTGAAACCACTCAAATCAATAATAGCTACATCCGTAATGGCTCCAGCATAAATGTTGCTGAACTCCTTATTGGCCACGGGGAGGATAACTCCTATGACTTTGGAACAAAGCCCGCATTTCCCTCAGACCATAATAAGGCGACTGTCATTATTCGTGACAATAATACGCTGGTTAATACAGCCCAGCTTGTCGTTGGTCAGCAAGGCGGTGGAAAAGAATGGGAGCAGGCAAAAGATGGAAAAATTCTTATCCCTGCTCAAGGTGATTACGCCACAGATGCAGGCCATTCCAGTGGGATATTATATGTCACAAAAGGCGCTCAGATTAACATTTCTGGTGGCGGCCTGCATGGAGGTATCTATCTAGGTAATAATGCCGGTTTTGGTTATGACGATCGGACCAATGATGCTTCCAGAAATGATTCCTATCTTTACGTCGACGGTAATAGTGACGGCACAATGCACATTACTGGAGATGACGTCACTTATGATACCACTCATAATATCGTCCAGAACACTTCCCATGATGGCGGTATCGTTAATGTCGATCAGGGCACCTTATGGATCGGACCGGTTAATCTCTTGGACCCCGAAACAGGTTCGGGCTCTGGCCTGATCACGGTCGATCATGGGGGTCAGCTTAATCTGAAAAATTCCTTCATCGTTCTTGGCGGGCAAAATGGCACAGGAAATATTCAAATCAATGATGCCGGTATTCTAAACATCACAGGCACACAGCCCGGTCAGATTACTACAGATAATACAGGTCGCCTCTTTAGCACCACGCGTCAGGGTGCTCTCTCCATTAATCAGGGAGGTGTGCTCAATATCGGTGACAGTTACAATGCCGGCATCCTGCGTGTTTATGGCGATCTAAACCTTGCACAGGGCAGCCAGACCAATTTCTACGAGGGAACGACTTCTACTGAAAAAAGCAATAAGGGAGATGCCTATAACTCCTATGCGGATATACGGGGCAATCTGACACTCGGCGGTAACCTTTCCATCAATGGTATTGTAGGGCAGAATAAAGGGCAGAATGGTGCCGTTGATGTTGGGCTCTATCATCTCTTTGATTATACAGGCACTCTCTCAGGACAGACCAACACTATATTCGCAGCCACAATTGCAGGACAGACTGGCTCTTACGTCTATGACAGCGCTGCCAAATCTGTTGATGTCATGGTCACCAATAATAGTGATATAAACACGCCAACTACCCCGACTACACCAAGTGGAGACACAACGCCTCCAGCACATAATACTGACACACCAAAACCGCCCCCAGCCCCCCTACTCATGTTGTTTCTGGCGGCGATTACCGGATCACGGCGTCTGGCGGTCAATCTGATATTACCTCTTCACTCGATTTCACATCTGGAAAATATCACACCATCTCGGGTGGTACGATCACAGCACCAGTCAGTGCCAGTAATACTGGACAAAATATGCTCAGCCTTAACAGCAATCAGGAGCAAAACGGGGTCATCAATTCCGCTATCGTGGATAACGGCAAGAATGCCGTGGGTCTGATGAAAAAAGGTACAGGCACAGTCACAATCAATGGCAAAAACAGCTATACAGGCGTGACGGCCATTCAGTTTGGTGGGCTCACTATTTCTAAAACAGGTGATATTTCCAAAAGTAGCAAAACAGAAATTACCTCCCTGGGAAGTCTCTATGTAGAAGGAAAAGCAGGAGACATCATTAATAATGGTAATGTGAGTGTCACAGGCCAAACAGGCTATATCTCCAATAGTGGTGGCAAAACACAGATTTCTAGCAATGGTCAGGTTTCCTCAATGGTCAATAATGGCCATGCCGTTCTGACTGATAACGCCAAAGTCACAGGCACTTTGGTTCAGCAATCTGGACAGCTTGATCTTAATGACAATGCCAGCATTGATACTCTGCAAGCCACAGGCGACCAGCATCTGGACCATATTGCCGGGCTAGACCGTAATGACGGGCTATTCAGTCAGACCCGTAAGGATTTTGTTGCTGATCAGCTCAAAAATGCAACCGATCCAGCTGCCAAGGGCCTTTTACAGGCTATAAGCAACACACTTAGTGGCAACACAGATAATGTTCTCGATGAGCTTAAAAAGACCAATAATCTCTTTACGATCGGGTCAAATGCCAATGTCACCATTAATAACCTGCAAGGTTATGGCACAGCCTACCTAAATGACGGTTCTACGATGACTCTGGCCGGTAATAACACTAACTATGGTGATGCCATGTTCGGCTCCGGGCGTGTCAAATTTACAGGACAGAACGCTACTCTAGTCGGAACAAACTTTTATTCCGGTGGAACAGAAATTATATCAGGTGCCAATGTAACCTCTGGGGCCCATTCTCTTGGCAGTGGCACTGTCGCTATTGACGATAATGGCTCTCTCAGCATTCACGAAGACAATATAAGCAGCTTTGACAATAGCTTTACCGGTACAGGCACTTTTAACAAAACCGGTCAAGGTATTCTGACCCTTAATGCCAGTGTTGATGATTCCGGCTTTAAGGGACAAACCAATGTTCAGTCTGGATTATTGACAGTCAATAATAAGCTGGGTGGCAACACCAATGTTATGACAAATGCCGCTATTTCTGGCACAGGAACAGTAAATAACCTCACCCTGAACAAAGGTTCCACGCTAGGTGTCACGCTTGATGGAGGAAATGGCAAAAATGCCCCCACTATTCAGGCTCTGCATGTAACAGGAAAAGCAGCCGTCAATGATGCCACTCTGGGCGTTTCAGTCCAGCATTTGACAGGACTTGCACTCAACAAAAACTACACAACACAGGCCCTGGACTTTAAAACAACAGGTAGCGGATTTAACAAGACCAGCTTTGATACAATCTTTGTCAAAGGTAAGGCTGTGCAAGATCAGAATGGTCTATGGAATTTGGATTACCGACGTTACGCTGCTTATAATAGCTGGGCAAAAACGGCCAATGAATATGCTGTCGCTAATGCTCTGACACATGCCGACAATAAGGGACTATCATCACCCTTCATGACTGCACTAAATAATATGGCCGCAGGAAATGATGCCGGCGCACAGGCACGCGGTGCCTATAACGCTCTTTCTGGTGAACTGAATGCCGATGCCAAAACCGCTATGGTTAATGACAGCTTCTTTATTCAAGAAGCCGTTATCAACCGTCTAGACTGCGCCGGCGACCAGCTACGGGCTCGCACCCTTGATGGCAAACAACAAAGCCATGGCTATTGCAACATTGACCCCAATAATCCTGTTACGGTTTGGGGCACAATTTATGGACAGAAAGGCCACAATTCCGGCAGTAATGGCTCTGCCTCTCTGGGGCAATCTTCCATTGGCTGGATCATGGGTGCTGATACGCAACTTGAGGGAAACTGGCGCTTAGGTGGTATGCTTTCTTATGGTCGTGACTGGTTTGATGCTAAGGCAGGTCGAAGCTCCTCAGCCCATTCCAACACAGCCACAGTTGGGGCCTATCTTGGCAATGCATGGCGTGTTGGCGGATTGATACCTGATGCAGCCCTCACCTTTAAAGGTGGCGTAAGCTATTCCTGGAACATGATTGATACACATCGCCAGGTGAATTTCAGTGATTATTCTGGAAATCTGTCATCAAGAAATCGTTCAGGCACGGGGCAAATCTTTGCAGAAACAGGGTATCGCATGGCCTTTAATGAAGGCGCAACCATCCCTCTGGAAGTTGAACCTTTTGCACGCATGACTTACGTCAATTACGGTCAGGACAGCTACCGTGAACATGGTGAAGATGCCGCATTAAGAATAAAAGGACAGAATAGCTCCATAGGCTTTTCAACCATGGGCATTAAGCTAGCTTCCAGCTTCTCACTGGGTAAGGTTATGGTCTCGCCTCATCTAGAAACCGCCTATCGCCGTGCTTTCGGACGGACAAACGCCCATATTCGTGAAGGCTTTATCAATGCCAATAATGGCTATGACGTGACAGTCTGGGGTACGGGGCTTTCGGTTGATACTGCGCAAATCAATACAGGCTTTGGCATGCGCTTGACCGACAAATTTGATGTTAATGTCGATTATATCGGTCAATATGGTAGCAGCCAGAGCAGCACAGGCGGCTCAGGAAGCATCCATTACAGATTCTAACCTCATTCACATAATCACGTAAAAAATGTTCAAAATAGACAGGGGGTTTCCAGCCCCCTGTCGGAAGCCAGCCTCAACTAAAAGAAAATACAAACCTGCTTTTGTAAAAATAATTAAACAAGGAACCTTAGCAGTGCGTCCAGCCTTTTATTCAGTGAGTATTATGCATTTTACAAAGCTGTGTCAGGCATATTCTTTGAGCAATCAAATTGTGACTTAATGCCCTAATTACCAAATAAATTTGACTTCCATACCCTTTCCAAATGACATCTATAAGTTATTTCTGATCTGGCAACTCAATCGAAATAAAAACTGTAAGATGCAAGAAAACAGTAATGCAGACTATAAAATCTTTATTATCTGCTCACATGTTTCTTTTTCTTAGTACGGCTACAAATTACATATAGCGATATAAATGTACTATTGCGCTGTTGCTCAATACTTTTTTTGGCAGTTAATAAAGATGTGCCTAGCTGTAAATAATTGCCCATAATATAATGGTTGATGGCCAAATATTATGATCCTCTTACTTCGGCAATAAAGTTTCAAATCCCTATAGTGAGACCAGGCCTTTTAGTGTTTCCCGCACGTACGAGCCTAGAGCGTAATCCTTCTTAACCTCTAATTGCTCTACATGATATTTTCGCGCATATGAGGATGAACCTCAAAGATATATCTAAAACTGGATATATCCCCCGTACTCTCATTGGCCTCGTTACACCCTGTACGCTCCACTTTGATGAATTACTCACAAACAAATCAACAAAATCTTGCTACCAAGCAGCGCCAGAAATTGCCTAAAATTTAGTCAAAAAACTTGGTAGATTTCTCGACAAGAAAATCACTTTATATAACAATAATTTCCAAAAAGAGTGTTCCCCGTGTGAGCGAGGATGAGCATTTGTGGTTAGACGATGCAACTCTCGCCGTCCGTATTCCCCACGCGTGCGGAATAAACCACAATCAAAGCAGCTGCGTTGATGTTGGTCGCTATGTTCTCCCGCACTTGCGGGGATGAGCCTTCATGGACATGCTCTTAAAACATTGGCACGTCGTGCTTTCCCGCGCGTGCGGATGAACCGATTAGAAAGAAGCATGTTTCCGGCGCGTGCGGGGATGAACCGCCATATATCCTGTTGGCCATTTCTATAGCCAACAGGATAGTAGAAGCTTGGTTTTTATAATTATTTAGACGCCTTAAAATGGAGAGGACATCCATTAAGACGTGTCCGAAGCTGGGACGAGTAAGGATAGGTAGCACGCCGTGCACGCATAATGTCTCCCAAAGGACGGTGAGCCGCCAGGCCGTGCCAAGGAGAGAAGGACAAGCTATCTTCCAGACGTTTTGCTCGTTCCTCTGACCAGGCCTCCTGAGGTGGGATTCTAATAGTTGCAAGTGGCAGGAAAGGATTATTTTCTTCTGACCAAATTTTCCCCGCATTTTCTATTGGGTTTTCTGTCAAATCACGACAGAGCTGTGCTCTTAAAGTCCATTCCCCGCCTTCCTTGCTGAAAAAATTGTTCAACGCTTCACGAATGGCGGTCGGGTTTTTGTCAACATCTATCATCCTGCCTTCTTGTCTTTTAAAGCTCTCAGATGTTGGCACAATATCGAACTTAGCAACATATTTACCAAACCGTACGGGAACCTGGCTAAAGAAGCGCTCCCCCACCGGAATAGTTGGCGGATAACCACCCAGCAGTGCGACCATATCATTGGGCCGGCCCCACCGAATTAATTGCTTTTGCACAGAACGCATAAGGCGTGAAAGCAGCTTTTTAAAACCATTCAAACGGTCTGTTGTTGGAGCAAGCAAACGCAGAGTATTTAAAAAATGACGTGAATCAGGGGCTGCAAAAATAGGCCCATTAACAAACAGAAAGTCCTGCACAGGAACACCCTCATTATCAGGAAGGAGTTCGCCTTCAACATCATTTATTTTCAGGGCAAAACCACGTGGCAGGGACACAGCATCGTCCAGTACGTCGCCTGGTATAGTTGAAATACGCACGACAACCGAATGTTCGCCCGGTTTTGCAAATAATCCCTGTGCTAAAATATCGGGCAGGCCCTCATGTATGTGTATAGTACCTTCTAATAAAGCGTGGCTTTTGGCATGAACTCCTCTGCCAGCCCGCCCTTCATCACGATGAGTTGTGGTAATAATCTTATGAAATTCTTTTGCAAAACCTTGATGAATTTTCTGCTCATTTGGGGCCACGTGTTCAAGATCGTCACTGTATAAAACCGGGTCTTTCATGGTGTAACCTCCTAAAGATAAAATTAAATGAAACGATATCGCAACATATTACGCAGGTAATATGCAGAGCTTTGTCCTCTTTCACGTAAAATGGCTTATTTTGTCTCTCTTAGTTCAGAGTCATGGAGACGTCGCACGGCAATAGACCTTAACCTCTCTTTTAAAAACTGACTTTGCTGAGTTGGGCTGACAATAAACCGTCTTTTATTATCTAGACTTTACTTCGGCCTTTTATGGCCTGGTCCACTGCTTTTATTCGCTTTAGCGATGTAAACAGAATTTCTGTTTCAAAGGCTAAATGATCTCCAATAGTCTTCATTGTCACATCACTTTCACCATCGTGATTTCATAGAACCAACGTAACTAACTATTGCGCACAAACCAGGTGCGAGGGTGCCAGAGCAGAAAACAAAACTGCTAATATAATCGCAGGGTTGCGTAGGACGAAGCACCTATCTCTGCACCTTACATACTGGTAAAAATCAAAAACCATTATTTATATTTTATGAAATTATATTGTACGAAATATAAAAATAACGTTTAAATAGGAAATATCTTTCTTCCCACTCAAACTCCCCATGACGGCCTAATCCCCTGGGCCCAATTTTTGAGGGCTGCACCTTTCATATAAAGCTGGTTAGATCCGTTATTTAGGGTAATAGAACGACAGCAAGTTTAAATATATCTTACTTATGTAAGAGCATAATCTAATGAGGGATTTTTCTCTTATATTTGACTTTTATACATCATGACGACGCACATTTGTTGCAACCTTAACTTCGCTCTTTTCGGTACTTCATGATCACAAAAATGTCATTTAGCCCTGCATGAATGGTCATTTTCTTATATTACACGTTAGGAGCTTATATACGGAAATCATTTCTCGTAACCAGGTGACCATTAAGTTCCACCCACTCAGACTTAAACCATGTATTATTAATTGTTACTGGCTTTACCACTCACTAATTTACAGTCATTCATCATTCTGACTGCCAAGAATTTACTTATAATTTGTCGATAATGTGAGTCAAACTTACAATTAACAGCCTCAATGTTCTGGGAGCGGTAACTGCTCAGCGCCTTGATCTATGAAAATACCCTCTCCAGACAGCACCTTTGTACTTCACATGACAAAAACTCGACATCTAATGGGACCTTGGCAGATTGCATATTTTTGAAAACAGCAGGTTTGAGCTGCTTTTAACTAGCGTAAAATGAATTTTGTATGGGACATCAGCTATGGTTTTTAAACAGTGCATCTGTCACGGAGGCAATCAGGCGACATTTAGTAGCTCATACGCAGCATGGTTTTAAAAATCAGTTTCATTTATTTTGAAAATCACCCTTATATAGGGGCCTACAACGCACTGCGCCGAACATCTACAAAAACGTTTCATATGATAAACTTTTTGATGTACTGAATTTTTGCACTGCCAATACGGCAAGATAACGACCCGAAAAGACGCTATCACGTGAGATTTTCTATTCAGATGGTTTCACCTAAAAATCACCTTACACATCGCAGAAGCAATATAATAATTTCTCTAAAATTAGTTTAATATTTTAGTTCTCATTTTAGCTACAAATGATGCTGTGCACGATACTACCATTAAAGAAAACAAAATATCTAAGTAGCAGTTTTGTAATGTAATAAGTGGGTTATTTCCCTCTACTCTGTTTCTAAAGAACGATAAAATGATTATTTACTTCATAAGCCGTCGATGGTTTTCACTCACATTTACCGCTAAAGACGCTCGGTTTCGACTGTCTGTAATATTTTCTTCAACCTTCAACCTTCAACCTTCAACCTTCAACCTTCAACCTTCAACCTTCAACCTTCAACCTTACCTTCAACCTTCAACCTTCAACCTTCAACCTTCAACCTTCAACCTTCAACCTTCAACCTTCAACCTTCAACCTTCAACCTTCAACCTTCAACCTTCAACCTTCAAAGAAATAACCTAATTATAATTTTTTCCAAAACAAATTTCATATATTGGAGCCCCGCTTTTTCTTTTTTCTACCCCCGGTATCAATTATGTCAATGCAAGTTTTTCATTACGCGCTCTGTTACGGCTCTCTGACCTTCTCGTATGACGTGGCTAAAATATAACTCTAATTTTACGCTTAAATCGACAAGGTCATAATTCAAAATTTGTGAAATTCTAACAAGTTCGCATCATGAAAGTATTTGAGGTTCCTGTACAAGATACTTTTTTCACAGTTAGACCTAAACCAACCGGTTATTACTATTAGTAGATCTCTCCCATTTTAAAAAATAATTATTGATATTATTACGTAAGTAACGATGGTTATATCTACTTCTTATATGTGTCACCCTAAATGGTCAGAACCTTTTCATAACCATTTTTGCCTTTATCAGGAACTCTCACATTTAACTTTAAGCAAATTCACGAAACATAATCATCGTGCTTTACAAACATTTTCTTATAATTCAAAATAAACTGATTAGAAAAACTAAGGTCGTTAATGAAATTTATGCTGGGAACCAAGCCACCGCAAAGGAGGCTTTAAAAATACTTAATTTTATAAAATGCCTTGTAATTCTCAAAGAGAATTAGACGCGGCATCGTCCATGTTTGGTCACAAAAACGCACTCAAATTACAAAATTTCATCACATCACATAAAAGGTTATTTTATGCTGTCCCTTAACTTTGATACAAAAAAATCAGCACTTTTACTCATGGATTTCCAAGAGTTTATTTTGAAAAATTTCATGCCTCCTGAAATAGCGTCTCAAGTCGTTAAAAATGCTGCTCACCTGCTGGAAGCAGCTCGAAAAGCTAATATATTTGTTATTCACGTTAATGTTTCTTTCCGGAATAATTACCCCGAAATAAGTTCACGTAATAAAATGTTTTCGTGGATCAAAGAAAAGGGCCTAGCCATCCCGGGAAGTGATGCCTTGCATATTCACGATGCTTTAAAACCCTTAAAAAATGAACCAGTTATTCACAAGCACCGCATGGGAGCATTTACCGGCACTGATCTTGAAATGATTTTGCGGGCACAAAATATTGAAACACTTATTTTATCTGGCGTTACGACGTCAGGGGTGGTGCTCTCAACTTTCAGGCAGGCATTTGACCTGGATTTCAATCTCGCCGTTATCAGCGATGGCTGTGCTGATGGAGATGCAGAAACACATGCTTTTCTCACTGAAAAATTTTTCCCCCATCAGGGAACTGTTTTATCTATTCAGGACATGACAGCACATTTTTAAAGTTGAAGAACTCTTAATTTTTTAGAGGCCAGTTAATTATATATCGACAAGCAGGCCGATTTTATCAAACCTGCTTGTTGGTTTATTACCTTATTAAGCCATTATCTAAGAAAATACAGGCAGAATAGCCAGCATAATTCGCATTATAGTCACTGCGGTCCTTACTCTATAAATAAGTGACATGCCCTCAAAAACGATAAACGCACCATCAGCACAGGTACATTATATTAAGAGAAAAACTCTAGTAATAAGTTTTATAATTTTGCAAAAATTAATACTGTGTTACAGATAATGTGAATAATACATACATATTGTATATTATAATCAAAGAGTTTTTTTAATTAAATTATGATTTTACTTTATAAAAAATTTATTAAATTTTTTTCTTAATATTTAAATATGAATTCTTAAGATATATTTCCACTTTTTATAAGATAAAAAAATTTTTAATCTATATCTTTAAAAAAAGGAACAAACAGTTTAGTAAAGAAGACAATAGCAAAATAATTTTGTTTTATTTAATTATAGTCTAACCTACCGAGTAGCAGTTTAATGTCAGAAAATAAATTTCTTCAGAATAGTATTTTAGAACTAGATGGAAAAATTAATAATATAAATAACTTATTAATAAATTTTGCAGAATTAATACAGTTATCAGTAATAAAACAGCAAAATTCTGAAATAATATTAAACAACTTAAAAGACAGCATTAACTTATTAATGCAAAAAAATACTTGCAACAAAAAAATTCGCTGTTTTTTTCTTATTCATTCTATATCTATGTGGGACTCATTGTCTGATATTTATAGACGTATGGCACAAGATGAACGGTTCGAACCAATTATATTTACCATACCTAGTCGCATTATTAGCAGTGGTGATTTCACAGGGGAAGAAGCTGTTAGTGATGCATTTACAAAAATGGGAATATCTCATTATCGCCTTGAAATGACAGATTCTTTTGATGGCCTAACTATCCTTAAAAACATGTCTCCCGACATTATTTTCCGCCAGCAACCCTGGGACGGAGATATGATGACATGTTATGCAGCTCAAGATTTAAACTTTGCTCGTCTTTGCCTGGTTCCATATTCACCATGGATGCTGGATATGGATAAGATCGCTCAAAGTGGTATCAATTTTGACCGCACATATCATAGATTAGCATGGCGGTTATTTTCTGAATGCCCGGATTCTAGCGAAACTTATTCGCAAAATCCTCACATAGACCAAGATAGAGTTATATTTTCTGGGTTATCCAAGATAGACAGTTTATTGCTTCATAAAGATAAAGGTGTGTGGCCTTTTCCTGAAAAAGAAAAAAGACCTTATCGTGTGATTTGGAGCACTCATTATTCTGCCTATGAAGAGTCCTTCCAATTTAGTGTTTTCAATCAAATTTGCCTGCTCATGCTTGAATGGGCCCAAAAAACCCCTGATATTGAGTTTGTTTTTAAACCTCACCAAGGTTTAAGAAATGGCGTCATAAAATCAGGCTTTATGACAGCAGAACAATATGACAAATATATTTCTGTCTGGGAGTCTCTTGATAATTGTGCGGTCTCTCTAGGAGATTATGCAAGCCTTTTTGACGCTTCTGATTTAATGGTTACTGACGGTATTTCGTTTCTGGCCGAATATCAGTTTTTCGATAAACCTATAATCTTTTTTGACTCTGGTTCTCATGCTGCTTTCAACTCTCTTGGCGAGTTAGCAGCATCATGCTCAAAAAAAGTATCTTCTTTCCCCGAAATGGTAGAAGCTGTTTCTTATTATAAAAATGGAGGAAAATGGGAGTATGTTGCAGAGCGTGAAGCTTTAAAAGAAACGCTCTATCCCTCCGGTCAATCACCTTCACAGCTCATTATAGAAGCTATTTATGAAGGATTTCAAAGGGAATCAAACAGCTAAATATTAGTTTTATAAATAGAAAATAGTCAGAGTAAATTATGAAACGTATCCTTACATATGGCACTTTTGATACGCTACATTTTGGTCATATTCGTCTTCTAAAACGAGCGCGCGCTTTGGGAGACTATCTTATGGTCGGGCTTTCAACAGATGATTTTAATCAGTCTAAAAACAAAGAAGCATTTCTCAGTTATGACGAACGAAAGGCCTATCTTGAGGCCTTGCGTTATGTCGATTTAGTCATCCCTGAAACCTCATGGGAACAAAAGAAAAGTGATATCAAATTATATAAAATTGATATCCTGGTCATGGGTAGTGACTGGCAAGGAAAATTTGACCACCTAAAAAATGACTGTGAAGTTATTTATCTAACACGCACCGAAGATATTTCCAGCACAGCCATTCGCAAAATCATTACCTAAGCCTTTTTTAAAAACCAGGTTCTGGCTATGTCAGAATCTGTTTGTTAAAGGTTAAAATAATATTTATACCTCATAATTGAGCGAAATTTTAGAGTCTATAGTTAAATATAGGCCTTAAACAGCGTGCATATGGCACGCTTTTTTATGAAATACGTATAAAATTCTGTGATTTTTTTTATTTCTACGGTCAGTTAGGCATAATTTATGCTGATTACGCTTAACAGGTGCTTGACAAAATTAACAAACATGTAAATTCTATACATCTTTAAAAGGTATATAACTTGTACACCTTTTGACTCTTGTAAGGATTTATTTTCATGTCTGGGGCTCCTGAAGGAACAGCGGTTTACGCCACTGCCCAAGATGCGAACGACAAGGACAAGCTCTCTCCTTGGTGGAAACGCATCCTCATAAGCGTTATTATTATCGCTTCGATTATTTTAACGTATATTACTTTACACGCTTACCATGTTGCACCGCCCATCCCTGGGCAGGTAGTTGATCAGCAAGGGCAAGTTGTTGCAACAAAATCCAGTATCGAGGAAGGCCAACAGGTATTCCAACGTTATGGACTTATGAATAATGGTTCAGTCTGGGGACATGGTGCCTATATTGGACCTGACTTTGCGGCATATTCACTGCATCATACGGTTGAGCGTTTGCATGAAAGCGTCGCTTTTTCTGAATTTGGTGAGAGTTATAAAACGCTTCCCCCAATAAAACAGGCTGCTGTAAATGGTGAAGTCGCCCTATTACTTAAGAAAAATAACTATAGTAAGAGCACAGACACACTTAGCTTAAACAAAGAACAGGCAGAAGCCTGGCGTGATGGCCCCGCTCTCTGGACAAAATACTTCCATGACACAGTATGGAATGGCGGATTAGAACCGGGTATTGTCCCAACAAAAGAGGAAATGACCCATCTTGCAGACTGGTTTAACTGGGCTGCTTGGGCTTCTGCAACTGCACGCCCAGGGACAGAGAATTCTTATACAAATAATTTTCCCTATGAGCCTGGGGCTGGCAATACGCCAATCCGCGGGGCACTCATTTGGAGTATGTTAAGTCTGCTTACCCTGCTTGGGGGTATTGGCGCTGCGGTCTTTATTCGTGACAGGTACCCAAGTGCCGCTTGGGTTACACAGGATTATCAAAGATTAAACTGCCGTCTGTGGATTGGTAAAGTCTCCGAAGGGCAAAAGGCTCTGGCCAAATATATGGTTATTGTGGCGGCTCTTTTCTTTGTGCAAACTCTCCTTGGAGGGGCAACGGCACATTATAGAGCTGATCCAGCAAGCTTTTATGGCCTACCATTGCAAAAAATCTTTCCTAGTAACCTTTTAAGATCCTGGCATTTACAGCTTGCCGTTTTCTGGGTTGCAACTTCTTATGTCTCAGCCTGTCTTTATATTGCTCTTGGGTTCCGTGGACCTGACGACAGGCTTGCTAATTCACGCGGGCTCAAAGTAGCGATTAATCTCCTTTTTGTTGCTTTTGTCGTAGTTGTGGTCGGCTCATTATTAGGGATTTGGGCTGGATATTTGCAAATATTTGGTCGTTGGTGGGAGCTTTTAGGCGCAACTGGCTGGGAATTTATGGAGCAAGGCCGCTTATGGCACGGGCTTTTATTAGTCGGGCTATTTGCATGGATGGCACTTTTATGGGTGATTTGTAGCCCTGTTTGGAAGCGCAGCCAGCAAGATCGCCCCATGATCACGGCCTTCTTGCTATCTGCTTTGGCAATTCCAGTCTTTTACCTGCCCGTACTCTTCATTGGTGACCATACTAACTACTCAGTAGTAGAAATTTGGCGCTTTTGGATTATCCATCTATGGGTTGAAGGATATTTCGAGTTCTTTGCGACAGCCCTGATTGCAACAGTTTTCTATCTTTTAGGAATTGTTCCACGCAATGTAGCGCTGCGTACAATCTATTTTGACGGAATTCTCTTTTTCCTTGGTGGTGTTTTAGGAACATGTCACCACTGGTACTTTACAGGCCAAGGGCAAATGATGATGGCCTTTGGTGCCCTTATGTCTGCCTTAGAGGTTGTGCCACTAACCCTTCTCTGTGCTGAGGCATGGGATTTTATTAAACGCACAAAATTAGACCGCGACGACCAAAACCAGGTTACGCATAAATGGGTTTATGCGTTCTTACTCTCTGCTGGGTTCTGGAACTTTGTTGGTGCAGGTATGTGTGGGTTCTTTATCAACCTACCAATTGTCAGTTACTATGAAGTTGGCACCATGCTCACTCCTAATCACGGCCATGCAGCTATGATGGGTGTGTTTGGTATGATGGCTTTAGCTATGCTCGTTTTGGTCTTGCAACAAGTTAGTAATGCTCAACAGTGGAAAAAAGTCGAGAAATGGTTACGCATTGCCTTCTGGGGTACTAATATCGGCCTAGCTGGTATGTGCTTGATCAGTCTTTTCCCTGGTGGGTTGTTCCAACTATATGACGTAATGAGCAACGGTTACTGGCACGCTCGCAGTCTTGCTTATAGCCAATCAGCACGCGCACAATTTATTGAATGGATCAGAATGGTCCCTGATGTTGTGTTTATTCTCTTTGGCTCGCTCCCTATTGTGATTTTTGCACTCCGTACTTACGGATTACTAATCACAAACCGTAGTAATAAAGTATAAGGAGGCTTGCCTAACTCAGGAAAATGATGATTTAAGCAAAATAAGTTTTATAAGTTGAAAAAGATGGCGGTTTTTAATAGGCCGCCATCTTTTTTTATAAAACAAACATGTAATCAGAATTTTTTAATGTAAATTTTGGCATATTTGCTATAAATATGATTTTTATTTTTAAAATTTAATACCACATTATTGATCTGCTAAAATGTAAGTTGAATAATAGTCAGACATGTTTCTGTGGTAAATGACCCATAGCATCTTTAATGAACTCTCTTAACTCATAATGTGCCATAGCTATATTGAGTAAAGATCCAAATATTGTGCTCCTTGCACAAGCGGAGAATAACTCACTTAAGGAAGACATCATTTTTATTATAATGGGATTTTGATGTTCATTTCACTATGTGAAAGAGCTTTTTTAATGAGAAACATAATTCTTTGAATTTTATAAAGGCCTTTAGCGCTATTTTATTGTAAAACTTAATAGCTCAAAGATGAATATACAGGCATTTTCATGTTTAAAAGCTCATTTTAAACTAAGTTTTATAATCATTACGGTAACGTTTTGTTTAGGAAGTGAGGTTATGGCTTACTTACAGCCATAACCTCACCTGACTTAGCTATTTATTTCTTTTCATGCATTGTTTTATGTTCAGATAGCCATTTTGTCATTTGAGCAATTTGTGTTGCCTGATCATTAATGATTTTTTGCGCAAAAGCTCGTGCTTTGGGATTTTTCCCATATTTTAGCTCGATCTTAGCCATTTCAACAGCCCCCTGGTGATGAGGGATCATACCTTGGATAAAATCCATATCAGCATCACCGCTGAAATTGACCCGCATATTTCTGGTCATTTCTGAATTAGCGGCCATAAATTCTTGGGTAGAGGCAGGTGTCCCTACTGGTGCCGCTTGCTCACTCATTGAGGCTGTTTGAGCAAAAGCAGAACTCACACCACCAACCAAGAGACCAGCTAGTAAAAGAGAGGTAATTTTTTTCATAATATTTTTCCTTTTTCAGTTAAAATAACTGAGACCCTGGAAAAAGGCCTAATCTGTTTTTTCACATAATTATAGAAGTTTGGTTAATATTGCTTATAATATAAAATATTAATTTTCTTTATTACCAATTCGTAAAATGCCGTTTCCTCAGATACGAACTTTCTTTATAATGCGTACAACAAATTTTATGTTTAATTAAGGATAGTTTTTTAATGTTCAATCAAAATACGCAAATTCCACAGCATTTACACCTTATTTGGCTTGGCGACAAAGCTGATATGCCCAACCAGTCAATTGCAAGTTGGGTTGGCATGAATCCTGGCTGGAAAGTTCATCTCTGGCTTAAAGAACATTTAGAGACGCTTTCCTGGCACAATGAAGACCATCTCAAAACTTTATTAGAAAAAGCAAAAATAGCTGAAGCAGCTAATGACAGAGACGCTATAAAAAATATTTATACTTCCATCTCTGATATTATGAGATATGAAATTCTATTTGCCGTAGGCGGTTTTTATGTTGACGCAAAGTCATATTGCGTCAGATCTCTTGAGCCCTGGTTATTTGACGGTGATTTCTGCGTCGCCAGTGATAATGAAACCGCTATGCCTGGTTTGCTTATCAATGATTATTTGGCCTGCACAGCCAACCATCCTATTTTATTAGAAACGATTAATAATATCCATCATGTTGGCGTGGAAGAAGATGAATCATGCCCGGTCTGGATCAAAACAGGCTCAATGATGCTAAAACAAACTATTGATAAAATGGATGAGGCTCATAATATCACAATATGGCCAAGCCATTATTTCCCCCCCTCCAAAAATGTAACAGAAACATATTGTGGCACAGGCGCTGTATTTGCCCGCAATTTAATTGACCAAGATCTTGTCAATTTTCAAACAGTACATAATTTCTTTAACATTGCGGCCTTCCCTGTTTTTAATGAGCTAGTCACAACACCTTCAGGGCCACGTCTGATTAATCGTAATGACACTCAAATTGGACGCCTCATCCGGGCAGAGGGAGTCTGGGGTGTTCAGGAACTATACCTCCTTAAAAATTACATTCCTAAAGGCGGTATCATTATTGAAGGCGGGGCTAATATTGGTGCCCATACGGTTGATCTGTGCCGGATGGTTGGTACAGAAGGTAAAGTTATTGCCTTTGAGCCACAACGTCTCGTTTTTCAAGAGCTTTGTGCTAATTTAGCGCTTAATAATGTACCTAACTGTTTTTGTCACAATAAAGCGCTCGGTGCCGAAATAACACGCTCTACAATGCCTAGCGTTGATTATTACAAACAAGGTAATTTTGGTGACGTTTCCCTATTAGATCAGGGGGACAGAACAAATGACCTTACTGCCAGTGACTGTGAAAAAGAAACTACTGAGATTATCACAATCGATTCACTATCTCTTTCCCGTCTTGATTTCGTAAAATTAGACGTTGAGGGCATGGAAAATGCCGTTTTAAACGGGGCAACTGAAACAATTAAAAAATTCAATCCTATTATCTATATGGAATCTCATAATGATGGGCACGGTGCCGAAGCCCGTGCTTATGCACGTTCTTTAGGGTATAAATTATACCGTATAATTGTTATGGGAGAGCAAAATGTGCTTTGTTTACCCCAAAACAGCACTCACGTCACTGATCTGGAAGAGATTGTGCATTAAAAATTACTAAGGGCTTCAACCCTAGTCCCCCGCCATTAAACGGGGGACTGTGATTCATGATGCCAGTATTTTACTCGACCTCACAAGATACTCAGCAAAGTCACTAAGCCAGCGTGCCTTCGATATTTTCCTGCTCACAAGCCCTGCGAACATAGGGTAAAGCATCGATTTTATTAAGAAACGTTGCGATATGAGGGTAATTCCGGGGTGAAACGCTAGTTTTACACAAGGCACGACAGGTCAGCGCGAGGTGTATGTCAGCGACTGACGTTTTATTGCCCAAAAAATAAGGGCCATTTTTAGCTAAATGAGCTTCTATTATTTTTAAATAGCTCTCTACTCTTTGCAGAGCTCCAGAACGAACAGCATCTAGAACATCCTCTGATACGTCTCCAACCAACCGATCAGGATAAAGCGCATGCATCATAGTTGCTTGTAAAGAATTAGTAAGAAAAAACATCCATTGCAAAAATTCCGGTCGCTGTGCTTCTTCTGGGGGTGGTGCCAAACCAGCTTCGGGATGAGCATCAGCTAAGGTGACCAAAATAGCAGATGATTCATAGATAATTTTACCATCCTGCAAGATTAAGGCAGGTACTCTGCCATTAGGATTTATCTTAAGGTAATTAGAAGATTTTTGCTCATTGGCCTCCAGGTCAAGAAAATGAATCTCATAAGGGACATCAAGCGCCTCCAAAACAATATGAGCCGAAAGCCCCATAGTCCCGTAAGCAGAATATAATTTATACATAATGTGATCTCCTTTTCGTCCAATGGCTAATAGGGCCCTTAAGCTTTTAACGTAAATTATAATGTTCCATAGTTTATATTCATAAATATTTTACTATATTTTCACAGCACCATCGTTTTTACAGAGTAAAGAGTAGGCTTATGTCCCGTCACACAGCAGCTACACACTTTTTAGAAAGTCAGGGAATTAACTTCACCACTATTTCTTATGACTATACCCCTCAAAAAGGTCATGTTGGTGAACAGGCCGCTCAAGCCATAGGGGCTGATGCACGCTGTGTTTTTAAGACCCTGGTCGTAAAACTTGACGGAGATAAAAGCGCATTTGCGGTGATTCCAGTTGAAAAACGGGTCAATTTCAAGATCTTGGCAAGCGTTTTAGGCGCTAAAAAAGCCAAAATGATGCAAGCTGACGAAGCTCACAACCGCACAGGCTATCTCTCTGGCGGGACAACACCCTTTGGCTCACGCCAGGCAATGGCTGTTGTGATTGACCAAAGCGCTTTTAACCACGATAAAATATGGATCAACGCAGGTGCACAAGGATTTTTGGCATGCCTAAATCCCCATGATATCCAAAAAATTACTCAAGCTTTGAGCGCAAAAATTGCAGCATAAACATGTCTATATTATAAAATATAAGTTAAAATTGGTTAATACAAAGTAGTATTTTAAAATATGAACAGTAAATGACAATAATTTCACTCTATTTTTCAAGATATTTGTCTTATAAAGGGTGTTACCAACTAAAATATATAATCTTTCTTCAGGGACAAGTCCCATGCTGAACACAATTTTTTTAAAAAAGAGCTCACTCGGCTTATTTAGTGTCGCATCACTTATGAGCGTGTCTCTAAGTACTGCTCAGGCACATCATAGTTACCGCGGCTATCATGGCTATCATGGCAGTTACGGACGATATCATGGGGGATACCACCCTCGTGCTTACCGCCCTCACCATTATTACCATCGTTATTACCGCCCGTACCGCCACCATTTTGGTCGCAGCTTTGCACATGGTTTAGGCTGGGGTGTGGGTATGGGCGTAGGTTATAACCTTGTTAACTACGCTACCAGAAATTTAGAGACTTATAGTTCTTCTGACTATAACCCTTATATTTATAGAACTTATGACTCTTATGGCGGCTATAGTTCCTACCCGTCAGTTGTCAATAATTCAGAGACAATTATTAATAACCCTCCCCCTGCACCACCTATATCTTCGGTGCCACCTGCTTATCCGTACCCCGTGCCAGGTTACACAAATTATACGGCTGGTTACGGGTACACACCTACAGCTCCCATTACCCCACCAGTATATTAATTAAATCTACTTATTAAGGGCTTAAACTCTCGGCCTTCCTCGCGCTATAAACCCTAAAAATAACTTGAGGAGGTCGGGTGATTTTTAGCCGTTTTTTTATTGATCGCCCTGTTGCCACGACGCTTTTTGCGCTGGCTATATTTTTATCCGGCTTGATTGCGCTGCCTTTTCTACCTGTCGCAACAATGCCAGATATGACAGCTACAGCCATTATGGTTGTGGCTGACCAACCTGGGGCCGACCCCCAACAGATGGCAACCTCTGTTACTACCCCACTAGAACGGCGTTTAGCCTCTATTGCTGATCTCAAAACTTTAGAATCCGAAACACAAAATGGTCAGGCTTCTCTCTTTTTAGAATTCTCTTCTTCGCGAGATATTAATGGTGCCCTAAGAGATGTACAGGCAGCCCTGAGAGCAGCAAGAAGTGACCTCCCCACAGGGACTCTTAATTCTGACCCAAAGGCTTTTAAGCTTGATGGCGGCGGTATGCCTGTCTATCTCCTGAGTCTAACATCGAAACAACTTTCTACAGCTAAGCTATTCGACCTCGCCACTATTCGTGCACGGCCAATACTCGCTCAGGTCGCAGGGGTGGGACGCGTTGAAGTGACAGGGGCCTCTACCCCGGCAGTACGTGTCGAAGTTAATCCTTATCCTCTTTATAAATGGGGTATAGGGTTAGAAGATATACGCTCTGCACTGGCTTCAGCAAATGCTTTTACCCCCAAAGGCTATCTTACCCTTAATGGCCAGCAGCTGAGCTTAAAAACCAATGACCAGGCTATAAATGCAGCCGCTTATCGTGACCTCATTGTAGGTTATCGCAACGGTTTCAACCCACTTTATTTGCGTGACATTGCGACCATTCGTGATGATGTACAAGATGTTTACCAGATGAGCACTTTTAATGGCGAGCATGCTGTATCCTTACTCGTCATGCCACAACCACATGCTAATACGGTTGAAATTGTTAAAGGTATCAACAAGCATTTATCTACTTTAAGAGCAGCTTTACCGGGTAACGTTTCTCTTCAGGTTGGAATTGATCTTTCAAAGACAATACGTGCATCTTTAGATGATGCTAAATTAACGCTTATTATTTCTATTTTATTAGTCGTTTTAGTTATCGCACTTTTTTTCAGGCGTGCCGTTAGCACGCTCATTCCGGCCATAACAGTTCCTGTTTCTCTTTCTGGCACATTAGCCATGATGGCCTTTTTCCACTTTACACTCGATATTTTATCATTAATGGCTCTTACAATTGCTGTCGGTTTTGTTGTTGATGATGCCATTGTAGTAATGGAAAATATCGCCCGCCACATGGAGCAGGGAATAGAAAGACGCCGTGCTAGCATAATTGGTGGCTCTGAAATAACCTTCACGGTCCTTTCAATCAGCCTATCTTTGATCGCCGTTTTTATTCCTCTTCTTTTTATTCCCGGAACTTTAGGCTCTATTCTCTATGAATTCGGCATGACTACGGTAAGTGCGATTGCTGTTTCAACGGTTATTTCTCTCACCTTAACGCCTATGATGTGTGCACATTTACTAAAAGTCAGCACAGCATCTAAGGCTCAATCCGCTCAAATAGAGTCCCGCGCTTTAAAAATCGTACATAAGGCTGCGTTATCGCTTGAAAATGGACTTTCTGCATTAACTCATCTTTATGGTCGTTCCATAAACTGGGCACTAAAACACCCTATTTTGATAGGACTTTCTCTTCCAGGGAGTTTTATATTACTTATTATCGGCATTATTTTTATGCCCAAAGAACCCGTGCCTTCAATGGATATGGCTGTCATTATAGGGCGGGTTAATGGTGAACCTTCTCTTTCTTTTAAAGCTTTGACGAGCCGCTTAAAGCAGGCCGAAACTATTATTCGCAAAGACCCAGCGGTCATTTCCGTTACAACTATGACGCAAAGCAGCAATAATGGGCGTTTTTTTATTCAGCTTAAAGATAAAGCCCAGCGTGCCCCTATTGAAAAAATTATACAAAGATTACAAAAATCCATCCCGCCACGAGCTGGAGCAGACATTATGCTTTGGGCCATGAGCAGCAGCAGACAGGGCGGTAGTGGCAATAATAATACAGGCAATTACCGTTATGTTTTGCGTAGCGATAACCCGGCCCCTTTACTCGATACCATGCCCAGACTCATGACAGCTTTACGCAAAACAGGTAAATTTGTTAATCTTTCAACTGACAATGAGCAGCAGGCTTTTTCAGCTAATGTTGTCATATTACGTGATCTTGAAGCGCGTTATAATGTCACACCGCAACTTGTGCAGAATGCCCTTTATGACTCATATGGCCAAGCTGTCGCTTCCACTATTCATTTACCCCTCACCGATCACCGCGTCGTGCTCGTGCTTGG
This sequence comes from Aristophania vespae, assembly GCF_009906835.1. NCBI lineage: Bacteria > Pseudomonadati > Pseudomonadota > Alphaproteobacteria > Acetobacterales > Acetobacteraceae > Aristophania > Aristophania vespae. The sequence goes on from NZ_CP047652.1 coordinate 1,520,554, forward strand.
ACCCCAATGGCGCGAAAATCCCCGTTTACTTCACCATTTATGGCTTTCAACCTCGGCAGGATCAGCCGCAGGTGGCATTGCCTCTAACCTCATACGTGTCCGCGGTACAGGAGCAGATAGCCAGGCAGCACGCTTATCAAGAGCCTCTATAACCAATAATCTGGCCAATCAAATTTCAGGCAACAACTCTAATGGTGCACCTGTTTCTTCTTCTATGGAAACAATGATCCCACTTGATAATGTCGCGCATATCGTACCAACACCTCAACCCTTAACAATCAGCCACCATAATGGCAGTTATTCAAGTTCGCTCTCTTTCGATCTTGTTCCTGGATTGAATTATAGTGATGCCACCTCTCTTATTAAGCAAAGTTTAGTCGCTATTCATGCTCCCTCTGAAATCAGAGGTGATTTCAGCGGAACTGCGGGTGAGACAAAAGACCTTATGATCAATGCTCTCATAGCCTTTGCAGCCGCTATTGCAGTAATGTATCTGACTCTAGGCGTGCTTTATGAGAGCCTCATTCACCCTATTACAATTCTTTCCACACTTCCTTCAGCCGGTATTGGTGGAGTTTTAGGATTATGGATCGTAGGGGATTCATTTAGCCTTATCGCCATTATTGGCATCATTCTCTTAACAGGTCTTGTTAAGAAAAATGCCATCTTGGTTGTGGATTTTGCCCTACAAGCTGAAAGAGATGAAAAACTCTCCCCCCGTGAGGCTGTGTCAAAAGCGGCCATTACACGTTTCAGACCTATTTTAATGACCAGTCTGGCAGCCGCTTTAGGCGCTATTCCGCTTATTTTAGGCAATGGTTATGGCTGTGAATTACGCCACCCTCTCGGTGTTGCTATCTTGGGGGGTATGATTGTCAGCCAGCTCCTGACTTTGTACAGCACGCCGATCGTTTATTTATGGATGGGAAAAATCAGTCGCATTATGCGTAATTTCACGCATAGAATTTTACCTTCATCCTCTTATAAAGAAAAAATTGTGCAATAAATCATCAGCTCTTAAAGTAAGGCTACAAGATCAGTAAGGACCCCTTATGAGCACTGAGCCTCCTTTTGATAAAGATAACGGCACTACACCCCCTTCGCGCCGTAAAATTCTGACAGCAAGCACTATTGCTTTAGGAGGAGCTGGAGCCTGCGCTCTGGCAGCTCCTTTTCTTGAGTCATTAGAAGGGCCGGGTGCAGATTTACGCAAAGCTGAATCTGACGATAAAGCTGCAATTGTGGAAGTTGATCTTTCTGATCTTAAGAGAGGTGATCACAAACAAATTAAATGGAAAAATTGGCCTGTTTTTATTCAATATCGCACAAAAGACATGATAGCTGCCCTTAAAGAGCCGGCACTAAAAGCTCTTTTACGTGATCCTGATTCAAAAATTCGCCAACAGCCCAAAGATGCAGTCAATGATTATCGCTCTATCAACCCTGATTATGCCATTTTAATTGGGATTTGCACCCACCTGGGCTGCATTCCTAATTTTCGTGATGTCAAAGGCTATGCTCATAAAGGTGGGTTCTTTTGCCCCTGTCATGGTTCCCAATTCGATAATGCAGGGCGAGTTTTAAAAGATATGCCAGCACCTTATAATCTGCCCGTACCACCAGCCCGCTTTATAAAGCCTACCATTTTACGTTTGGGAGAAAGTGCCGCGGAGCCTCATTTCAGCATGAATGATATTCAACAGATATAAAGCGCGCTCATGACCCAATCTCCCCCCCTCCCCATAAACCTGATCTAGAGCATCAATCTGGGCAGCGTCTTTCATTTTTATATAGCTTTTATAAGCATTTCTCACATTACCCCATGCCCCCCGTTAATTGGTTTTGGTGCTTAGGGGCATGCCTATTAGCCGCTTTAGGCCTTATGATGTTAAGCGGTCTTTTTTTGGCAATTAACTATGTCCCTGATACGCACCAAGCCTTTCAGGCTATTGTAACGATAGAACGTCATGTACCTTCAGGATGGTTAATTCGTGCTATTCATATGGCAGGAGCGACTATGATTTTCGCAGCGCTCTATCTCCATATTGGGAGAGGGTTATGGTACGGCTCTTATAAAGCGCCGCGAGAATTTGTCTGGCTCACTGGGCTTTTACTTATGGCACTTTTCATGGTCACAGCCTTTGCAGGCTATGTCTTACCCTGGGGGCAAATGTCTTATTGGGGTGCTACAGTCATAACACATGCAATAGAATCCATTCCTTTTATTGGCAAACCACTTCTCAACTTTTTGTTGGGAGGACCAGAACTAGGCGATATCGCTTTACGCCGCTTTTTTATATTGCATTTCACTTTAGGGTTTGTGGCTGTCGCCATCATAGCTCTGCATATTTTATGTCTTCATGCCGTAGGGCCAACAAATCCTACACTTGACTCACCTCAACCCAAGCGCGTGACAAGGCCTTTCCACCCTTTTTACACTATTAAAGACAATATCGCTGTTTGTGTTTTTCTTATTATTTACACAATCCTGATTTTCTACCTGCCTCATTTAATTGAAAAACAGGCTAATTTACTACCTGCCAATTCCTTAAAAACACCAGATACAATCAGCCCAGAATGGTACCTGGCTCCATTCTTTGCCATGTTACGTGCTGTGCCATCTCAATTAGGCGGGCTGGCAATCGCTTTTGCAAGTTTGCTCATGCTTTTTGCCCTACCCTGGCTCGATCGCTCTCCAAAACATAATGCCACTTACCGACCTCTGGTGCGCTTGGGATGGATCCTGTTTTTTACAGCATTCCTCACTCTTATTGTGGCTGGTCTGGAACCACCTTCTACATGGTGGATTTGGCTAAGCCGGGTGGCTCTTTTAATATGGTTTAGTGTATTTCTCGTTATTCTTCCTTATGCAAGCTTTCGCGAAAGGCACTCAAAAGGAGAAAAATCATGAAATTTTCTCCCCAAAACTTTTTATACTCAGCTCTTTTAAGTTCAGCTTTTTTAGGTTGTTTTTCCTCACAAGCAGCTGCTGATACAAGCACCCAACACGGCTTTTATGTATTTCAAAAAGTCTGCATGGACTGCCATGGCATGGCAGATGTTCATTATGGCGATATGGCAAAATTAGGGATTCCACTCTCTTATCTAAAAGAATGGGCCGAAAGCCGCCACGCCACCCTAAAAGACCCTATTGCTTCGCCTTTCCCAACAATTGAGGCTGCTAAAGCAGCTTATGGCGATGCTCCACCTGACATGTCACAATTAGCACGATATATAAAAGGAGGATCTTTTTACATTGAAAAAATGCTTAAATCCTACGAGCCAGCTCCTAAGGACTTTAAATTAGGCCCTAACAGTTATTATAATCCTGTCGCTCTAAGCCATCATAAAGTTTTTCGTATGCCCTATCCCTTCATGAAGGAAACGATGACTTATCCTGATGGTAAAATTGCTGATGTGCCACAAATGGCACAGGATGTTACACAATTTTTAAACTGGGCCGCTGCGCCACACAATAAAAATCGTTTTCTTTATGGAACTGCTATTTTGCTTTATTTAGCAGTCATGTTGGGCTTATTAATTTCACTTAAGAAAATGATACCTTAGTAAAATATAATAACAATAAGCTCCCACTCTTTTACGCAAATTATATGAGGTTTACAAAAAGAGCGGGCACTTATTCTGGCACTGTACTTATTTACGCTTATGGAGCAGGATTAGCATTTAACTGATGAATATTATTTATTTTTGCTTCCAAATCATCAGTAATCAGACTGGCCTTTGTTTTTAACAAAAGATCAAGCTGCTCTAAAGATGTAGCACCAATGATCGTGCTTGCTACAAAAGGACGAGACATTGCAAAGGCTGTTGCCATTTGCACCAGATTTACGCCCTCTTGCTCAGCTAAAGCTTTATAAGCTTTGATTGCTTTATCTACACCTGGTTTTTCATAGCGTTGTCCGCGATCAAAAAGCGTCGTGCGAGCTCCTGCAGGGCGGGCTCCATCAAGATATTTTCCTGTTAAATAGCCCTGTCCCAAGGGGGAATAAGCCAGCAACCCAACTTTTTCACGAAGGCACATCTCGGCAAGGCCAATTTCAAAAGTACGGTTGAGCAGGTTATAGGCATTTTGAATAGACACGATATGAGGTGCTTTTAATTTATCAGCCTCATGCAAAAATTTTGCTACCCCCCAAGACGTTTCGTTTGAAAGGCCATAATGGCGTATTTTCCCCTCTTTCACGAGCTCGTTCAAAGCTCCTACTGTCTCAGCAATAGGAACTTCATCAGCAAGTGAGAGATTTTTGAATGTCGTGCCACCCTCTCCAAATAAGCCAATTTCCCTATCTGGCCAATGCAGCTGATAAAGATCAAGGTAATCTGTCTGTAAACGCTGCAAAGACTGATCAATAGCATAACGGATTTGCTGTGGCGTTAAGCGGGCCGGCTCTCCTCCAGGTCGATACCATTTATTAGAAGAGCGCCCTACAACTTTACTTGCAAGAATAATTTTATCACGCTGGCCCTTTTGTTTGAGCCAGGAGCCAATAATTTTTTCTGTTGCGCCATATGTTTCTGCACGTGGAGGAATAGAATAAAGCTCTGCCGTATCAATAAAATTGACACCATGGTCCAATGCCATATCAAGCTGCGCATGACCTTCTGCCTCGGTATTTTGTTGGCCAAAGGTCATGGTGCCCAAGCAAATTTCACTGACAGAAATCTCTGTGTTACCAAGATTATGATAACGCATTTTATCCTCCTAAAAGAGTGATAGTTCCTACAAAAATTATAAAAAATTAATGTATGTTTATGGGACTATAACACATCCAAAGACTTTTATTTAGGATAACAAAAAGCTATCGTTTCTGAGGTTTGACTAAATAAACCAAAAGTGAGGAGCAATTTCAGACTCATGCGTATTTTACTAGTTGAGGATGACCCTACGGTTCGTTCATATGTCTCAAAAGGACTGAAGGAAGCTGGCCATAACGTTGATGAGACCGAAAACGGCAAAGACGGTCTTTTTCTCGCTGTAAGTGAGAGCTATGACGTCATCATTCTCGATCGCATGTTGCCAGGTGGTATTGATGGGCTTCGTATTCTTGAAACATTAAGGAGCCAGAAAAATAAGACACCTGTTCTCATTCTTTCTGCTTTAGCTGATGTTGATGAACGCGTATCTGGCTTAAAAGCTGGAGGCGATGATTATGTTACAAAACCATTTTCCTTCTCAGAGCTTTTAGCCCGTGTAGAAGCCCTAACGCGACGGGGACAAAATGACAATCCGCAGACAACAAGGCTGATTATAGGTGATTTAGAGCTCGATTTATTGGCCCGTGAAGTCAAAAGAGAGGGCAAACGCATTGACCTTCAGCCACGTGAATTTCGTCTCCTAGAATTTTTGGCACGCCATGCAGGCCAAGTTATCACACGCACGATGCTGCTAGAAAAAGTGTGGGATTATCACTTCGACCCTCAGACAAATGTGATTGACGTTCATGTTTCACGTTTGCGCCAAAAAGTAGATAAACCCTTCGCCCACACTATGATTCACACAGTGCGGAATGCGGGCTATATTTTGCGTGCTCCTGACGAAGAAACTTAAATCACCTTATGAACAACACTAAAAAGCGGTTAATTTCATGGCGGCGCCGTTGGCCTATTCGCTCTATCGGGGTCAATTTTGCCCTTGCCTATAGTGTTGTTTTTCTGATCTCTGCGAGCATCTTTCTCTCATTTACATGGTGGAGCACCACAAATCTTTTAAACCGTCATGTACAAAATGCGATTGAAACTGATGCTTCAGATCTCACTCATCGGTGGCGCGTTGGTGGGCCTCGTGCCCTCACGCACGCCATTAAGGAACGGTTAGATCAAAATGTAGATGATGACGCGCTTTATTTACTCGTCGATGGGCTTGGGCGCCGGTTGGCAGGAAATTTACCAGGGTGGCCTGTCAAAATACAAAAGACAGACCATTATTATGAACTCCCCATAAAGCGTTATTCATTTAGAACCACCGCAAAATTTCGGGTTTATAAACTCACCAAGGGTTACCGTCTCATCATAGGTCACGACGTTAAAGGGCGTGAACTCTTCCGTCACATTATTACAGAAACACTTGTCTGGTGCGCTCTTATGGTCTCTATCCTTGCTTTAGGAGGGGCTTTTGTCGTGAGACGCCTGTTCCGGCATGTGGTGTTTTCTATTGCCCGAACAACACGCGCTTTAGCAAATGGAGATCTTAACCACCGGATAGCCCTTGATGGGAGCGAAACTGACCTCGTTGCAGAAACAATTAATGCAATGCTGGAACGTATTAATCGCTTAATGGATGGGGTGAAGCAGGTTTCTAACGCCATTGCCCATGACCTGCGAACACCCATCGCCCGTGCCCGAACACGCCTAGAAGATGCCATCGATCACGCCAAAAGTGAGGAAGAGCTGCGCGAAGCCGTTAGCTTGGCGGTAGGAGATCTTGATAATATTACGCTTATCTTTGAGGCCTTATTGAGAATTGCACAAATTGAAGCCGGGGCCAAACGCTCTGCCTTTGCTGAAGTTGATCTCAATAAATTACTTGAAAATATGGCTGAATTTTACAGTGTTTCTGCTGAAGAAGCCGGCTTGAACCTGGCCCTTAATGCAAGCTCTTTACCCACCATCATTGGCGATAAATCTTTATTGCAGCAAGCTATCGCCAATTTATTAGATAATGCCATCAAATTTACCCCTCAAGGTGGTACGATTACATTAGAGGCTCATACAATTCCCTTAGAGAGCACCTCACCTGACTCTATAAAAATCAGCGTTCGTGATGAGGGTGTTGGTATGGCTGAAAAAGACATTAATCGTGCTCATGAACGCTTCTTCCGCGCTGAATCAGCACGTAATACCCCTGGCTCTGGCTTAGGCCTATCCCTTGTACAGGCCATTATGAGCCTTCATAAAGGCAGCTTATCATTGCAAAATGAGCAACCCGGCTTACGCGTTATTCTTACATTGCCTCTTTCAGACAGTTAACAGATATTACCAAAATTTCATATCGTCCCCACATCTAGGCTAACTTATATACATCATAATAGGGACTATGCGCGCTATATTCTTCCTTTTCGTTCTTCTATGTCTGGCTGAAACCTCTCATATAGGTCATGCTAAAATCATGCCTATTACAAAAGACGTACACACATCTCATGAAGGCAGCTTGGAGATTACAAGTGATAGCAAAGATTATTGCTCTCGGCTTGATCGCGCCTTAACAAAAAAACTTAAGCTTCCCCACGGTGTGCCTGTTGGAATTGTAGAAGATGTACGTACTCTGCAAGAAAGAGGCAAATTTCTTTGCGGGCAAGGCTTTGTCAGAGGGGCATTGAAAGGCTTAGGAGAGGATTAGTTTTATTAAAACAATATGAAAAACCCTCTAAGTATAAATAAAATTTATAAAGTAGTACTTTGTCATTATACAAAATATATCTCTTAATGGCTAAAAAATTAATAAAATATAACAAATTTTAATTGTTCTTGACATTAGAACTGACATTATCTCATTCTTAAAAAGACGGTATTACATTTGAATTCTGTAGCAGCATGAAGAAACGAGATAGTAAATTATATCTCGATTTCTTTATAAAATGCTGGATATGGAACGGAGACACAGTAAAATGAAACAAAATCTCACACTTCGTCGCGTTTTAAAAAATGCTTCTTTCCTTGCTGTAGGAGCTCTTATGAGCACTAGCTTTTCAGTCAATTCTGCTCACGCTGGACCTGGAATGATGCCTCCTCCACCTCATGCAGATCACCATGCTGGCGTTAGACTGGCTTTCGCGACACAAGGTGAAGCACAAGCTAAACCAACAGAACTCACCATTCATCTCACAGCACAAAAAGAGAGCACCTCCCCCGTTGAGGCTCAACAAGCTCTTAATAAACTGGTCGATAGTGCCATGAAGGCTACATCTGACCAGAAAGACATTAAAACAATGGCAGGCAATTATTCTATTTCTCGGGAATATACACAAAAAGGCCCTGGCCGCTGGAGTGCCCGTCAGACAATTAAAATCAAAGGTACAGATAGCCAAAAGCTTTTAAGCTATGCCGAAAAGCTTCAGAAAATTGGTCTTGGTGTTGATAGTTTTGAATGGTCTTTAGATCAACAGACCCAGCAAAAGCTTGAACAACAGGCTCGCTCTGAAGCCCTTAAAAAAATACGCCAACAAGCTGAGTCAGATGCTCAAGATCTGGGCCTGAAATTCGTCAAGCTTGATAGCGTCATGGTTCGCTCCTCTGGTATGCCACATGCCCCGAGGCACACCCATTCGCTTTAATGGCTGCTCGCTCCGCAGAATCTCCACAGCCACAAAGTACACCAGAAGCTCAAAAAGTTGTCGTTACTGTCATGGCCCATGCATGGCTGAACAATCAGTAAATAAGATAATCAGACCTTACTGATCTGAAATGGGACGCTTTCCTAACGTAATGGAAAGCGTCTTTTCTTCATTATTACGCTTGATCGTAAACACGAACACAGTTCCCGGAAGAGCTGCTGCTACACTTCTGAGCACTGTTCGGGCATCTCTTACAGAAACCTTGCCCATAGCTAAAATGGCATCTTTCTTACGCAATCCCCCTGCCAGGCAGGCCCATTTTGATCAACATCCTCAACGATCATAGGAACATTCGTATCATTGAGCGTTACGCCAAGCCATCCATGATCAACGTGACCATTTTTTTCAATCTGCTCCACAACAGGGGCAACAATTTCAGCCGGAATACCAAATCCTATTCCAACTGATCCATCACTTGGTGAAGCAATAGCAGCATTTACAGCAATAACCTGACCATGAAGGTTAAAAGCAGGCCCCCTGAATTTCCAGGGTTAATGGGAGCATCTAGCTGCATGAAATCATCTAAGGCTCCAATGCCCAAATCACGCCCCACGGCAGAGATGATTCCCGCTGTTACTGAGGAACCAAACCCAAAAGGATTACCCGCAACTAAAATCCAATCTCCAATCTCAACCTGCCGACTATCACCCCACGTTACACAAGGTAACGGCGTTGGTGTGTCAACCTTAATAACCGCAATGTCAGTCATTGGATCATCACCCAAAAGATGAGCTGACAGGCTACGCCCGTCTGATAAAGACACTGTCACCTTTGTCGCCCCACCAATAACATGGCGGTTCGTCACGATTAGCCCTGAGGGGTCAACGATAAACCCTGATCCTGCGCCTGTCATATCATCATCAGCAGGGTGAATAATTTTACGGTTTATATGACGGTGCTTTACTTTAGAAGAGACATGCTTCTTAGCTCGCTTGAGTATTTTTTTATGCGGGCGAGGATGTACTTTCTGTAGTCTTCTCTTAGTGTGAGAGGGCACTTTTTTATGGATGGGCGCTTTTGCTTTGGGCTTAACTTCCCGATCGGCCGGATCGCGTGAAATAGAAATATTTACCACCGCGGGAATAACCCGCCGCACCAAAGGAGCAAAACTAGGAAGGTCGGACGATAAAGCAGAATTTAAAGAGGGCGTTTTTACCTTCTCAGCAGAAGTTTCTTTCTTCTTTGGAACCTCAGTAAGTGAGTTTGGCCTTACTAAAGGTGCTGATATAGGCACTGAAGGCGGATGGTTATGGAAAAATCGTTTTCTGAGAAAAGAATGCCCCGCCGCTTCTTGTGACTTGGGCGCCATATTACTTTCATAAGCAACAAAAACGGCACATACAGCCCCTGCAGTAAGGCCGCCAGCGAGAGCGGGGATCAAAACTGCATGGACAAGCCGCTTCATCGCAGGAAGACCTCAATAGAACAGAGTTGCTCAGGTTATAATAATCAGCATCACCCTTCCCACTTACTGAAAGAATGAGGCAATATTTTAACACCAAAAAAACTAATCGCTAAGAGCGTAACTTCATTTCACTCTGATTATTTATTTTAGCAAAATACTGTTAGGGAGCTGTCAGGCAATGTACCTTTTTAAAACATCTTTGTTTCTACTTTATGAAAAGACTCAAAAATAAATTTAGTTATGAGATGATCGACGATGGATCTTCTGGCCAATTATGCTTTGGGTAACGCCCTCTCATCTCTTTAAGCAAATCTAACCATCCATTTTTCCAAAAAGCTTCTAAATCTGTCGTAATTGCCTGAGGTCTACCAGCAGGTGAGAGCAAAATGGCCTGAAGAGACACCTTGCCCCGTGCAATTATGGGCAAAGACTTTAACCCATAAAAAGACTGGGCACGCGCTGAGACTGAGGGCACAGGGGCCGTATAATCAATAGTGTGCTGGCGGCCTTTTAAAGTTAAAAAAGGAGGGAGATGCTTATCTAATATCTGACGCTCCTCATAGCTCAAAAAACTTTGTAAAATGTGCGTAAGGTCAAGTTCTTTAAACTGAGATAATTTGCAAAAACCTATTAGCCAAGGTTTCAGCCATTCCGAATCTTGCAAGAGAGCCTCATCAGAAAGATCAGGCAAGTCTGGGGCAAAATAAAGTCGTGCAAGGTGAATCCGGGCCTGCAATTGACAGACCTTATCATCCCACGTCAGTAATTTTTTAAAATCACTTTTAAGACGCTCTAAAAACAGCTCAAGTGCTTCCTCTTCCGAAGCAGGAATGTTTTTGTCTTTTAAAACCAGAGAACCCAAACATAATTTTTGACGTGCCCAGACACGCCCTGAATTTGTATCAAACGCAAGGTCGCGTTTTTCGATCAATTGCTGCTGTAAACAAGACGGTAAATCATCTCTCTTTAACGCTGTAGCCATGGTTATTTCATGAGAGCGTTTGGCATGAATTCCTATAGCAACCAGTAATGATTCACGAGATAGAGGATCTGTCACAGAAAGGCGGGCGCTCCCTCCTCCTGCCAAACGATAGCGCCCTATGTCTCCTGCCTGCTGCGCCACTCTATCAGGAAACCCGGCAGCCACTAAGAAAGGAATTTTTTCATCCTCTATAAGTGAAAAATCAGTATCTTTCACTTTTAAGCGCCGCATGTAACGTTTTGCTATATGACGCAGATGCTGCATAACATAGCCAGGAACTCTCCGATCATTCTGTGCAAAAAGTGCTAATCTAAATCTGATATCGGTTGTGATATTCGTTTTATCATCAACTCGTCCTAGAGGATCACGTTCTTCTAACAAGGCAGCAAGACATGACGCTGTAATTTTTTCTGAATCTGTTTCAGCAGAGCAGAGCATGGCTGCAAGACGCGGATGAGTACCAACCCCTATCATTTTATGACCTAAGGGTGTTAGGGAACCGTTTTTATCTAAAGCACCCAGTAATTTTAACAAATGCTGAGCTGCTTCCAAAGCTCCTGATGGCGGCATTTCAATAAGAGGTAATGTAAGAGGGTCTGTACCCATTACATGCCGCCAGGACGATGTTATAAGAGCAAAATCACTTAAATCAGCGTCTTTTATTTCAGGACTATCCTGTAATAAAAGGCGGCGTTGCGTCATTTCAGACCATAATCGTACAGCAATTCCAGGCCCCTGACGGCCCGCGCGCCCAGCTCTCTGCTCTGCTGTGGCACGAGAAATACGATGAGTTATAAGACGTGATAAACCCGTATTTGGGTCACGTCGAGGAGAGCGCCGCCAACCTCCATCTATGACAATATGAACACCCGGCACTGTAACAGAGGTTTCAGCAATGGATGTTGCTAAAACAATGCGTCGCCCCTTTTCAGGATCCAGGGCCTTTTGCTGCTCTTGTGGCGATTGCTCCCCATAGAGAAAATAAACAGGTAACTTAGAGTCAAGTAAGGCCGCACACCGCCTGATTTCTCCTATCCCGGGTAAAAACACCAAAATAGAACCCGCTTCATCGTTCCACATTCGATGAATAACACGCGCGCATAAAGCAGGAAGATCCTTCAAATGCGCAATATCACGCTCAAAACGAACGGTAACAGGGTACTGCCGCCCCTGACTCTGCAAAAGAGGTGCTTTTAGAAGCTCGGTAAAAACATCAGTTTCCAAAGTGGCAGACATAGCCACTATTCTTAAATCAGGACGAAAATTTTTTTGTATATCAAGGCATAAAGCAATCGCTATATCGCTATTTAATGAGCGCTCATGTACCTCATCAAAAATAACAACACCAACATCTTCAAGAAGTGGATTACTTAATAAGCGCCTTAATAATAATCCCTCTGTCATCACTTCTATGCGCGTTTTAGCAGAAACGACCTGCTCCAAACGTGTGCAATATCCAATAAATTCGCCAGGATCCTCTCCTCGCAAAAAAGCCATACGCGCCGCTGCACCTCGTACAGCAACACGTCTAGGCTCAACGAGGATTATTTTCTTACCTGCAAGCCAGTTTGGCTCATGAGCTAAAAGGTAAGGAGGAACTAGCGTTGTCTTACCGGCACCTGGAGGCGCCATAAGCACAAGATTAGGATTAGTTTGAAGGCTTTTTAAAAGTGCAGGAAGTGTTTCTTCGACAGGAAGTGAAGACTCAGTGAGCATATCCAATGAGTTTCAGGCCTTATTTTAACGGAAAGCCAAGCTTTTCGAGAACAGATTTAACCACATGGCGACCACTTAAACCTTTTAGGCTCGAAACGCGCGCAGCAACAGTTTGCGACCAACGCCGAGAAGGTAAACCCTGCTCCTGCTGGTAGTCATCGGCCTTTTTGTCATAATCAGCGATATAATCTGCTTCATTTTCCGTATTATAACGTTCTCTATGCACCACAACATTTTGGCTAAGACGCGGTTTAATATGTCTGGTTACATTAGAGGCCGGATGCCCTACGCACAAACCAACAACAGCATAAGACCGTGGAGGTAATTCCAATAATTCTGCCACGGCTGCGATATTATTGCGCAAACCACCTATATAAACCGTGCCCAGCCCCATTGATTCAAAAGCCGTTACGGCATTTTGGGCTGTAATGCCGATATCCAGCACGGCCATTAAGTGTGATTCTTCGTAATTCAGAGCTTCATCTGACAATTTTTCATATTTTGTCAGTCGCTCTAAGCGCGACAAATCAACAATCCAGGCAAGAAAAACAGGGGCTGTTTTAATATAATTCTGATGACCAGCAAGCTCCGCCAATTTTGCCCTTTTTTGCGGATCTTCTACCACAACAACAGACCAATGTTGCAAATTACAGGAAGTTGCCGCAGATGAAGCCGCCGCTAACCCTGTCTCAAGAGCACCTTCTGGTAGAGGATCGGCTTTATAATCACGCACACTTTGATGCGATAATTGTACGCGTAGGGTCTCGTTATCAATAAGAGACTGTGGTGCGGACAAACGATAACGCTCTTGCCATAGCTCGCTCATGCTATGGCCAACAAAAGGCGAAGCTTTATCCATGACCTTTACTCCTCGTAATTTATTAGTGAGGTCACTGGCACATCAATTTTACTGCGCCCCTTTAAAAAGGCTAACTCAATCACAACAGAGGCCCCAACAACTTCGGCACCGACCTTACGCAATAGACTCACTGACGCCCCTAACGTGCCTCCCGTTGCAAGAAGATCATCCAACACAACTACGCGTTGGCCGGGTTTAATAGCGTCTTCCTGAATATGGAGTTCATCATGACCATATTCCAGACCATATTTTAATGAAACTGTTTTACCAGGTAATTTGCCAGGTTTACGCAACATCGTAAAACCACAGCCCAAGCGCATTGCCAAAGGTGCAGCTGTTAAAAAGCCCCGGCTTTCAATGCCAGCTAAAATGTCAGGATTAAATTTTGCAACAATGCGAGCAAGCCGTCCTGTCGCAATCTGCCATGCCTCTGGATTACGAATAAGAGTTGAAATATCGTAAAATAAGATGCCTTCTTTAGGGAAATCAGGCACTTCACGAATATATTTCTTAAGATCAGCGGGTTCCGGTTCTTGATAAGGCATATAAAGGCTTCCTTATGGTCAGTAAATCAATAAACACATAAGGTGTCATTGTGTAAGCGAGCATCACAAAAGGCTCAAGTTTTATTGCCTGCATAAAAAGAATAAGCTTCTTTTATCTTCTCTAAAAGTACAGTTTTTCTAAAAGGTTTGGGTAATAAACTAACTTTCTCCAAACCTTGGACCGATGTCTGACTTTCATCAAAACTACCAGACGTTAAAATAACAGCTAATTGTGGAAATTTTGCCCGCAATTTTTGCGCCAACACCTTACCGTTAAGCGCCCCCGCTAAATTAAGATCAGAAATAAGAAGCGCAGGTTCTAATTTTTCAGCCTGTTCTAAAGAGTCTTCGGCTGATGAAAATTTAAAAACGCAATATCCCTCTTTTTTAAGAACGGATTCAATCAAAATTGCCACCATTTCTTCATCTTCAATCAGCAAGGCATGACCAGCTTTTATCATATATTCTACTCTTGGACGCGACGAGCCTTAACTGAACTGATCAGGGCAAATATTAACATAATGCTATTAGCAAAAATAAGCATCCCGGCCATTGGCACGGCTGTACCAAGAGGCAGGCGAGCAAAAGCAAAAGTTGCCAACATGCCAAACACATATTGCCCTGTACCACCTAATGCCGCAGCTGACCCCGCATTTTGAGCCTGGTTAGAAAGTGCAATAGCCGCCGCATTAGGCCCAACAGCTCCACCAGGACTTAATGTTAACAGCATGATGATAGTCAAAGGCCAAAAATATAGCTGCTTTAAATGGCCAGCATGGTCTAAATCATGTGCAGACCACAGAGCAACAAGCAAAAATAGACTACCAAAACTCACAGCTAACACTAACGCCGTTTTAAGAAGTGTTCTGCTGTTATAGAATCTCAATAAAAATGCGTTAATTTGCGAGGTGCCAATCATGCAAATCGCAAACGCTCCAAACAACATGCCATAATGAAATGGTGTAAGGTTAAAGACCTCTTCAAATAAAAAAGGTGCCGCAGTCAGATACGTAAAAACTATAAGCCCTTGCAGCATCCAGATTATACCGGTGTAGAAAAAGCTTGGATCACGCAAAATGGAAATATAACGGTGAAATACAATATGTGCCTTAATTTCACGCCTATATTGAGGAACCAATGTATCAGGCAAAAATAACAACACAGCCACAGCACTGAAGCCGCCATAAATAGCCGTGCCCAGAAAATTCCTCTCCAGCTCATATATTGTAAGAGAAATCCTCCTAAAGCAGGGGCCATAATCGGTACAATCCCCTGAATAATGATTAATCGTGACATGATACGCGACATGCCATCGCCCGAAGCAACATCACGAATGCACGCATTAGGCACAACCATACTTGCCGCCCCCATCAATGCAGCGAGCACGCGATAAAGGCATAATTGTTCGAGTGTATTGGAAAGAGCACATCCAATAGCAGCCAGGACATAGCCTAATGTACAGGCAAGAAGAGGCAACCGACGGCCAAAACGATCTGAAATAGGGCCAATCACAATTTGCCCAATAGCCAAACCTGCGACCCACGCCGTCATTGTCAGACTACCAGCTCCAGGGCTGGTATGAAGTTGGTGTTCAATTGCTGGCAGGGCAGGAAGATAGATATCAGTTGATACTGGTGCAACGGCTGTCAAACTACCTAATAGGACAGGAAACCATAAGGGCAAAGACGTATTAAGAGCAGAGCCATCTTCGGCTTTTTCAAGATTAAGACGCGTTAGAACCACAATTAATCCTCAATAACTTTAAAGCTCATTATGCCCAGATGACTTATTACCCGCTAATCTGGCTTTATAAAAATGATTCATAGCAACCAGCCCTACCAGGGAGGACAATAAAAAGAGCAAACTCGCTATAATAATTTCATAAAAATGGCCTAAATGCGTGCCGGTCCCAATAAGAGTAAATATAACATTTTGTGGTATCCCCCCTATAAGGGTTGCAAAAACAAATTCCACAAAAGGTATTTTTACCAATCCTGCTCCAATAGACACTAACAAAGCTGAACCTATAGGCAGCAAACGCAAGGAAAGCACGGCTAAAAAAGGCGATGTTTGCCCCATTTCGCGCAAAATTCTTAAAGCCTTATCTTTGGTAGATGAAAATGAACGACTTAAAAAACGCGCCCATAAATAGCTTAAACAAGAACCTGCCTCATAAGCGAAAGTGCAAAGTAACAATCCTTTTTCAAAACCGAAACTAAGACCTGCGGCAAAGCAAAGCGCCTGTCTGGAAAGACCAAAAGCACAATAAAAAGTGCCAATGAGAGAAAACCAAAACCATCCCCAAGGCTTAGTTTGCCATTGTGATACAT
This sequence comes from Aristophania vespae, assembly GCF_009906835.1. Classification (NCBI taxonomy): domain Bacteria; kingdom Pseudomonadati; phylum Pseudomonadota; class Alphaproteobacteria; order Acetobacterales; family Acetobacteraceae; genus Aristophania; species Aristophania vespae. The sequence continues at coordinate 1,536,742 of NZ_CP047652.1, forward strand.
CAGAAAGAAAAGCTTGGACAACCGGTATTTGCCAAAGAATCAAAGGAAGGAGGATAAGCGCCAAAGCTATAAATATCATTTTAACGGCGCTTATTAACATTAACTTTTTTCCTATTTTACCCAATACCGCAAACAGCTTTTTAAATTAAAGCCCTTCTTTGATCCTGACTAAATAAGTCCTCTTGCGCGAATTTGGGCAAAAGCGGCTATGGTAACCATACAGGTGATTTCACCTTTTTTGATCATGTCTTCAAAAACATCAAGCGGCATATCGTGAACTGTGATGTCAGACTCCGTCTCTTCACGTTCTGCTTCGCCGCGTACAAGATCTCGAGCTAAAAATACATACCCTTTTTGGGTAGAATAACCTGCACCCTGATAAAGAGTGCCTGCGGGAATGAGTTCATTAGCTATAAGACCAGTTTCTTCTCGCAGCTCACCCAAGGCAAGTTCTTCTGCTTTTACATTATCCTTTGTTTCCCACATTCCCATGGGAAACTCCCATAGGCGCTTACCAATTGGGTAACGAAATTGCTGAATGAGACTTACGTCTCCATTAGCATGTACAGGCATGATAACGGCAAAAGTGCCACGTTCAACAACCCCATAAAGCCCTTTTTTGCCACTGGGATGAATAATGATATCTTCTCTCACAGCCGTCCAAGGGTTCTTATAAGCGAGTCGAGAAGATAAGATCTGAAATCCTGCTTTTTCCCTAGCTTTCTGTACTTCTGCTGAAGTGTCATCCTGGCTCATAATTTTTCCTTCTTAAAAAAATTTATAATTTTGATTTCAATTCGATCCTGAACCGTCAGGAACGAAAAAGCCAAGCATTTTTGCTGGATTATCCTCATATTTGAGCACTTATTTATTCTTTCTACCCCCTAGGTGACGAACAGGCTCACCTTGCTTATGATGACGCCATTCAATCATTGCCCCTGTAGGTACTGTCTTCAATATGGGGCAAAACATCTCAAGCTGAGAAGGGACCCCTTATGTCCGCAGCGACTAACACAGAAGAAACCCTCGAAGGCTCTCCCACAGCCAAAGTACTTCCTGTCGTTCTTTTTAACCTCCTCGTCTATTTTATTATTGGCCTTCCTAATGCCGTCATTGGTGCTATCTTTGTTCATGAAACATTAGGTTTCAGCACCGCTATTGCAGGCATGACGCTTTCGCTTCAATATTTAGGCACATTCGGCACACGTCTCGTTGCTGGACAACTTGTAGACCGTTATGGTCCCAAGAAAATCCTATCATATGGACTATTAGCAACAACAATATCTGGCGCTATCATGTGCGTCGCAGCCCTTATTCCTACGCTCATGTCACTGACAGGATCAACGCGCTACATTGCTCTTGGCCTTGCACTTCTGAGCCGCATTTTCCTTGGATGGGGTGAAAGCTGGACAGCAACCTCAGTAACAACATGGAACATTCGCCGCGTTGGGCGTACGCATACGTCAGTGGCTATTTCCTGGAACGGTGTCACCTCTTATGGTGGTATTGCTCTCGGTGTTACTGTTGGGAAATATCTGAGCCACTTTATGCCCAATATTGGCTTGCTACCTGTTGGTATTGCCTCGGCAGCACTTGCATTTGGTGGTCTTGCCCTTTTAATCCCTTTTTATACAGGCGTTAAACCTTTGCCCGTTCAAAAGGGCAAACAAATGTCGTTTTTTCACGCGTTACGTAAAGTCCTTCCTTATGGTGCTGGCCTTGCTGCAGGATCCTTCGCTTTCGGGACAATCAGCAGCTTTTTAGCTCTGTATTTCAGCGCTAACGAATGGACACATATTGGCCGTGCATTTGGCATATTTTCTGCTGTTTTTATTTTGGGCAGGCTTTTATTTGCCTCTCAAATTGACAAACGCGGTGGCATGTTAGTCGCTTTTATCTCGTTAGTTGTCAGTGCGCTTGCCATGGCTATTTTCTGTGCTTTCCATACAGAATTAGGCGCTACAATCGGAGCAGCTCTGACTGGAGCCGGCTTCTCGCTTCTCTTCCCTGCCCTTGGCACGATGGCCGTCAAAACAGGTGGCGCCGAATATAGCGGCATCTTACTCGCTGCTTATTCTGTCTTCACCGATCTAACAATTTTCGTTGTAGGTCCTCTTATGGGAGCAATCCAGGTCAAAGCTGGATGGAATGCCATGTTCGGTGTTGTTGGCCTGCTCTGCCTGAGCGGAATCGCACTCAGCACCCTGCTTTCACGCCTACCAGGTAGTGGCATCCAGCCAGAAACCAAAGCCTAAAATTCAAAGCTTTACTTTCTTTATGTTTAATCAAGTGGAACTTACCTTCCACTTGATTTTATTTCTTACCTCCCAAGAGGACTTTCCATGAAAATTAAGAACTGCACAGTTTTTTGCGGCTCTCGTGACGGCTTTGACCCTATTTTTAGTCAAACGGCTATTGAGCTTGGCAAAGCTCTAGCTCAAGCCGACATAACGCTTATTTTTGGCGGTGGCGCCACTGGCCTGATGGGAAAAGTCGCCAATGGTGCCCTCCAGGCTGGCGGGCAGGTTGAAGGTTATATAACTGACTTTTTAGAAGAGCGCGAACACCGCCATGGTGGTTTAACTAAACTTGAAGTCCTCTCAGATATGCCGGCGCGCAAGGAACGTCTTTTTACATTAGGTGATGCCTATATCATCCTACCCGGTGGTTTTGGCACTTTTGACGAGTTTACAGAGGTGTTAGTCAATCGTCAGCTTGCATTGCACAATAAACCAATCATTATTCTCAATATAGCACACTGGGCCGATGCTCTTTTGCAGCTTTTAAATGTAACTATTGAACAAGGATTCGCTGAAACAGAATCCCATAATTTTTACCAAGTTGTAGAAGACGTTCCTTCAGCCATAAAAGCTCTCTCCGGCTCCCTATAAAAAGGAAAAGATTTTTTTATGCTTAGGCTGCCTCTTCAATCCGTTTGATAGAGGCACCACAATTGGCTAATTTACGCTCTACACCTTCATAACCGCGATCCAGATGATAAACGCGGTTTAAAATTGTTGTGCCTTCAGCTACTAATCCTGCAAGAATCAAAGAAAAAGAAGCCCTTAAATCCGTTGCCATGACAGGGGCCCCAGAAAGACGCGGTACACCACGAATAATGGCTGAACGCCCCTGAATATTAATATTAGCGCCCATTCGATTTAATTCTGGCACATGCATAAAACGATTTTCAAAAATCGTTTCTGTGATCATGGAAGCTCCTTCTGCTACTGCAAAAAGAGCCATAAATTGAGCCTGCATATCAGTTGGAAAACCGGGATAAGGTTCTGTCATCAAATCTATACCAACTAGATTTTGAGATGCAGAAACACGAAGACCCTGCTCATCTTCAGATACGTTAGCACCCATCTTTTGCAGCGCTATCATAACCGCTTCTTGGTCGAGAAGGCGCCCACCTTTTAGAAGCAAATCTCCGCCAGTGATGGCCGCAGCGCATGCATAAGTACCGCATTCTATACGATCAGGCATGACACTATATTCAGCCCCATGAAGAGATTCGACGCCCTCAATGGTCAAATTACCCGTATGCTCACCTGTAATGCGCGCACCCATCGCATTTAAACATTGTACAAGGTCGGCAATTTCTGGTTCACGCGCAGCATTTATAATTTCTGTCGTACCCCGAGCCAAGCATGCGGCCATTAGCAGATTTTCTGTAGCTCCAACACTTGCGAAAGGCAAAGTAATGCGCCCACCCGCTAAACCTCTAGGCGCTTTAGCATTGATATAGCCATTTTCAAGTTCAATTTCTGCGCCTAAAATTTCTAACCCTTTTAAGTGCAAATCCACAGGACGCGTGCCAATAGCACAGCCTCCTGGTAAAGAGACTTTGGCTTCACCGCTACGCGCTAACAGAGGCCCCAAAACCAGAATCGAAGCCCGCATTTGCGAAACAATATCATAGGGCGCTTCAATAGAAGTGACAGGCCCCTCGATAATTAGACTGTGAGTATCAGCCCCTTTTGTCACTGTTTTGCCTAAAGTCGTAAGCAAATTACACATTGTGTGTATATCAGCGATATTAGGCACATTGTGCAAAATAAGGGGCTCTTTAGAAAGAAGAGACGCTACCATTAACTTTAGACCAGAATTTTTGGCCCCGCTAATCGTGATTTCGCCTTTAAGGGGGCGCCTTCCTTCTATCGTGAAATAACTCACAGCCTTACCTTTATAAACGTGGTGGGGTCACACCTGATTGTCTCATATATTTTCCGGCACGATCAGCATAGCTAATCTCGCAAGGACTTGCCCCCTGGAAAAATAAAAACTGACAGATCCCCTCATTAGCATAAATCCGTGCAGGAAGCGGGGTTGTATTGCTGATTTCTATTGTCACTTGTCCTTCCCACTCCGGCTCAAGTGGCGTGACATTAACAATAATACCACAGCGTGCGTAAGTAGATTTACCCAGACAAACAACTAAAGTATCACGAGGAATACGAAAATACTCAACCGTGTGTGCCAAAGCAAAACTATTGGGCGGAATAATAATATCGCCCTTGCGCGTAACAAAGCTATTTGCCGCAAAGTTTTTGGGATCAACAACGGCACTATCTACATCGGTAAAGATATGAAACTCATCTGCAACTCGAGCATCATAACCGTAAGATGATAAACCGTACGAGATTACGCCTTCGCGTTTTTGCGCTTCAACAAAAGGCTCAATCATCCCTTTTTCCTGAGCCATACGTCGAATCCAGTGATCTGGCATAATAGGCACGTTTTATTTCTCCTCTTAGGAACTTTTACCGCTCTAACCCATGTTATGACTGGGTTCAATGATTAAGGCTTTTTAGATGAATCCCGCGGTGGATCTTCAGGGTAACGTATAATGATATCGGCCATTGCTGGCATACGGTCTCGCGCAACTGCCCCTCTTAATGTACGGCGAAAGCCGGGCCAGCGAGGCCGTAACTCGCTCGTTATCACGCCACAAATAATAAAAAAAGCGCCAAAAATTGTAGTTGATGGTAGTGCCTCCCCCATCAAACTGCCGATAATTCCACCCCAAATTGGTTCGGTAGAATAAATAACAGTTGCCCGCGTTGCTGAGACTGATTTTTGTGCCCAATTCATGACAAGCTGCACAGCTGCACTAAGCAACCCCATAGCCAAAGCACAAAGCACCCATCCCCACGCTAAATGCGGCGCACTCTCTCCAGCAATAGGCATGCATATAAAGGCTACAATACCACCCGCTACGAGCTGCACAATCGTGATACGACGACTATCAGCCTGAAGGGCATAAAGACTAATCAGCAAAATCTCTATCGCAAATGCAAAAGTCGCAATGATCGTAAGAATATCACCATGACTTAAGGATATTTTCCCACCTTGCGGCCCCGCTAAAAACATCAATCCCATAAAGGCAAGGATTAACCCCAACATACTCATAAAATGGGGCGGCTTTCTGAGAAAAAGCCACTGCATTAAGGGCACCAAAGGAACATAGAGTGCTGTCAAAAAGGCAGAGCGGCTTGAGCTTATGGTAAGCAACCCCTGCAATTGCAGCAAATATCCGGTAACGAGAGCCAAACCAATCAGTGAGCCATTAATGATTTCTTTGCGTGTAATCCCTACCAGACAGCGTGTTCCCGTGAGAAGCACCACAAAAAACGCAGCAAAAAGAAAACGCACGGCAACGAAAAAAAAAGGCCCGCTAGACTGCAAGGCCAAATGAAGAACATAGTAAGTGCCACCCCAAAACATTGTAACAATGATGAGGGCCAATTCCTGCCGTGAAGGCAAAGGAAGACGGATTTTATTCATTAAGAAAGAGAATCCTTCAAACTAAGCCGTGCCTGTTCTTCTTCAGTGGGACGAAGCCTTTTCTGCTGCTTACGGCGCAAAAGATTAGCCCTCAAAGCTTTCGCTTCTCTTTCAAGGCGCTCCTGGCGCTGTTTTTGAGCGTCGGCTTTTATAATCGTTTGGTTTTTCATTGGCTTAGCTCACACGATTAACACCATAAAGTGGCTGGGCTTCTAACATGACTCTATCACCAAACCAATAACGATTTATTTGAATTTTTAGCCTTTAGACCCACGATATAGTGATTATCTATTCCTATAATTTAAAAAAGATAAATTACAGGAGTTTTTTACTCTGTTATTCGTCAACCAATTTCTTAGCAAACTTATTATACATATCCGTTTTAAGGATTTCATCATAAATCTTTAATGTGGCAGATTGCATGATGTTTTTAGCAAAATACTTCAAAGCATGCTGACGAGCTATTTGCGCCAAGTGAACTAAATTTTCTCTTTCAGCAGTAAGGACATCTATTAAAGCATTTCTTAAAGCCTTGACGTCATTAGCCTCAACTAAAATACCAGTCTGATTGTCTAAAATCGTTTCTGCCAACCCGCCTTCACGCGTACCTATAACAGGGCGCCCCATCATTTGGGCTTCAATAGCGACCCGCCCAAAAGGTTCAGGTTTGAGAGACGGCACTACAACCACGTCAGCTGCCGCATAAGCAGCAGGCATGTCAGAACAATTTCCTACAAAGCGCAATCTATCAGCAATGCCTGCTTTTTGCGCCTGAATATGAAGCTTGCGCGCGAATTTTTCCTTTGTTTCCACGCCAGCTAAAACGCAAACCCATTCTTCTTTAAAATCATCTTTTAAAGCTGCTAATGCCTCAATTAAAAAACTTTGCCCTTTCCAGGGGGTTAAACGCCCAGCCATGAGAATAACGCGACTCCCTTCGGGGATATACCAACGCTCAATAAGAGCTTGCACGCGCGTCCCAGAAACGGACTCTGGACAGAAAAAATCAGCATCACATCCACGTGGAATAAGTTTTATCTTATTTTCTGCAATTTTAAACTGATGCTGAATTTTTTGAGAAATGTGCTGAGAAACTGCAATAACAAGCGCACCTTTTACCAACACAGAATTGTAAATACGCTTTGCTACAGAGTGTGCATCATGCACCCCATGCCATGTTGTAATGAAAGGAATTTTTTCTTTTTTAGCAGTCTTTAAAGCCACCCAGGCTGGATAGCGGGAACGCGCATGAATCAAATCAACCTGGTACTCTTCGCAGATTTTTCTTAAACGCCTTACATTTCGAAAATAAGCCAAAGGTGAGGCCGACTTTTTTAAGGAAAGCGTGACATGCTCTCCTCCCACAAAGCGCAGTCGAGGAAGCAGCCGACCGCCTTCACTCACGACGATAGCCCGCCCCCCTGCTTTTGCAACCGCTTCAGCAATATCTAGTGTACCTTGCTCGATACCACCCGCATCTAACTTGGGAAGAACCTGTAAGATACATGGTTTCTTTGTTTTTATCATGAATCTTTAAACACCAGTTACTATCCGCCAGCAGGAATTGTTACGATAGCCCCAGCGCTGTGGCTTGTTGCTGCCAGTGCATTAATCACCTGAATCATCGTAAAAGCTTCTTTACTCTGAAAATCAGTGTCATCTATCCAATACCAGCGGTTTTTATAATGCACTGCTGTGTAAGTCTCATCAGGAAGACTCTTTCCTGAATGGATCATAACTTCCGGCCTGCTTTCAATACCGACTTGAGTAATTGTAGGAGGCGTGCGACCAGAATGAACATCTTCTTCTGGTACCTCCATCTCATAGGAAAGCTGAGTAAGCATAGCCAGCATAGAACGTGTTAAAATAGCAATTTGCCCTGCTTTCTTGGGATATGGGCCGTAAACAATCTCCGCTTCCTGAGCTCCTGGGGCTAAATGCAAAAGGCGTCTTACCTCACGCTGTACAGCAAGAAGGCTGTTATCTGATGTACTAGAAAGCACTAAATAAACATGCTCCCCCTTACCTGCGGCATTACCGTCACTTGCACTATTTTTAGGAGATTTCTTAGGTTTGTCCGAAACGGAAGGTGTTATTTCTTCACTGGCAATACGAATAGTCATAGCGCCAGCAATTTGCAGCTGACGCAAGTCGTGAAGCAAAAGATAAAATCTGACAGAGCCCCTCCAAAAGGGCCTGCCCCTAACCCGCGCACATTAGAAAGACCATCTATTGACTGTGCCGTAAGCCGCAACAGCGTATCAATAGACATTCCACCAAGACTAAGAGGCATAATGACTGTCGGTGAAATCGGACGGATAATATTCTCAGCATATTGCTGACCCGTCAGAGGCTGATAGGTAATAGTCGGATTTTCAGCCATAGACATCGAGCCCTGACCAAAAAGATAATTACTGACCGCTGCGGCCGGGTAACCATAATAACCACCCGACAGACTACGAGAAAAACTATAACCCGCAATCACCTGGGTCGTATCAAGAAAAGTTGGTGGATCAGCATAACGTCGACGCACAATATTAAGGAGCATTTCGCGCTTTTGCGTCTCTCCCAAAGCACGCGAATAAGCAAGCTGGTCATTTTGCATGCGGCCAGGGCCAAGCGTAATGCATCCGGCTAAGCTCAAAAAGCTCAGCATGCCGGCTATATTGGATAAAGATAAAAGGGATAAAGCCAGTTTATATCTACAAGCCGTAAAAAAACGCAATAAGATAGGAACTCTCCCCACATAAAGCCGGAACGGGCATATCGCTCTTAGCATGCCTCAATTGGATCTAATCTAAAGGCATAAGAATAAAGGATGAATAAAAATTTCATCCACAAAGGTAAACTCTATAAAATTAGTTTTTAATCAGATTTCATTCATGAAGCACGCGTTAAGAGTATTTTTTTCCTCAAAATTACCCTTGAAAGAAAACGATATCCTCCTTAGATCAAGTCTAAGCCGTTGGATCGTATAAAGCGATTCAGCAGCAATGTCATATAGGGTTATACCTAATGCCTGGTTAGAGAGGGTTAGGCGTAACCGCTGAAAGGACTGTGATTTATGAGTAAAGTTATTGGTATTGACCTCGGTACGACCAACTCCTGCGTTGCTGTACGCGAGGGTAACGAAACAAAAGTCATCGAAAATAGCGAAGGAACTCGCACAACCCCGTCAATGATTGCTTTCACTGATGGCGGTGAAGTACTCGTTGGGCAATCTGCAAAACGCCAGGCTGTAACCAACCCAACAAACACGCTTTATGCTGTTAAACGTCTTATTGGCCGGCGCTTTGACGATGCGACAGTTAAAAAAGACCAGGGCATGGTCCCTTATGAGATTGTTCGCGGCGAAAATGGCGATGCCTGGGTGCGTGCACAAGGTAAAGATTACGCTCCGTCACAGATTTCTGCTTTCGTTCTTGGCAAAATGAAAGAAACAGCCGAGGCTTATCTTGGCGAAAAAGTAACAGAAGCCGTTATCACTGTTCCTGCTTACTTTAATGATGCCCAACGTCAGGCAACACGCGATGCTGGTCGTATTGCTGGACTAGACGTTAAACGTATCATCAATGAGCCAACAGCAGCTGCGCTCGCTTATGGACTTGAGAAACGCGATTCTGGTCATGTTGCCGTTTACGACTTGGGTGGCGGAACGTTCGATATCTCCATTCTTGAGATTTCTGACGGCGTGATTGAAGTGAAATCCACCAATGGTGATACATTCCTAGGTGGTGAAGACTTTGACAATAAAATCATCGACTTCCTTGCCGATGAGTTTAAACGCGAACAGGGAATCGATCTTCGCTCAGATAAAATGGCTCTTCAGCGTCTGAAAGAAGCTGCTGAGAAAGCAAAAATCGAGCTATCTTCATCTAAAGAGACAGAAGTCAACCTCCCATTCATCACGGCCGATGCTTCTGGACCCAAACATCTTGTTGTACGCTTAACACGCGCTAAACTTGAAAGCCTCGTTGAAGAGCTGGTTAAACGCACCTTGGCACCATGTCAGGCAGCATTGAAAGATGCCGGTCTTTCAACATCAGAGATCAATGAAGTAATCCTGGTTGGTGGTATGACACGTATGCCACGCGTGATTGATGCCGTAAAAGAATTCTTTGGTAAAGAACCTGCCCGTAACGTTAACCCGGACGAAGTTGTTGCTATTGGTGCTGCCATTCAGGGTGCTGTTCTGAAAGGAGACGTTAAAGACGTTCTTCTTCTAGACGTTACGCCGCTTTCTCTTGGTATTGAGACATTAGGGGGCGTCTTTACACGTCTGATTGATCGTAATACGACCATTCCGACCAAAAAGAGCCAGACCTTCTCAACGGCTGAAGATAACCAACCTGCCGTGACGATTAAAGTCTTCCAGGGTGAGCGCGAAATGGCTGCCGATAATAAATTACTCGGCAATTTCGACCTACAGGGTATCGCACCAGCACCACGCGGTGTGCCGCAGATTGAAGTCACTTTTGATATTGACGCTAACGGTATCGTTAATGTGTCTGCAAAAGATAAAGCAACAAATAAAGAGCAGCAGATTCGTATTCAGGCTTCTGGTGGTCTTTCTGATGCTGACATTGATCGTATGGTAAAAGATGCTGAAGAAAATGCATCAGCCGATAAAGCACGCCGCGAACTCGTTGAGCAGCGTAATAACACTGAGTCAATGATCCATCAGACTGAGAAATCACTTAGCGAAGTCGGTGATAAAGTTTCTGAGGCTGATAAGTCTGAAGCAGAAGAAGCTATTAAAGCCGCTCGTGAAGCACTGAATGGCGATAATCTTGAGACCTTGAAAGCAGCTTTAGAGCGCTTGACACAAGCTGCTATGAAGGTTGGACAGGCCGCCTATCAGGCTCAGGGTGAAGCACCACAAGATGCAGAAGCTCACGCTCAGAAAGACGAAGAAAATGTCGTCGATGCTGATTTTGAAGAAATCAACAATAATGACGATAAAAAGAAATAATTTCGTCGAAAAGGGCTAGTGTTAGACATTAACTTAGCCCTCTGGAACTGGGCGTCTGATTCTTTTTATGGATTAGACGCCCTTTTTTCACCATAAAAGATTAACATATTCTTTTCTTTGAAATGAGTAATTGAAAGCCGACATGGTCACGAAAATCGACTATTACGAAGCACTTAGCGTCTCACGCACCGCCAGTCAGGACGAGTTAAAAAAAGCTTTCCGCAAGAAGGCTATGCAATATCACCCTGATCGCAACCCTGGCGACAAAGAGGCTGAGCAGAAATTTAAAGAAATTAATGCCGCTTACGAAGTCCTCCGTGATGAAGAGAAACGTGCTGCCTATGACCGTTATGGCCATGCTGCCTTTGAGGGTGGCTCCGGTGGTGGCGGAGGTTTTGGTGGGTTTGGCGGTTTCGATGCTGGCGGACTTGGCGATATTTTTGAACAAATGTTCGGAATGGGCGGGCGCCGCGGCTCAACTCAAAGAAGCGCTGCTGATATTCAGATCCAGGTCGAAGTCAGCTTAAAAGAAGCCTTTACTGGGGTAAAAAAAGAGGTTTCTGTCAAAACACGTGTCAGCTGCTCAACGTGTCACGGGACAGGATCTGCTGACCCCAATAGTGCTAAAACAACATGTCCAAGCTGCCACGGCCGCGGTGTCGTTCGTGCACAACAAGGCTTTTTCTTAGTAGAACGCCCATGCCCTACCTGTCAGGGGACGGGGCAAACTGTTGAAAAACCGTGTCACACCTGCCACGGCAGTGGAACAGAAGCTGCTACCTCAACAGTTAATATTGATATTCCTGCCGGTATTGAAGATGGCACCAGAATTAGGCTTGCTGGCAAAGGGGAAGCTGGTAGCGGCAATATCCAGCCGGGTGATTTATATGTGCTGGTTTCAGTAGAGTCTCACGACCTCTTCCAACGTGAAGGTGCTCATATTTATTGCCGTGTTCCACTACGTATGACGCAGGCAGCCCTTGGCACGGAAATTGAAGTCCCTGTTATTGATGGTTCTTCAGCAAAAGTAAAAATTCCTGCCGGGACACAAAGTGGAGAAACATTACGCCTGAGAGGAAAAGGATTCTCTGTCCTGCACTCTAAGGCACGTGGTGATATGTATCTCCAAATGAGCATTGAGACGCCTCAGCATCTTACAAAACGCCAACGTGAGTTGCTTGAAGAATTTGAGCAGGAAAATGGCAATCAGGCAAAAGCCAGCCCTGAAAGCACTGGTTTTTTTGCGCGCGTGAAAGAGTTTTTTGAAGGCTCCTAATTCATAATTTTAGGCCATAAAATGACTTTACCTCTTGCCTCTCTTTCACAGTGAGGCAAGAGTCGTTTCATGAGAAACATCGAATCCCCTAAAATTGGTATTGCCGGTATTACAGGCCGGCTTGGTTCCCTCTGTGCTGAAGAAGCTGGCCCTCACCTTGTAGGTGGGCTTTCTCGTCATGCAGACCCTTCACGCTCTATCGTATCAACACCCTCGCTGCTTGCGTCAAAATGTGACGTGATAATTGATGTAAGCCATGCGAGCCTGGTTACGGCCCATGCTAAAGCTTTTGCACAAGCTGGCTGTGCGTGGGTATTGGGCACAACAGGGCTCGATCAGCAGGCACAAGACGCTATTGCAGAAGCTTCAAAAAAAATAGCTATTTTACAGGCAGCTAATTTTTCTCCAGCTTTAACAATGCTGCTCGACCTTGCCCAACAACTTGCGGCATCCTTGCCTGATTACGATGCCGAAATTCTTGAAACACATCATCGCCAAAAACTTGATGCGCCTTCAGGAACAGCCCTCGCTATTGGCCGCGCCGTAGCCAACGGAAGGCAGGTCGATTTTGACAGCGTTAAGAGGCTAGACCAAAATGGGAAACGCCCTGACGGAGCTATTGGATTTGCTTCTTTACGCGGTGGCCAGGTGATTGGTGAGCATGATTTACGTTTTCTCACCTCCGATGAAGAAATCACTCTTTCACACAAAGCTCTTGATCGACGTGTCTTTGCCCGCGGTGCCCTACAAGCTGCTTTTTGGCTGGCAAATCATAAGCCGGCTGGACTCTATACGATGAGTGATGTAGTGAAAAAGAACACTGCTTGATTAGAGTAAAAATTATAAGATAGTTGCATATACACCTATCTTTAAGTCTTTACCCTCTTGACCGTTGGTCACATTTACGTCAAGCGATATATTCCTTGATGCTGTGGTGGCTCCCTTTTCTGGGGAGTCACGGAATCAGCTTTTTTCTCCACTCATTCCCTGTGAGGTCCCTGAGTGCGCAATAATGGCGATTTTCTTTTTACTTCCGAATCTGTCTCTGAAGGTCATCCGGATAAAGTAGCTGACCGTATCTCCGATACGGTGCTTGATGCTTATCTTGAAGCCGATCCTGAAGCACGCGTCGCGTGTGAAACGCTCGTCACAACAAACCGCGTAATATTAGCTGGTGAAGTTCGTGGCCCTGAAGCCGTTGAGAAAACGCTGATTGATCGTGCGCGGGCTGCTATCAAAGATATTGGCTATGATCAGGAAGGTTTTTCCTGGAAAAAGGCCGATATTCAGTCTTTTCTTCATGCACAGTCAGTAGATATTGCTGTTGGCGTTGATAGCAGCAGCGATAAAGATGAAGGTGCCGGCGACCAAGGTATCATGTTTGGCTTTGCCACGCGTGAAACCGAACATTTAATGCCAGCACCGATTTTTTACGCTCACAATATTTTAGAGCGTCTGCGCGACCATCGTAGAAGCGGAAATGAACTTGGAAAAGGCTTGCTCCCTGACGCAAAAAGCCAGGTCACATTACGCTACGTTGATGGCAAGCCTGTAGGCGTAACATCCATTGTGGTTTCTACTCAGCATGAAGCCAATATGAGCCAAGACAGAATTCGTGAAATGGTTCGTGAGACCGTAGGCGAAGTGTTGCCAGAAGGCTGGACGTGCCCAGAGGATAGCTTCTATGTTAATCCTACAGGCATATTCGTTATTGGTGGTCCCGATGGTGATGCCGGCTTAACAGGCCGCAAGATCATTGTTGACACTTATGGCGGTGCAGCTCCTCATGGTGGCGGTGCTTTTTCGGGTAAGGATCCTACAAAAGTTGACCGTTCTGCTGCCTATGCCGCACGCTATTTAGCGAAAAATGTTGTTGCAGCAGATTTAGCTGACCGCTGCACCATTCAGCTTAGCTATGCTATCGGTGTTTCTCGTCCATTGTCAGTTTATGTTGATTTGGACGGCACAGGTCGCGATGTTAATGAAGAAAGACTCGGTGTTATATTAAATGAAATTATGGATCTCTCACCCCGTGGGATTCGTAAACATTTAAGGCTTAACCGCCCTATTTACACCAAGACTTCATCTTACGGGCATTTTGGTCGCGTGCCTGACACGGCACTAGATAATTTCACCTGGGAAAATACAGACCTGGTTGAAAGCCTAAAAAGTGCTCTTAATCGCTAATGTGAGAAAATCTCTCTCATTTAGACAATAATATATTCATTATTCCCCTTTCTTCTTACAAAGAAAGGGGGATATTTTTTACTAGTTAGTTTAGACATGACGGCCCAGTTGTTTGACGATCTAAAACCGCAACCTGAACGCCTTTATGGCCGCCAAAGAGGCCATCCTCTAAGGGCGAGACAACAGATATTACTTGATAAGACGCTGCCTCGTATGAGCTTTGATGCGTTTAAGAACCCCCTTGAAGGGTTTTCACGCCCTGTTTCAAAAATTTTTCTAGAAATTGGCTTCGGTGGTGGAGAGCATGCACTCGACCAGTCAGAACGTCACGCAGATGTGGGCTATATTGCTTCAGAGGTTTTTGAAAACGGCATTTGTTCCCTCTTATCACGTGTTGTTTCTGAAGGCGAAGAAAGCGAAGGCGAAGTTCCAGCCAACTTACGCCTCTGGACTGATGATGCACGCCTTTTAATGAAGGAACTTCCCGACCAGTCTCTTGATCGGGCTTATTTAATGTTTCCAGACCCATGGCCAAAATCACGCCATGCCAAAAGGCGTTTTGTGCACCCAGTAAATATTGCACATTTGGCTCGTTTGTTAAAAAAAGATGCAGAATGGCGCATTGCCAGTGATCACCCTGTTTACCAAGAGTGGGTCACAGAGGTCATGAGCAGTCAGCCATATTTTGAGCTTAAATCATTCACACAGGAACGACCAGAAAGCTGGTCTCCAACACGTTACGAAGCCAAAGCCTTTCGTGAAGGCAGGCAACCTTTTTACTGGACTTTTGTACGCCGCGCCTAAGTTAAAACTCATCGGTGCTTCCGCCTCATCGAACCTTACAGACCATATGGAGTATTTCCTAAATGACGCAGCCTTTAACAGCGGAAAACCACATTGAACGCGAAGAAATGGAATTTGACGTTGTGGTCGTCGGCGGGGGGCCGGCAGGGTTAAGTGCCGCAATCAAGCTTCGTCAGCTCAATCCTGACCTATCAGTATGCCTGTTAGAAAAAGGCAGCGAAATTGGTGCCCACATTGTCTCTGGTGCTGTTATCGAAGCAAAATCATTAGCGGAGCTTTTCCCTGATTGGCAAAATCGTGGCGCCCCGCTTAATGTAACTGTGTCTGAAGAAAGACTTCTTTTCCTCACAAAGGACAAAGCCTTCCCTATTCCTGCTTTTCATTTTGTCATGCCTCAAATGGATAATCGGGGAAATTATGTAGTATCTCTCGGCGATTTATGTCGCTGGCTTGGTGAACAGGCTGAGGCTCTGGGTGTTGAAATTTATCCAGGCTTTTCAGGCCGTCATCTTCACATTGAAAATGGACGCGTATGCGGTATTGTTACAGGTGACATGGGCATTGCGCGCGACGGAACTAAAAAGCCTGATTTTACACCAGGTATGATTTTACGGGCAAAACAAGTTATTTTAGCTGAAGGAGCAAGAGGCTCTCTTAGTGAACATGCCATTCATTATTATAACTTACGCGCAAAATGTGACCCACAAACATACGGGTTAGGCATTAAAGAAGTTTGGGAAATCCCCAAAGAGAAGCACCGCCCCGGTTTTGTTCAGCATAGTTTTGGTTGGCCTTTAGATACACAAACTTATGGTGGAGCTTTTCTCTATCATTTTGGAGAAAATCTAGTTAGCTATGGTTTTGTCACAGGCCTAGACTATTCTAATCCCTGGCTTTCTCCCTTTGAAGAAATGCAGCGCACTAAATTACATCGCTCATTTAGCTATCATCTCGAGGGTGGGCGGCGTATTAGCTACGGGGCTCGTGCTCTTTCCGAAGGTGGATTTCAATCAATTCCTGAACTGGCTTTCCCTGGTGGTGTGCTTACAGGTGATAGCGCTGGCTTTTTAAATATGCCAAAAATCAAAGGCACTCACACTGCCATGAAATCAGGCATTATTGCAGCGGAAGCTGTTATAGAGGCTCTTAAGGACAATTCAGTAGAAGCAAGAACCTATCTTCCCAAGCTCAAAGAATCATGGCTTTGGAAAGAACTATATAAAGCCCGCAACATTCGGCCTGCTTTTTCTAAATGGGGCTTGCTCAAAGGAGCAGTTTATAGCGGTATTGATAGCCTGTTCTTGCGGGGCAATGCACCCTGGACACTACATCACAAACGCGCAGATAATGAATCTTTATACCGTGCAGCACAGTTTATAAACTCTCCTTATCCTAAAGCTGATAATAGACTGACATTTGACCGTGCCAGTTCAGTTTTTCTAAGCAATATAAGCCACGATGAAGACCAGCCCGTCCATCTTCAATTACTCAATAAAACTTTATGGAAAGAGGTCAATTTACGACATTTTGCCTCTCCAGAATCGCGTTATTGTCCCGCCGGTGTTTATGAAGTAGAAAATGATGGAAGCGGGAATGAGAGTTTAAGGATCAACGCACAAAATTGCGTACATTGCAAAACGTGCGATATTAAAGATCCATCTCAAAACATTAAATGGGTTCCTCCTGAAGGAGGGAGCGGGCCTAATTATTCCTCTGGCATGTAAGGTTTAGCGCCAAGCCTGAATGATTAAATGTCTTTTCATGCAGGATGATGTGACATTTCCTTAAAGACGCGATAGTCTTAAGAAAATTTTCTCAGCGGCGACAGCGACGAAAGATGACAATGAAAGTTCTTGTCCCCGTTAAACGGGTTGTTGATTATAACATCAAACCGCGTGTAGCGGCTGATGGTAGTGGTGTAGAAACACAAGGCGTAAAGATGTCGATCAATCCTTTCGACGAAATTGCCCTTGAAGAAGCCATAAGATTACGTGAGCAAAAGGCAGCTACAGAGGTGGTCGCCATTTCGATCGGCCCTCAAGCTGCTCAGGACACATTGCGCACTGCAATGGCCATGGGTGCAGACCGCGCTATTTTGGTTCGCACAGATGCTTTGTTGGAACCTTTGGCAGTGGCAAAGATTCTGAAAGTAATGATCGAACGCGAACAGCCTGGTCTTGTTAGTATGGGCAAACAGGCTATTGACGATGATATGAATGCTACGGGTCAAATGCTTGCGGCTATGCTTGGTTGGCCGCAAGCCACATTTGCCAGCAAAATTACAATCGCCGATGGTAGCGCCGAAGTAGCCCGTGAGATTGATGGAGGAATTGAAGTACTTTCGTTACCTCTTCCCGCAGTTATCACGGCAGATCTTCGCCTTAATGAGCCACGTTATGCCTCTCTTCCTAACATCATGAAGGCTCGCAAAAAGCCTTTAGAGACAATTGAAGCTGATAGTCTTTCAATTGATCTCACCCCACATCTAAAAATTGTGAAGGTGGAAGAGCCTGCAGAACGTAAGGCAGGTATTATTGTTGAAACGCCCCACGAGCTGGTTACAAAGCTAAAAACAGAAGCAAAGGTGATCTCATGACCGCACTTGTTCTGATCGAAACTGAACAGGGGAAAATCCGCCAGGCTTCTCGTTCAGCTCTGACGGCGGCCCGCTCGTTCGGTGAGGTTGATCTTTTAGTTATCGGTGATGGCGCAGAAGCTGCCTCTAAGCTTAAAGACGTTCGTAAAGTCCTGCATGTCACGAACTTAAAACATCCCTTAGCTGAACCAACTGCGGCTTTATTAGCGCAACTGGCTCCCCATTACAGTCATATTGTGGCGGCTTCTTCGGCCGTAGGGAAAAATATTCTCCCACGTGCGGCCGGGCTTTTAGAAGTGCAGCCTATCTCTGATGTCATCTCCATTATAGATGACAACACTTTTATCCGCCCCATTTACGCAGGCAATGCCCTGGCCACAGTTCAGTCGGGTGATAACATTAAGTTATTAACTGTACGTGGCTCAAACTTTGATGCCACAGAGTACGGAGAGGCTGACGCACCAATTGAGGCAATTGAAGCTCCTGAAGATCATAAAAATGTGCGCTTTATACGCGTTGAGCTTTCACAATCTGATCGCCCAGAACTGGAAGCTGCACAGATTATTATTTCGGGTGGAAAAGGTCTCAAGGACGCTGCTAATTTTGACCGTCTCCTAGCACCTATTGCAGATAAACTCGGTGCTGCCATTGGCGCTTCTCGTGCCGCTGTGGATGCCGGTTTTGCTCCCAATGAAATGCAAGTCGGGCAAACAGGTAAAGTGGTCGCTCCTGAGTTATATATAGCTGTAGGACTTTCTGGCGCTATACAGCACCTTGCTGGCATGAAAGATAGCCGTGTCATCGTTGCTGTAAATATGGATCCTGAAGCTCCTATTTTTAAAGTGGCTGATTACGGGATAGTGGGTGATCTTTTTGAGATTTTACCTGCTCTAGAGAAAGCTCTTTAAGCTTTTCTAGACTGAGTCATTAAAAAGGCTTCTGCTTTTCATAGCAGAAGCCTTTTTAATTAATGTCTCTCAGCCCTTGCACATCTTACAACAGCAGAGTAGGAAAATTGCCTGAGTGCGGAGTATAGCTCAGCCTGGTAGAGCACTGCGTTCGGGACGCAGGGGCCGGAGGTTCGAATCCTCTTACTCCGACCATGTAAAATTTTTTAACATCCTTTTTACGATCAATTTTCTTCTCTTATGGTAGAGCGTTCTAAATGAGTCAGATTTTTCTGCCTTTAGAGAGGAAAAAATATGTCACGCAAATTATGTGGTTTTTTAGCAGCTATGGCGCTTATGGGCGCTACACCAGCTATTGCTGAACCTGGCGGATGCCTGAAATATGGCGCTGCTGGCGCTGTAGGTGGTCATTTGGCTAACCACCATGGTGTGATTGGTGCTGTAGGTGGATGTGCTGTGGGTATGTATCAACGCCACAAATATCGGAAATCTCTAAAAGAAAAAGCAGCTTTGTGGGATAAAGAACATGCAGCAGATGGTAATGACCATAAAAGCTGGTGGCAGAGCCATAATAGCAAGGAGTCTATAAGCCAGAAAGCACAATGGTATGATTCTGAACATCCAGAATCAGAAAATGCTCCTGCACAACGAGCTGCTCATTAATCTTTAAAAAAATATCCCTGCTTTGTTTCAAAAAAGCAGGGATTTTTCCCTTAAAAAGCTTTTAGAGCATGACGTGATAATGCTTCGAGCAGATCTATCGTGCCTTCAGACTCATTGAGGCAAGGAATATAAGCAAAATCCTGGCCGCCCACTTCCAAAAACTCCTCACGTAGCTCACGCCCAATTTCATCAAGCGTTTCGATACAATCAGTCATAAAGCCAGGTGTGATGACAGCAATTTTTGTAATACCCTTTTGAGGCAAAGACTGTACAAAAGGCGCTGTATAAGGTTTTATCCATTCTGTTGGCCCAAAACGGGATTGAAATGTTACAGGGGCCTGCTCTTCGGTCAAACCTAGCTCTTCTCTCAAAGCCTCGGCAGTACGGAAGCACTCATCCTGGTAGGGATCACCTTTTTTGATAAAAAATTCTGGTACCCCATGAAAAGATATTATGAGTCGCTGCGGCTTAAAATCCAGAGTACCTAAATGCTTTTTTACCGACTCTGCCAATGCTTTAATAAAAATAGGATGATCAGGAAAAGACGGCACAGTAACAATTGATGGCTGACGCCTGAGCCGCATCAAATAGCGAAAAAGCTGATCCTGTGCTGTTGCTGTCGTAGAAGCAGAATATTGAGGATAAAGAGGCAGGCTAATAATACGATCACAACCCTGTCGCATAAGCTGTGACACGGCTTCTTCGATAGAAGGTTTGCCATAACGCATTGCCCATCCGACCGGGATAGACTCTTTTTCAAACCGGGCCGCTAGTTCATAAGCCTGGCGTTCCGTATAGACGCGTAGAGGAGAGGCATTTTCTGCTCGGTTCCATATACGTTTATAGTTTTTACCCGTTTTAAAGGGCCGCCTCGTCAGAACAAAGCTTTGTAATATAGGCTGCCATAAAAGAGGGGGCATTTCTACTACGCGCCGATCTGACAGAAATTCTTTCAAATAGCGACGAACAGAAAAATAATCCGTAGCCTCAGGTGTGCCAAGATTAATGAGAAGAACACCAACCCGTCCTTCAGACGAAGATGATGAATGCGGGAGGGGATTGATAAAATATGTCATAATAAATGACTATGTACCCCTCCCAAGGCAAAAAAAACTAAAACTATGCTTAGTTTTTCCAGAGTGGTGAATTTTTGCCGAGTAATTTTTGCTCTACCAGGCTCTCAGCGATCTGCACTGCATTTAACGCTGCCCCTTTGCGGAGATTGTCCGAAACACACCAGAAGGCGAGCCCATTTTCTACAGTGGGATCAATACGCAGGCGAGAAACGTAAGTGTCATCTTCACCTACACACTCAACCGGCGTGACATAACCCCCATCTTCACGCTCATCACGTAAAATAACGCCCGGTGCGTGACGTAATGCTTCTTGAGCTTTACGCAAATCAATTGGTCTTTCACATTCAATCGAAATCGCTTCGGAGTGACCAATAAAAACAGGCACCCTTACACAAGTCGCTAGAACCTGAATATCAGGATCAAGAATTTTTCGTGTCTCGACCGCCATTTTCCATTCTTCTTTTGTCGACCCATCTTCTAAAAAGCGATCGATATGAGGAATGACATTAAAAGCGATTTGCTTTGTAAATTGCTTGGCTTCGATAGGGTCATGGACGAAACTACCGCGCGTTTGGGTAAATAATTCATCCATACCTGTCTTACCTGCCCCAGAAACTGCCTGATAGGTAGACACCACAACACGACGAATCTTAAAAAGCTCATGGAGCGGTTTTAAAGCCACAACCATTTGTGCTGTAGAGCAGTTAGGATTAGCGATAATTCCTTTTTTTGCTTTTTGCAGCGCCGTCGCATTAACCTCTGGTACAACAAGCGGAACGCCTGGCTCCATACGGAAGTGAGACGTATTATCTACGACCATACAATGTGCGGCAGCTGCTTTAGGGGCATAAATTGCAGAAACAGCCCCACCAGGAGAAAAAAGGCCCAAATCCCAACCATGAAAATCAAATGTTTCAAGATTTTGGACTTTTAGGATTTTTTTATCTCCAAAAGAGACTTCTTTTCCTACTGAGCGTGATGAAGCTAGAGCCACAATCTCATCAGCAGGAAAGTTACGTTCCGCAAGAATACGGAGCAACTCACGCCCGACCGCTCCCGTCGCACCCGCGACAGCTACTCTGTACCCCATCTTATTCTCTCCTTCGCACATCATCGCTTAAGGCTTTAAAACCTAGCGGCAAAACTGGGACTAACTATTAACTTTTAACGCAAGCACATTAATGCTTAAGTCACTAGAGTAAAGAAGCAATTTTTTATGTTTTTTTAGTAAAACGTTTCCAGAAAGCCGAAAGCTCATGTCGCTTTTTTTCTAAAGACGTGCGCCAGTTTGCACCCATATAATTAAGCTGGATGGTGCAACGCGGCCCATTATAGGGCAAATGTCCGTGCCAACTCTTAGGGTGATTAGGAAAAATCACCAGAGTTCCTCCTTTAGGAGGCACTTCGACTGCGTAATCCTCAATATGATCAGGGCCATTTGTAAAGCGCAGGCACCCTTGATGAGATGACCAATCTTTCTCTTTGGAATTCATATAAAGTAATAAAGTTACGCGTTTTGAACGACTATCACGATGAATTTGACCATCTTTATCACGCGTTTGGCCACGCAATGTCAGCATAGATGGGGCTTTTTGCAAATTTAGACCAAACTTCCGACTGACAATATTTTTCAACCTGTCACCCTGAAATTCTTTTAAAAAAGCCTCGAAACTGGGGTGGAAATCAAGAGATTCGGGAGCAAAAGATCCGCCGGAATGAATCTCGGGAAAAAGACTCACCATTTGCTCCAACGTATCTCCTTGCAAAAAGGAAGGAACAATCAGATGAGGGCAAGGAGCATTTTGAAGAGGTGCTTGTTCAACCGCCTCATAATGAAGAATAATCTTTTCCATGATAGGATAACGCTATCTCTGTTTCTGCACCCTTGGCAAGCTTTAAGGTGAAGCTTACGTTAAGAAACGCCCTAAAGGTTTCTCTTCACGCTATAATGGGGTAAATCATGCCCTAATTAGGGAAAGAATATAGGTTTGCTATGAGTAAAAGCCCGCTAACTGGCCTATTAAATAATCGCGATGCGATGAATAGTGAAAATGTCGCCTATCTTAGCGAGCTTCACAGCCGTTGGCTAAAAGATCCCCAGTCGGTAGATCGCGCTTATGCAACTCTTTTCTCTAATCTGGGCGATGATAATCCCTTCACGCTGGAAGATTTTTCGGACAAAAAAAATCTATTACGCCAGATTAGTGACGACTCGCTCAAAACCGCTTATCGCACTTTTGGGCATTTACAGGCCCAACTTGACCCACTCAATATGCAAATAAAGCGGGGTGAAGATGCTCTCTTTTTCCCCGATGCTGATCCAGATCTTCAAGCACGTTACAGACGTTTTTACTGCGGAACAATTGGTGCAGAATTCATGCATCTTTTATCCCCACAAGAACGTCAATGGTGGATTGATCAGTTAGAATCCTCTTATGCCTCTCCATCACTTTCTGACGAAGATATTCTGGCAGCTCTGATTGCAGCAGAGGAGTTTGAAGCCTTTTGCCAGCAGCGTTACCCTGGTGTGCGCCGCTTTGGCCTGGAGGGCGGAGAAAGCTTGATTGTCGCTTTACGCTCGCTCGTAAATAACGCCGCTCTTCGTAAGGTTAAAACCATTAGTTTTGGCATGTCTCACCGTGGGCGCCTCAATGTAATGGCCAATATTCTACATAAAGATTTGGCCGCTATATTTAGTGAATTTGCGGGAAAAACTTTTCAGCCACCTGGCATATCTGTTTCAGGCGATGTGAAATATCATCTAGGCACTTCCACGCACTTAACGCTTCATGACCATGATATAGAATTATCTCTTTTACCCAATCCCTCACACCTTGAGGCCATTGGTCCCGTCATTCTGGGCCGGGTTCGCGCCTTACAGGATTCAAGAAAAGATAAAGAAAGAAACCAGCATCTCGCTGTCATGATCCATGGTGATGCCGCCTTTGCAGGTCAGGGTGTCGTTTATGAAACCCTCCAACTCTCTCAGTTAGAGGGTTACCGTACAGGGGGCACGATCCATTTTATTGTTAATAACCAAATTGGTTTTACCACTTCACAGCAAAATGCTTATTCGGGATACTGGAACACGGATGTAGCCAAGTCTGTTGCTGCTCCTATCCTCCATGTTAATGGTGATGATGCTGAGGCAGTCGCCCGTTGCACTGATTTAGCCTATCAGTGGCAGCGTCAGTTCAAACGTGACATCGTTATTGATATTCAGTGCTATCGTCGAAATGGTCACAACGAAACTGACGATCCTGCTTTTACCCAGCCACTCATGGTTAAGGCTATACAAGCTCAACCAGGTGTAAAACAGCGTTTTGGACAAAAGCTAATACAAAAAGGCTCTCTGACCACTGAGCTTTTAGCTCAAAAAGAACAGAGCTATAAAAATATTTTACTCAATGGGTTTGATCGCTCAGCCAGTTACGAATTTAATAGCCATAACTGGTTTGGTGATGGTCCTATTGACCCAACACGCTTGCTAGATAAGCCAGAACGTTTACAGCCTATGACTGGCGTGCCTCTGACACGCTTGCGCGAAGTTGGTCACTTTTTAAGCAAAATACCATCTGATTTTACACTTCATCCCCGCTTAAAGCGCCAACTAGAAAGCCGCACTCAGAGTGTAAATGAAGGAAGTCCGATTGATTGGGCTACGGCAGAAGCCCTTGCTTTTGGCACATTAGCACTTGATGGCCACCCTGTTCGTCTTTCTGGCCAGGATTGCGGACGAGGTACTTTTACACAACGTCATGCTGTTTTGACTGATCAAAATACAGGCAGAAATTTCACACCTTTAGCTCATATAAACCACCGTCAGGCACCTGTTGATATTTGGAACTCCCCTCTTTCAGAATACGCTGTGCTTGGCTTTGAATATGGTTATAGTCTTGGCAACCCCGAGGCTTTAGCAGCTTGGGAAGCTCAATTTGGTGATTTTTCCAACGGAGCACAAATCATCATTGATCAGTTCCTTGCTTCTGGCGAGACGAAATGGCTCCATAGCTCAGGTTTGACGCTTTTATTACCTCATGGCTATGAGGGTGCTGGACCAGAACATTCTTCAGCCCGACCTGAAAGATACTTACAACTTAGCGCAGAAAATAATCTTCGGGTTTGCTGGCCATCTACTCCTGCTAATTACTTCCATGCTTTAAGACGGCAAATTATACGTCGCTGCCGTAAACCGCTTATTATTTTCAGTCCGAAGTCGCTTTTGCGAAACCGATTAACTGTGTCCTCTTTAGCGGAAATGGGGCCTCAAACACGTTTTCAACCTGTACTTGCCGATCCACTCATCACACAGGATGCAGATCGCATAATAGTTTGCTCAGGAAAGGTTTATTATGACCTTTTCCAAGCTAGAGAAGAGGCCCAAAAGAATAACGGTATTCAGTCCAGAACTGCTCTCATACGTATTGAGCAGCTTTATCCATTCCCTCACCACGCTCTTATCGAGATATTCCAAAAACACCCTCAAGCACGTGAAATCATATGGTGCCAGGAAGAACCTCACAATGGAGGCGCTTGGCAGTTTGTCAATCGAAGGATAGAAAAAGTGCTTAGGACGGCACAACATCCTGTTAAGAAACTTGACTATGTAGGGCGAGCAGCCTCTGCATCTCCTGCAACTGGATCACTCAGCATCCATCAGGCCGAACAGAAAGCTCTTCTTCAAAAAGCCCTTTCTTTAAAAATGAGCTGACACCCTCATATAAGAGGCCTTTTCCGATGGGCAAATTCAATAAACGAAATGTTTGTTATGAACCAAAATTTTATTGAGAAAGATTTATAATGACCTCATCACATTTAAAGTCAAATTCTCTCCGCACTGGACCCGATCTTTCAGGCCATTTTGGTCCTTATGGTGGGCGATTTGTTGCAGAAACCCTCATGCCCCTCATGATTGAGCTTGAAAAAGCTTATGAAACTGCCAAAACAGACCCAGAATTTCACGCAGAGCTTAAACTTCATTTGCGTGATTATGTTGGGCGGCCCAGCCCCCTATGGCACGCTAAACATTTAAGCGAGACAATTGGCGGTGCACAAATTTATCTCAAGCGTGAAGATCTCAATCATACGGGGTCGCATAAATTAAATAACGTGATGGGCCAAATTCTGTTAGCACGCCGTATGGGTAAAACACGTATTGTGGCAGAAACGGGTGCAGGGCAACATGGCGTTGCTACGGCAACAGTTTGCGCTCTTTTCGGGCTTAAATGCGTAATTTATATGGGTGCAACAGATGTTGAACGTCAAAAACCCAATGTTTTTCGCATGCATCTTTTAGGTGCTGAGGTTAAGGCCGTAACTTCAGGGGCTGGAACGTTAAAAGACGCCATGAATGAAGCCATGCGTGACTGGGTTGCTCACGTAGAAGACACTTATTTTCTTGTAGGCACGGTCGCTGGGCCTCACCCTTACCCTGCTATGGTCCGCGATTTTCAGTCAGTTATCGGTACCGAAGCCCGCCAGCAAATTCAGGAACAGACAGGACGCCTGCCTGATGGTATTATTGCCGCTATTGGTGGCGGCTCAAATGCTATGGGCATTTTCCACCCCTTTCTTGATGATGCAGAAGTGGCACTCTATGGTGTTGAAGCCGCAGGACTAGGGCTTGAGAGCGGAAAATTAGCGGCCTCAATTTCACGCGGAAGACCAGGTGTTTTGCACGGCAATCGTACATATTTGCTTCAAGATCAACATGGTCAAATTGAAGAGGCCCATTCCATCAGCGCTGGGTTAGATTATCCAGGTATCGGACCTGAACATTCATGGCTTAATGATATTGGGCGGGTAAATTATGTCAGTGCTACGGATAAGGAAGCTTTAGATGCCTTCCAAATTCTCACGCACAAAGAAGGTATTATCCCTGCCCTCGAAAGCGCTCACGCTGTGGCTTATGCTCAAAAGTTAGCCCCTAAAATGAGCAAAGATCAAATCTTGATTGTTAATATTTCAGGCCGCGGCGATAAAGATGTCCCCACAGTTGCGGCTCACCTTGGTGTAAAACTGTAAGGAACAGCGATCTTATGAGCCGTATTTCAGCCTGTTTTGCCGCTCTCAAAGCTCAGGGACGCGGTGCTTTAATTCCCTATCTTGAGGCCTTTGACCCTGACTATGAAACTTCTAAGAAGCTTCTGGCAGAAATGGCCCAAAATGGCGGTGATATTATAGAAATTGGAGTACCATTTTCAGACCCCGCCGCAGATGGCCCTACCATCCAGCTCGCGGCCAAACGTGCCCTTAAAGCGGGTGCAACTTTATCTAGAATTCTGGACATGGTGGCCGATTTTCGTCGAAATAACGATAATACCCCTCTGATACTTATGGGGTATCTGAACCCTATAGAACAGTTCGGGACAGAACGTTTTTTAGAAGAAGCCGCTAAAGCTGGTGTTGATGGGCTGATAATTGTCGATCTCCCTTTTGAGGAAGCAAAAGATGTTCGTGCATCTGCCAAAAGTAAAGGGCTTGATTTAATTCACCTTACTACACCTAACACCCCCGAGGACCGGCTTGAACTAACATTAAAAGAAGCGTCTGGTTTTATATATTATGTGAGCATTACCGGCATTACGGGTACAAATAGCGCTACTGAGGAACAACTTCGTCAGTCGATGGGTAGATTACGCAAAGTCACAAATCTTCCCGTCATAACAGGTTTTGGCATCGCCACCCCCGAACAGGCAAGATCTGCTTCTCATATTAGCGATGGTGCCGTGGTAGCTTCTGCTCTCATTAAAGAGATGGCAGGCACTTTGGAAGATGGCAAAGCCACTTCAAAAACAATCCCCACCGTTATCCAGTCTCTTAAAAAGTTAGCAGAAGCCGTCCGATCCTAAGGTCGCTCATATTATGGAAAAGCCGCGCTCTTTTTTGAGCGTGGCTTAGAGTGGTTTTTCTTAAAACCCTTCTTTTCGGACACGGCGTAAACCCAAGCCGAAAAGCAAGGATGAAAGCCCTGCTACCAAAAGTTCTATAGCGATCAATGTACCGATAAAGAAAAAGCCAGACCAGGGCAGATACCAATAGAGCAATATACCAACAACAAGCGTAATAGCACCCCCAAAAGCGGCAACCCACCAGTCAGGTGCGTGATCACGCTGGTTAACAGCCCAGAAAATTTTACTAAAACCACCTAAAACGAGCAAACCTGCTAAAAAGGCTGTCAAAATCTGTGAACCTGCAAT
Organism: Aristophania vespae; assembly: GCF_009906835.1. Taxonomy (NCBI): domain Bacteria; kingdom Pseudomonadati; phylum Pseudomonadota; class Alphaproteobacteria; order Acetobacterales; family Acetobacteraceae; genus Aristophania; species Aristophania vespae. The sequence continues at coordinate 1,564,213 of NZ_CP047652.1, forward strand.
TGGCTCAGCACACAAAATGAGCCCTGCAAGAATAATAAAAAAGCCAATAAGAAGATTTACCCAGCGCCCCATCATTCTATTTTTAAAATGCGCAATCCCTTGCACAAATTGAATCACGCCCCCTGCCATTAGCAGAATACCGAGCACAATTGTACTTGCCAAAGTGACGCTAAAAGCATCAATAAAAGCTAGAATCCCCAAGATTAACATGGCGATTCCCATGCCGATAAACCAGCCTGGCTTTAAGCCAACACGGGCCATCCCATCTGATAGATTCCTAAAACGATTCGACTCATCCATATCTTCAACCTTATAATATCGGTAATATACCTTTTTCTAAGGCTTGGTTAATGAAAACTAGCCTTAGACTGGTATCTTGATGTAAGCACCATTAAACTATGTCACAATCCTGTCACTGTGACGTTAACTCAGTGACGATAGTGAGCTAATCTGCGGAGAGTAAACAGAGACTATGAGCTGGCTGACCGAATATGTGCGCCCCAAACTGAGGAGCTTACTTCAACGGGATATCCCAGACAACCTCTGGACAAACTGCGAATCCTGCTCTCAAATGTTGCTCATTCGCGATTTGGAACGCAATTTAAAAATATGCCCCCATTGTGGCCATCACATGCGTGCCCTGGGCCATGAACGTCTGGCCTGGACTTTTGATGATGGGCAATATACCACAATCGAACTTCCAAAAATGCCAACTGATCCGCTTGGATTTCGTGATTCAAAACGTTATACAGACCGCCTTAAAGCAGCACGTACAAAGTCTGAACTTGACGAAGCTATGCTCGTTGCTCATGGCACAATCGGGGGTAACCCTGCTGTTATTGCTGTAATGGCATTTGAATTCCTAGCCGGAACAATGGGTGCTGCGCTGGGTGAAGCCTTTCTTGCTGCATGCCAACTTGCTGTATTGCAAAAAGCCCCGCTAATTATTTTTACCGCTTCAGGTGGGGCCCGCATGCAAGAGGGCATTGTTAGCCTTATGCAGATGCCACGTACAACAATTGGTGTACAAATGCTGCGTGAAGCCAAACTGCCCTATATTGTAGTCTTTACAAACCCGACTACTGGGGGGGTATCAGCCTCATTTGCAATGTTAGGCGATATTCATATCGCTGAACCCAATGCTCTTATTGCCTTTGCCGGGCCACGTGTTATTCGCGATACGGTGCGTGAAGAACTTCCCGAAGGATTCCAACGCTCGGAATATTTACGTGAACACGGTATGGTTGACATTGTTGCTAAAAGAGCAGAACTACCCGATTTGCTAAAGCGTCTTATTTCTCTTCTTGGCTCTAACAAGCCTCAAGAAAATGATAATGCTTCTGAAACGGGGCAAAAAGAAAAATTTCAAAAATAACAACCACCTTGGCGCTTAAGGTAGAATAGTCATTATGTCAGTTTCTCAGCAGCGTTTGCCGCCATCTGGCGAGTATCGTGGGAAGGCAGGCTTTGTTATTGCACGTTTGCAAGAGCTTCACCCAAAGTTAATTGACCTCTCCTTAGGCCGCCTTGAAGCTCTTTTAGCCAAGTTAGGCCATCCTGAACGCAATTTGCCACCAGTCATTCATGTCGCAGGGACAAATGGCAAAGGCAGCACATGCGCTAATTTAAGAGCCATTGCTGAAGCTGCTGGCCTGCGTGTGCATGTTATGACAAGCCCGCATTTGCTTAGTGTTACAGAACGTTTCCGTCTTGCTGGCCAGTTTGTCTCTGAAGAACAGCTTATTGAAACATTAGAAGAAATTGAGCGCATTAATAATGGCGACCCCATTACCGTTTTTGAAGTTTTAACCGCCGCAGGATTTCTTCTTTTCTCACGCACTCCTGCTGATCTTGCAATCATAGAAGTTGGACTCGGGGGCAATATGATGCAACCAACGTCATACCAGCACCAATAGCGTGCATTATCACCTCTATCAGCCTTGATCATCAGGCTTTTTTAGGTGATGACATCGTCACTATTGCGCGAGAAAAAGCAGGAATTATCAAAAATCATGTTCCTGTCATTATTGCCCCGCAGGAAAAAGACGTTTTGGCGCTTATACGCTCTATTGCCCAAGAACATTCAGCACCAAGTTATGTTTTAAATGATGAAATCACCCTTCAGGATTTAGCAAAGGGTATAAGCTATTCTGATCCTTTGGGCACATTATCCCTACCTCTTCCTGCATTGGAAGGACCTCATCAAAACCAGAATTCTGCCCTCGCCATAGCAGCTTTAAGACTGGCAGATTTGGCGCTTCCTCTCTCATCTTTTGCTGCTATTTCAAAGGCAAGCTGGCCCGCACGCTTACAACCCCTTAATGGCGCACTAAAAAAGATGCTTCCTCCGGAATGGTCTCTCATTTTAGATGGAGGGCATAATCCAGGGGCAGGAGAAGCTTTGGCCAAGGTCTTAAAAGACTGGAATGACCAACCTATTCATCTTATCGTAGGGTTAAAGGATAGCAAGGATGCAAGCGGGTTTTTACGCCCTCTCATGCCCTATGCACAGACTATACAAGCTGTTGCAGAGCCAGACCAGCATTTAGCCATGAATGTTGAAGCTATCATGAAATCAGCACAAAAAGCTGGTGGTAAAGCCCTTAAAGGCTCAACCATCAAAGCCGCATTAGCGTATTTAACCAGCCACTATGCAACAACGACCAAAGCCCGCGTACTCATTTGCGGTAGCCTCTATCTAGCAGGCTGCGCTCTTTCTCAAGACGGCACGAATCTTCACTAAAAAATTATTTCTCAATGTCACGCCCGCTTAACAAGGCTATAACTTAAATTCTATGAACGATTTAGTCCCCTCTTCGTCTGATACAACCTCCTCTCAAAGCATAACCGCTCTTTTGCAACGCTCTCCTCCAGCTAATTTAGCTGCTGAGCAGGCTTTGCTAGGGGCTATTCTAACCAACAATAAAGCCTATGAGCATGTCTCGGACTTTTTACATCCCTCTCACTTTTCAGATGAGATTAATGGCCGCATTTACGAAGCCATTACGCGACGCATAGAACGTGGACAGCTTGCCGATCCTGTCACGATGCGCGCTGAGTTTGAACATAGTGGCATTTTGGCAGGGGCTGGTGGACCTGCCTATCTTGCCCAATTGCTCAATGCGATGGTGGGCATTGTTAATGCTGGTGATTATGGTCGCGTTATTCACGATTGTTGGATTCGCCGTCAGTTAATCGATATTGGCGAAACTGTCGTCAATAATGCCTATGGTGCTCGCACAGAACTGGACGGGACTGACCAGATTGCCGCTTCGGAAGAGGCACTTTTCAAACTGGCCACTGATAAAGGGCAAGATGGAGGGTTTGTTTCCTTCGAACGGGCTTTGACTCATGCTTTAGAAACAGCAGAACAGGCTTTTCTTCGCACGGGCGACATTGTTGGTCTAACCTCAGGTTTACGAGATTTTGATAAAAAAACCGGTGGATTACACCCTTCTGATTTACTTATTCTTGCCGGCCGGCCAGCTATGGGTAAAACAGCTTTAGCCACAAAAATCGCCTTTTCTGCGGCACAAGCCATTATGCGCGAAGCAGAAGATAATAATACGCCTCCTAAAGGAAGCGTTGCAATTTTCTCGCTTGAAATGTCAGCAGAACAATTAGCAACACGTATTCTTTCTGAACAATCCGAAGTTTCGGGTGAGCGAATCAGACGGGGTGATATTGGACAAAAAGAATTTGACCGCTTTGTCCGCGTTTCAAGAGAATTACAGCGCCTCCCCCTCCATATTGATGATACGCCCGCTCTCTCACTCTCAGCCATGCGCACAAGGTGCCGCCGTCTGGCTCGCACAAAGGGACTGAACCTGGTTGTTATTGATTATTTGCAGCTCATGCGTCCTGCCATTGGCACAAGGCCAGAAAGCCGCGTCTTGGAAATTTCCATGATCACACAGGGCCTCAAAGCCATCGCAAAAGAACTTTCAGTACCTGTCATTGCACTGTCACAGCTCTCTCGTCAGGTCGAATCTCGCGAAGATAAGCGTCCCATGTTGTCCGATTTACGTGAATCGGGTTCTATTGAACAAGATGCTGATTTGGTGATGTTTGTATATCGTGATGAATATTACCTTCAACAGCGCCAGCCTAAAGAAACTACCTTTGAAAGCCCTGATAAATATCAGGCTGCTCTGGATGACTGGCAGCGTAAAATGGCTGCTATCCATAATAAAGCTGAGCTTATTATCGAAAAACAGCGTCACGGGCCAACTGGTACTGTACAGCTCTTTTTCGATGGGCAATATACGCGCTTTTCTGATCTTGATACATTCCATGAATAAAAATACAATCAAGCTAGAGAGCGAATAACCTTTATTTCTCGCATTAGCCCGGCGCATTTTCTGTGTTCAAAACGCGTTTTAAGGGCTTTGTCGTAAAATCGTTTCCTAAAGGCTGCCTTATCGCAATTCCAGTCAGCCTTTAGCTCTTTTCTCATAGAAATTATAACGATTCTTAAAGTTATAAAAATGTCCGTGAATTTATGCTGCTATAAAAAATGAACACCTACGTTAAATATATAATGAGGATGTGACACGACGTTACCGATACTCATCACATCTATTGAGCCAGAAGACTACAACACGCGCCTTCTTACTGCACCATAGCTACGTGCCAAATTACGCTCTTAAAAAGAGCCCTCTTGCAATCCGTTAAATTAGTAAAAGAGATGTAGTGGCACCCATTTCATCGCCATACACCCTTCACAAACACGCATATCTCTTTGTTATGTTACGAATATCGTTTAATTTCTAAAATGTCTTTGCCCTTGAAAGCTTAACAAAATAGTCTTTACGTCATCAAAAAACTAAATTTTAAAATCAAAAGTGCCCCGAATTATAAAGATTTGTTGAAATACTCCAATCTTTAACCCAGGGTGAAAGCCCTTCCACTCCAATAAGATTGAAACCTGCAAACTCACCATCCCAATAGCTAAGCCTGTTTTGTTTTTCTTAATGGCGCGTCAGTAAGCTGTTTCGCTCAGTCATAATGCGCCTCATCTGGCCTGCTATATCAATTGAAGAAATTTTATCAGTAGAAAATAATTTCGCTGATTCCATTGCTTATATAAAGCAAACGGGCGCCAAAAGTTCCTAATCCAATAGGTAAAACTCTTGGCGCATTATGTTTCTGTAAAAAGATAATTATCTGCTCACAGACATAGACTTATATTTTATACTACCAACTATAGTAGTTTTTTATTTTTTCTCTAAGCATTCCGCAATGAATCTATGAATTGCTACAGCCCTGTGACTATAACGATTTTTTTCTTCATCACTCATTTCACCAAATGTACGTTCATCTTCTCTACAGTCAGGATTTTGTCCCTCTGGAATAAACATAGGATCATAACCATGTCCTTGCTCTCCTCGCGGTGGCCAACAGATTCTGCCTGCGACTTCTGCTCGTACAAATTGTTTCACGCCATCTGGCCATGCCAGGCAAAGCACCGTGACAAAAGAGCCTGACTGATCATTGCTATTACTGGCAACCATCTCATCATGAACACGTTGCATCGCTAATTTCATGTCACGCTCTGGACCGGCCCATCGAGCAGAATAAATACCTGGTAACCCTCCTAAAGCCGCAACACAAAAACCTGAATCGTCAGCTAACGCTGGCAAATTCGTCGCTTTCGCTGCTGCAAAAGCTTTGAGTGCAGCATTGCCCTCAAAGTTATCTTCCGTTTCATCAGGTTCGGCGAGACGAAAATCTCCAGCAGAATGTACCTTAATGTTATAAGGTGCCAAGAGCTTCATGAATTCACGAATTTTGCCCTTATTATGGGTAGCAAGAACGATCTCTGCTCCCACTGGTAAAAGGCGTTTATGAGCATTTTCTGGCATTATGCCACCCCGTCTTTATTTCCGACGCGCCTTATTTTGCGCTTCAATTAGCTCTTTTATGCCTTTTTCAGCTAAATCAAAAAGTGCGAAGAATTCCTTTTTTTGAAAAGGTTTATCTTCTGCCGTACCCTGAATTTCAACAATACCGCCATCGCTTGTCATAACAAAATTTGTATCTGCCTGCGCATTGCTATCTTCAGCATAATCCAGATCAAGCACTGCCCCCGCCTGTGTGAGGCCACATGAAATTGCAGCTACCTGCCCTGTCAAAGCCGAGGAACGCCCCATTTTGTCTAAAGCCTGCGCTAAGGCCACCCAAGCTCCCGTAATAGAAGCACAACGTGTCCCTCCATCAGCATTTAACACATCGCAATCGAGAGTGATTGTACATTCACCTAAAGCTTTAAGATCGACACAAGCACGCAAAGAACGACCAATCAAACGCTGGATCTCTTGCGTACGTCCTGACTGTTTACCCTTAGCCGCTTCACGATTACCACGCGTATGGGTTGCACGAGGAAGCATACCATATTCTGCTGTTACCCAACCCTGGCCTTTATTTCTTAAAAAGGGCGGTACTCTCTGCTCAACAGACGCTGTGCAAAGCACTTCCGTACCTCCCACTCTAATGAGAGCAGACCCCTCAGCATGATGAGCAAAATTTGTTTCAATAGAAACAGCTCGACACTCATCTACAGCACGGCCTGAAGGTCGCTTTGTCATAACTTCATCCTTATCGTTCATTTTCAGCTACATAAAGCCTTTATAGCCTCAGCATAGAGGACCTTTCATCATTAGTCATGTGATGAAACAGAGCTGAAATTAAGGCAGCTATCGACGCCACAAAACAACCATAAGTTGCAAATTTACATCGTTACCGAAAAATGTAGTCATAAAATATGTGTTGTTAGAAGGTTTTGACTTAGCTTCTTTGATTCTTACGAAAAAAAGGCCTTACTCAAATTTATGGCTTAACTATTTCAATAATGTGTATTTTATAAGGAAACTAATTTGTCATGCTAGAAGATGGAACATATGCCCAACACTTAGCCTCTCTCAAGCCCAAACACCACCAAGACAGTATCATCCGGATCCCTCCATTCTTAGCGGAATCGAGAAAACGTTTTCCCGTTGAGATTAATATGAGCGAAGATCTTTGGAAGTATGCGCTTTTGATAATGTCTGTCTCTCCAGGTGGAAAAATCTTAACCAGAGATCTCATTGACACTCTTCCCTGCTATGTAAAATTACCAGAACCCCATAAATATAAAAACAGGGCTCGGGCAAACCCGATAATTTTCCAGCTGGTGCGTAACCTGAAATCACATAAATCAAATGACTCTAATTTTATTTACCAAAAATATGCACAGGACATTCCTTTTGGTTTTAAAATAACCTCAAAAGGTCGTGAATTTGTAAAAAATTACTTCAAATTAAACCCTCCTTTTTCCACAAACCCATTCCACCATAAAAGATAGTTATAAAAGATTAAATATTTCTTAATATAATAATTGATCTGGACCATTTTAATATAAATTTTCCAATATTCAGATCATTAGTTTTAAATAATTGAAATGAAAGTGATAATTTCTAAAAATTATTCGCTATGTAACAGTTGTAAGAAATTCATTATTTTTATCTATTATTATATAAAATTATCTACCCCTTTTCATGCTTTAATTGATAATAAATTTTGAGCTAGACTGTCACTTCTGGCCCTCTTACATATTGTCAATCCGGTGCTATGCCAGTTTTTACGTTAAAACTAAGCATCTCGCGGTCACAAAATTAAGTATGAACTAGTTTACTTAATATTTGTTTATTATTAAAATAGTTTTACTATTATTAATTTTAGTTTAAATATTAAATTTTTAAGTAGATATAAAATAATATATATTATATATATTTACAAATTAATTTATTTTATAAAAAAATTTATCCGTATTATTTTTTGACTTCAGGATATCCCATAATATATTTTATTTTTATAAAAATAAACAATTTCTATTGTTCACTCTTTCATTATGTAAAGTATAAAACCTTGAGCATCGCCCATTTATAAAAACGTTTTTATAAGTCTATAAATGTGAAGTTATTTCATTTTAAACTAAGCGCAATGTGCCGTGTCAAAGTTGGGTCCATGACCTGATAGATATAAATCCAACATGATTTTACTGCACTAATCAGCGTCTGAATATGCATTCCTTAGCAGAGTCATACTCTCATAACCCCTATAATTTTAAGCAGACTATAGATTGCGCCTACGATGGCAGAGCAGAAATCATCTAAAGACTCTCTTGAAAAATGCCTCTTTTAAGCACTTTCACAGCCCATAAAAACTACCTGACTGCCCACTGTCCCTAGTTATAATTATTGAGACGGATATAGAATCGAGACTGAACGGGATAACTGAGAGAGATAGAGTTAGAAATTGTAATTTTCCGGGAGGGGCGGATGGGGCAATAGGAAAGAAGATATTTCTTTCTTTTAAAACCATGGGCGGATTTTTGATACCTGCCCCTGTTCTCTCTTTATCCTTAAGACAAATTTATAAAACATCTCCCGAAATTTAGGAAAATACTTTAACCCTGTTTGAAACGTGTTTCAGAACAGATTTTAGACAAATTGCTCAACGCAACTAACCTTTATAGACAGCCTCCTAGTGCGCCATAGCACGCACGCTGGGGCGCTCTCATATTGCCTTTGAGACTAGAGAAAAATAATGTTAGCCATGAAGGATAGAAAAATTAGGCGCGGCTTAACTATCCAGACGGATATGACCAATAACTTTTCCTATGACGCGAACTTCAACATCTGGAACAGCAGCGCCCCAGCAAATATCATCCATTGCTACGTCAAAATCCTGGTAATCCTTGTTGTCACTCATAATCATATAAGTACGCGGATCTTTCAAACCAAGCCGCTTTACCAAAACCAGACCATTAACAGATAGGACATAAATGCCTGGCTCTATCTGCTCTGGCTTGTAATTCACAAAGATAACATCCTGCGGCCTAATGCTAGGCAGCATACTGTCACCCCTGACCCTCATCATAAATAAATGATGCGGGATAAAGCCCAGAATTTCGAGAAGAAAACGCCTGGAAACCGGCATTTCTTCGGTATGCTCCCAATTATGAGGCATAAGAGCATGCCCAGCCGCAGATTCAGCAGGTAGCCACGGCAACATGCATAAATCACCCTCACCCCCATCGCAGGATAATCAGAGTGAGAAGACTCCTCCTTACCCAGAGCAAGCCATTCAAGTGAAACACCGCAGGCCCCTGCCAAACGAATGGCAGCATCCAGCTTCATATTACGTCCTGCAAGATAATTATTAAGCGTTCCCAGAGGAACACCAGAATTCTGTGAAACAGCTTTGTTTCCACCAGCTTTCTGAATCGCAAATTTGAGACGCTCTATCCTGTTTTCTTTTCCGATGTCTTCTTCGGAACTGTTTAGTTTCTGTTTGGAGATGTTATCCATTTAAAAACCTCAAAAATTGACAAAATCCCTCAGGTTTCGTAACAAAACTAAAACATTACAATTATTTTAACTTCGTAATTGCTACTTTAAGTTCCAATTTTGCTATTTTACATTATAATAAGAAAGGAAACATCGGGAACATGTTTCGATTTCAAAGTTAGAAACGGGGCCGATTGCTGCCAACCTGAAAAACGAGAGAAATAATGAAACATAAACTATCCGGAATTGATGTTGAAGATATCAAAGCGGAATTGAGAAAAAAATACGGACCTCTTGTCCATATATCAGAGCAGTTTGGACTAAGCCGCAACGCCATTAGTGCTGTTTTGGGCAATGCGCGGCATTCGATCAAAACAGAACTAAGAGTGGCACAGCTTTTGGGAAAAAGCCCTTACGAAGTATGGGGGGCGTCACGCTTTACGCCAGATAACAAACCGGTAAAAAGAGCACCACAACGCAGTGGCGTAAAAAAAGTGCCTGAAAAACTGCGCAAAATGTGCGGAAAAGACTAATGCTCAAAGCAGAGTTCGCCACATTGAGAACAATAGAGGCACTAAAATTACCTGGAGTCCCCAAAAGTTCGGCACTGCTCAAAACAGCAAAGAAAGAGAACTGGACTCGCCCAGAATGGAAAGGGCGTATGTGGCGCCCCCATAAGGGACAGGGCGGAGGCGTTGAATATTCATATAAACTTTTACCAAAAATAGCTCAAATAGCCTGGGTGCAGCGTTTTCTGAGGTGCGAAGAAGCCAGAAAAACACCTTCGTCCGAACATGCTCAAAGATGGGAAACTTACCTCAGAGCGAGTGAGAACCAAAAATCCTCTGCCCTGAACGCCCTTAAACTTTTGGTGTCAGTAGAGGAACTACACAAGGCAGGATGGACAATAGAAGAGGCAATAGAGGCATTTAAAAAAGAAAACAGCCATTCAGTGAGTCGCGCTTCAGTGATGAGATGGCGAAAAATGGTAAGAAATATAGAAAGAGAGCATTGGCTTTGCTATCTGGTTCCAGAAAAAAGAGGCCCGAAATCATCAAGAGCCTCCTGCTCCGAAGAGGCATGGGACTTTGTTAAAACTGACTGGCTAAGAGCAGAAAAGCCCAGCATTTCGGCCTGCTACAGACGGCTATGCAAAGTGGCTGAAGCACAAGGCTGGACCATTCCATCAGAAAAAACAATATCGAGATGGCTGTCAGAACTCCCCATCGAGGTAAAAACATTAGCCCGTGAGGGGCGCGAGGCCGTCAGGCAGCTCATCCCTGCGCAGGAACGCGACCGTAGGCACCTGCATGCTTTGGACTCTGTAAATGCAGATGGGCATAAATGGGATGTCATGGTCGAATGGCCTGATGGTACAAAAGGCCGTCCGCTCATGGTGGCATGGCAGGATCTCTATAGTAACATGATCGTAAGCTGGCGCGTTGACCGCTCAGAAAATACAGATTTGATCCAGCTTGCTTTGGGTGACATGGTAGAAAAATACGGCATTCCCCACAAAGCCTATCTCGATAATGGCCGTGCCTTTGCTTCAAAAAGAATGACCGGCGGAGCAAAAACACGGTTCCGCTTTAAAATACGTGAAGGTGATGCCGCAGGTATTATGACGATATTGGGTATAGAAACAGTATTTGTCACGCCTTATTCAGGACAATCAAAACCAATAGAAAGAGCCTTTCGCGACCTTGCAGGCGACGTTGCAAAGCACCCTGCTTTTTCGGGGGCCTATACAGGTAATAGCACAGCCAGCAAACCCCATAATTATGGCGAGCGATGCATAAAGCTGGAGGAGTTTCTTGAAGTCATAGGGGCTGGGATTGAGGAATATAATAACCGCCCCGGACGCAAAACAGGAGTATGTGGTGGGGTTAAAAGCTTTCGACAGGCTTTTGAAGAAAGCCTATCACACATTGCCGTTAGAAAACCGACCTCCCTGCAACGCCATCTTTGGCTAAGAGCAGCCGAAAATATAGTTACCTCAAAACGAGATGGATCACTCAGATTAATGGGTAACCGCTATTGGGGAGAGTTTTTAAGAAACCATATGGGAGAAAGCGTTATTGTTAGGTTTGACCCCCAGGCCCTGCATGAAGGACTACATGTCTATAATAAAAGTGGCGCCTTTCTGGGTGACGCCCCTGTTATAGAAAAGACAGGGTTTGATAATATGGCAGCCGCCGCAGAAAAGAAGCGGGCTGAAAAACAATTATTAAGAGCAGCAAAATTACAGCTCGAGGCCGAAAAGCGCCTAACAATATCAGAACTGGTCAAATTATTACCAAATCGAAATGAAAATGAAGACATATTGATAGATCAAAAACTGGTTTCGCCCTTTAGGGCCGGATCGGTTGTGACAAAAGAAACTGCGCCTTTTGCGGAAGAAAATGCGCATGAAGAGGAAGATAACGTGACGGCCAACATCCTTAATTTCATGCGTCAAAGTGCATAAGGGAAAAAAGCGTCATGAATGAAGAAGTCAAAACAGCACATAGCGCGTTAATTGCTGAAATCAGAAAACTGCAAAAAGAAGACGGGCTAACACTGTCACAAATCACACGTGAGTCAGGTATAGCAAAATCAACAGTCAGTCAGTTTCTGAGTGGGCAATATGGCGGGAATAATGAGAAAATAGCAGAACAGGCACAAAAATGGCTTGATACTTACAAAGCACGTCATCAGCTCAATGGCAAATTAAGAACTGAACCTGAATTTATTTTGCTTCCCTCATCAAAGCAGTGGGTGCAGCTTTTTGAATATGCACAAATGGCTGGAGATATAGGGGTGATTACAGGGGCACCTGGAACAAGCAAAACAGTAACGGCAGAATATTACTGCAAAACCAATAGTAATGCGTGGATGGTCACGGCTTCAAGCTCGTTAAGGTCACCAAGAGCCTTGCTTGAAGAAATTGCAGAAATTGTAGACTCACCAGTCAAATCAGGATCTGGGGTGATGCGGGGGCTGATTAAAAGGCTGCGCAATACGGGTGGATTACTCATTATAGATGAAGCACAACATTTAAGCACAGAGTCACTAGACCAGCTTCGTGGACTCAATGACCAAGCCGGAATAGGACTAGCCTGGATCGGTAATGAACCATTACGTGGACGTATTGAAGGGATGGGACAAAGTAAATCAAATGCCCAAATCTTTAGTCGCGTCGGCATGTGGAAAGCCCGCACAAAACCCCTTAAAACTGATCTGGAACAGCTAAAAGACGCATGGGGTGTCACAAACCCAGAGCTAGATAAGCTGCTATTTTGGATAGGCTCACGCGAAGGGGGACTAAGAGAGCTGAGCAAAACCTTAAGATTTGCCTATTTTATAGCAGGCAGCGAGGGAAGAACAGAATTGCAGGCCTCAGACATTGAAGCAGGCTGGACCCAGCGCAAATCATCATCCTTACCAAACAGCCTGCACAGACATTAATGCAGAACCAACTAAGTCAAAGAAAATAAACACCATTACACACTACTTCCCCTGTTACTTTCTTATTAACAGGGGAGAACGCTAAAAGAGGTGGCGTTGTCAGGCCAAACGTGCAGGGAAAACCCAGTAAAAGCAGAGCAAGCAAGCTAAACTCACAGAGTAGAATCAAAGTGAGTTAAATCGGCAAAGCAGGAACAGAAACACCAAAGCAACCAAACATCAACTCTTACACATCACCTTCCCTGTTACGTTCGAACTAACAGGAGGAAGTATCAAAAAACGGAGCTAATGAGCCAAACTCACAGAAATAGAACTGAGTGTGCTAAGCCCGCAGGACAGACCAGCTAGACCAAGGGCAATAAACACCAACTTTTAAACATTATTTCCTACAAAGAGTAGAACCAGAAAAGGCAAAGTAACCAAGCTGAACTCACAGAGTAAAACCGATGTGAATTAAATTGGCAAAACAGGAACAGAAACACCAAAGCAGCCAAACATCAACTCTTACACATTACCTTCCCTGTTACGTTCGAACTAACAGGAGGAAGTATCAAAAAACGGAGCTAATGAGACAAACTCACAGAAATAGAACTTAGTATGCTAAGCCCGCAGGACAGACCAGCTAGACCAAGGGCAATAAACACCAACTTTTAAACATTATTTCCTACAGAAAGTAGAACCAGAAAAGGCAAAGTAACCAAGCTAAACTCACAGAGTAAAACCAATGTGGGTTAAATTGGCAAAGCAGGAACAGCTCAGCCTAAAAGAATGGTGAAAACAGCCTAAAGTAACAATTTCTGACGTTCGTCACATACAGCACGGGCCGGCCTGATATCTGCCCTGATATTATGGAGAACATTTTTAATATAGCTACGCCCTACACCAACGCGGGCAATAATTTCATTGTTGGAAAGCCCCTTAAGAGCGAGTTTTCTAACACGCCATGCTTTGAGCATGGGTACTTGCCACTGCTCACCACCATAACGTTCAGAAAGGCAGCGTGCCAGTGAAATACCCCATGACCTGGCCAGACTGGACTGCTCAACCCTTAAGCGTGGAACCCATATTTTTTGCCCCGCCATAGCCTCAATAAACATAAAGCAGCTTTCTTCTCCAACAACATCAGAGAGCCAGCTAATTTCTGATGGCACTATAATGGTAAACTCTCCCATAAGCGGCTCCACAATATTGATGATATATATGTATTAATTATAACACAATTAAATATAATTTACAATATTAAAAGTAATGTTATAGTTACAATACAAAATTATATAACATTACTATAAATTATATCTAATATTGTTTCGAAAATTTAAATCTATACTCATTATTAATTGTGCAAAATATGAATAATAATATGTTGTGTTTCATTTCATATTTTTATCAGATTTTATGACTAATAAAGTTGTTACTCAATAGTTTCTCATTAATCGGGGTATTGTTCTGTCCCCTGATAGTGGTGCGCAGGTTTTTCTAATGTGCAGGCTATGAGAACGAGCCTTGAACAAACCTTAAATTTCACAATTGAGTCTGAAGGTGGATATCAGTGTCTAAGGTCTGACCCTGGAAACTGGACGGGAGGCCGGGTTGGCTGTGGCGAACTGGTGGGCACAAAATATGGGCTCTCAGCCCCTATTGTCGGGCAGGAAATCGAAGCCCTGACGGCACGAAAAATGCGGCTGTTAGACGAGGCAGATTTTGAGCGTATCGCGACAGAACAATTTTGGAACCCCATGAGGTGTGATGACCTTCCAGTCGGGCTTGACCTGCTGACATTTGATCATGGCTTTAACACAGGCCCTGGTTCGTCGGTCAAATTATTACAGCGTGTAGCAGGTGTAAAAACTGATGGCATTATGGGCCCCGCAACACTAAAAGCCATTAAAAGTGCTTCGGTGGCGCAGCTTGGTCCGTATTTGAACCGAACATCAATTTTATGCCTGCAAAAATCACTAATGCTTGATGAAACAGGTGTGATGAACGCTCAAACACGCAGAGCAATCAGTGCGGAAAAAAACCATAATTTATTATGGGTAAGTGCCCTGTCTTCGATGCAAGATGTGGATTACCGACAAAAAAGCGGCTTTAGCACCTTTGGGCGGGGCTGGCTAAACAGAGTGCAAAAACGCACTGAAAAAGCCCTTGAACTGTGTCGCGAGCACCAAACAGACAAAATAAGAGCGGCGTGAGAGTCTCGGTCTGCCGGGCGCGGCGGACAGATTTTTCCTCCAGCGCAGACGCAGCGCGGATAAAGGCGTTTTTATGAAAACAATCCTCGCATGGCTGGCGCAAAATATCCTGCCATTATTAACAAAACTCATTGAGCCTGCCATTATTGGCCTGCTATCAAAATATAACACAGCCGCACAAGCAGCATTGCGCGCAGCACTGAATAAATCAGATAAAAGCGCAGATCAGTTACTTCAGCTCTATCGCAGCTATGAAACAAGCCATCCATTGGTCAAAGACGCCATGGATGAAACAACCAGACTTTTAAAAATAGCGGGCATTACAATGCCACGTGCCGAGCTGGTTGAAACCCACATGAAAGCAGCCATTCACGATGTTGCGTCAGTTTTTTTAAAACCGGAACCAGAGCAGAAATCCGATATAACCTCAGAGCAGAATTCTGACCAAAAACCTGGCACGAAATCTGAGCAGAAATCTGACGGTGATCACACCGTGATTTAATTATGTGCCAGAAATCGCTCATCATGATGCTGGTTATCGGACTGCATTGAGATAAAGAACAATGAATAACGATATGAAAACACACATTACAGAAGAGCGACGCTGGCGCATTCTGTCATTTTTGGCCGATGCCTCGGGGCGCAGCCTGAATGAAGACGTGCTTCTTCTCTGTTTTAGAGAACTTGGCTTTCCAACTGACGTTGTAGAATTACGCCATGACCTTGATCATCTCGAGCGCCATGGCTGCGTTAAGCTGATTGATTACAGGCTGGAAATGGGGCGGCATTTATTTGTTGTGCGCCTCACAGCCGGAGGGCTGCAAACATGGCGATGCGAGCGGCCAGTCAGCGGTGTGGCAGGCAGAAAGCCGCTCTAAAATGCCCAGACCATCGACAGTATCAAGGCTGGCTGATGCAACCCGGCAAAAAATTGGTGAGTTACATGATGCAGGCTGCACTATTGATGACATAATGCAGGCCCTGCCCCAAGCCAGCATCAGCCATACAGCCTTAGAGCGCCATATCAGGCAGCGTAAAAGGCTGGGCCTTGAACTGAAAAGATCGCGCAACGTGGCCGAAAATCTGGTCACCCAAATGGGCAATAAAGCACCAGGCCAGAAGCAGAAGCAGGTGCTACTCACTGAACTATTTCATACCATGCTGCTGGATGTGTTTATGAAATCAGACAGTCAGAAACTGTCAGCACTAACAGAAAATCCGAAAGAATTTTCGGCTTTTGCAGATGCGATTTATGCCCTAGCCCATACCAGCCGGCCAGATGCTCCGCCACGCACCAAGATAGAAGAAAAAGCACAATCAAAGACAAAAGATAAAGCAAAACCCAAAATCGTTAAAGCAGCATCCAGGCAAAAGCTTTCCACCGCCATAACGCAACAGGGCACAGCCAAAAAAGCTGATGCAAAATTACAAAATGCACCATCACGCAGTGCAAAGCCATGTAAGGCTAAATCACGCAATGTGACATTAAAAACAGAAGACACAGCAACAGGTAAAATTGCCGAAAAAGCCAGCGAACAGGAACTCTCTGCCGAAATGATCGCTCAGATCATGGCCGAGGCTTTTGGTGCAAAATTATATAATGCAGACTCACACGATGCGTCATTAAAGACAGACAATAAAGCAGGAGCCAAAATTGCTGCAACCTCAGCCAGACAGGGACTTTCTGCCAAAACGATAGAACAAATCATGGACGGGGCTTTTGGTGTGAAGTCACATAATGCACCACCACGCAGCGCAAAATCTTGCGAGGCACCCTCATGAGCAAAGCAATCTTTTTGCCCTATCAAACTGCCCTTATGACCGCAATGCAAAACCACCTTGTCACAGTCATTGCAACATCACGCCGCACCGGAATGTCTTGGGTAGCATTATTACTCACAGCCAAACAGGGTCTTTCTGCCAAAACGATAGAGCAAATCATGGCCGGGGCTTTTGGTGTGAAGTCACATAATGCACCACCACGCAGCGCAAAATCTTGCGGGGCACCCTCATGAGCAAGCCAATCTTTTTGCCCTATCAAACTGCCCTTATGACCACGGTACGAGACCACCTTGTCACAGTCATTGCAACATCACGCCGCACCGGAATGTCTTGGGCAGCATTATTACTCACAGCCAGGCAGGGACTTTCTGCCGAAATAATCGCTCAGATCATGGCCGAACCCTTTGGTGTGAAGTCACATAATGCATCACCACGCAGCGCAAAACCTTGCGAGGCACCCTCATGAGCAAGCCAATCTTTTTGCCCTATCAAACTGCCCTTATGACCGCAATGCAAAACCACCTTGTCACAGTCATTGCAACATCACGCCGCACCGGAATTTCTTGGGTAGCATTATTACTCACAGCCAGACAGAGACTTTGTGCCGAAATAATCGCTCAGATCATGGCCGGGGCTTCTGGTGCAAAACCATATAATGCAGACTCAGACAATGTGTCATTAAAGACAGACAATAAAGCAGGAGCCAAAATTGCTGCAACCTCAGCCGGACAAGGACTTTTTGCTAAAACAATAAAGCAGACCGGGGCCGGACCCTTTGGTGTGAAGTCACATAATGCATCACCACGCAGCGCAAAATCTTGCGAGGCATCCTCATGAGCAAGCCAATCTTTTTGCCCTATCAAACTGCCCTTATGACCGCGGTGCGAGACCATCCCGTCACAGTGGTTGAAAAATCACGCCGCACCGGAATTTCCTGGGCAGCATCATTTATTGCTGACCTGACCGCTGCCGCCGCAAAAGAAAGCGGGGCATGGATGTCTTTTACCTTGGCTATAATCTGGAAATGGCACGGGAATTCATTGATTACTGTGCCGAGCATGCAAGGCTCATGCACCAAGTCACAATGAAGGTAAATGAAAGCTTTTGGAAAGACCCTGAAAAAGAAGGGGCTGCCATCAAGGTTTTTCGAATTGATTTTGGAAGTGGCCATAAGGTTCTTGCCCTTCCCTCCCGTGCTCGGGCGCTACGCGGCATGCAGGGGCTCGCCATTATTGACGAGGCAGCCTTTCATGACAAGTTGGAAGAATTGCTCAAAGCCGCTATGGCCCTGCTCATGTGGGGCGGAAAAGTGCTTATCATCAGCACCCATAATGGCGAACAGAACGCCTTTAACATATTGGTTAATGACGTCCGCTCTGGCAGAAAGCCCTATCACCTCATAAGACTAACACTTGATGACGCCCTCTCAGAGGGACTTTATCGTAAAATCTGTGAACAAACAGGCAGGAAATGGAGCCCTGAGGGAGAAGCAGAATGGCGCTCAGAGCTCATTGCCGGCTATGGCCCCGTAGCTGATGAAGAACTATTTTGCATTCCTTCTTCCGGAACAGGATCCTATCTGCCACTGGCACTAATTGAAGCACGGTCTGACAGTGATATAGCCGTCATACGCTGGGGATGTGATGAAGGGTTCGTACTGCTTTCCGAAACAGTACGAACACAAGAAGCCAATGATTTTATCCGCACTGATCTATCAGCTCTTTTAGCAGGGCTGGACCGTAAAACTCCCCATGTCTTTGGGGTTGATTTTGGGCGCTCTGGAGATTTGACAGTCATTTGGGTAATGGCTCTTAGCAGTAATATGGTCCGACAATGCGCCTTTATTATCGAACTTCGTAACGTTCCGTTTGAACAACAAAAACAGATATTGCATCACACGCTTGACAGACTGCCACGCCTGCGTGCCGGCGCTATGGATGGGCGCGGTAACGGGCAATATCTGGCAGAAGTCACAATGCAGAAATATGGCCCACTTATTCAGGCCGTTATGCTGTCAGAATCCTGGTATCGCCAGAATATGCCAGCATTAAAGGCATCATTTGAAGACGGGCTCATCACAGTCCCAAGAGACCGCGAAATTATTGATGATTTGCGTGCACTGACACTTATACGCGGGGTTGCACGTATTCCTGAAAAGCGCACCGCCGGCGCCACAGGCAAACGCCACGGCGATGCCGCCATTGCACTAGCTCTGGCTTACGCAGCAAGCCGGTCTGAAACCTCTGAATATGCCTATGAGGCCGTTCACCTCCCCTGGGGAAAACATGCAGGCAACACCATGCACCACACCACGCCCCATGACGAAGAAGAAAATGACTGGCTAGGTGGCCCCTATGGCAGGTCCGGCCTGGTGGGAAAGGTGATGTTGTGAACAAGGATCTTTCAATGACACGGCACACCGATCCGGAATTTCTGAATGTGCCCATGAGGCGATGCACTTACCCTGGGAAGAAACACGCAGGTAGCGCCCCGTACACCTCCCCTAAAAAGGAACATGAAAGCGGCGTTATGTGCCTCTCCCGGGGTAAGCATAAAGCCAGCATTATGCGCCTTTTATGGACCATTCACTTTATCCTGGAGGAGCATGAAGGCAGCATCATGCACCGTGCCACATTCCATAACGAAGAAGGCCATGACTGGCCGGGTGGTTTCTATGGCAGGTCCGGCCTGGTGGGAAAGGTGATGTTATGAAAGAGGGTCTTTCAATTATGGTCCTTGGTTTGTCTTCGCTAATGGGGCTTGTGTGGCTATCCTGGCGGGCTGCCAAAACCGCAACAGAAAAAGAGAACGCCCATGAGGCACGCAAAAGCGCCACTTTGATTGAGCAGGCCTCTCAGGCAGCGGCAAATAAGTGCAATACAGATAGCGAGCTGGAAGAGAGTCTTGAAAATGGCACTTTTTAAATCTTTTTCAGCCCTCTGTGCGGTGCTGGTGCTCGCAGGCTGCGCAGACCCAAAAATCGTCGGACTTTGCCCGCCTTACGTGGCCTATAGCAGGCAGGACCAGCATATGCTGCTTTCTGAATTACAGGCAGGGAAAGCAGCACAGGTGCCACAAAGTCAAACTTATCGCTTTTTGCGTGATTACGCAAAAGAACGCGCTGCCTTGCAGGTAATTTGTAAAGGGAAATAAAATGGCCATATTTGACCAGTTCGGTACCCCCCTTCCCCCTCATGGCAATCGTGAAAGACTGGGGGCAACAGTGTCAGGCTACCGCCCTGCGCTGTCTGATCCCATTGCGACATCGGGCCTAAACCCGACAGATGCCGCCGCATTGTTGCAGTCAGCCGCAGAAGGAAATTCGAGCGACTGGCAAACATTATGCGAACTGATAGAAGAAAGAGACCTGCATTATTTGGGGGTCATCAGCACACGCAAAAGATCAGTTGCCCAGCTTCCCATAACGGTTGAGGCCGCCGGGGCCTCGGCCAAACAGAAACAGGCCGCCGATTTTGTTCAAAAATGGCTCGATAAGGGTATTTTTCAGCGTTCTGCCTTTGATATTTTAGATGCAATTGCCAAAGGTTTTTCGGTTCATGAAATTATCTGGCATTGTGAGGCTGGAAATTATTACCCCAAAAAGCTCATTTACCGCCCCCAAAGATGGTTTGAAATCAGCTATCAAGATGGCGAAACAATTTGGCTCCGTGCTGACGATGTCAAAGGCAGCAAAAAAGCACGCCCCTCCATAAAAGACGCTGTTGCAGAACCCATGATGCAACCGCTAGACCCCGAATTACCCTTACACACCGCCATCCTTCATGGTCTGGCCTGACCATAAGAGCCGGGCTAACGCGATCAATCGTGTTTAACAGCCTGTTCAAACTATTTTCAAACCGTGATTGGGGCGTGTTTGTGCAGAGTTTTGGCATTCCGGTCCGTGTTGGTAAATTTGACCAGTCCAGCACAGATAGCGACCGTAATACGCTTTGGAGGGCCGTTTCAGACGTTGCAGGCTCACTCGGCTGTATGATCCCCAAAAATATGGATCTTGAATTTATAGAACCCAGAAGCGGCGCCGGCGCCAATGACACTCACGAAAGACGCATTAAGTGGCTGGATGAACAGACAAGCAAGGCCGTTCTGGGCCAAACCGGCACCACAGATGCCCGGCAGGGAACACACGCCGCCTCAATGACACACCGCCTGGTGCAGGAAGACATAGAAAGATCAGATGCTCTTTTGCTCGCCCATACCCTTAATGAACAGCTTGTAAAACAAATGGTGGATTACAGTTTTGGCCCCCCTGCTGACGGACATTACCCCATCGCAACAATTGGCCGACCAGACGAAGCCCCTGTTTCTGTCTTGATTGATGCGGTTCAGAAACTCGGTCCGCAGGGACTGAAAATCAAAGCAGATGAATTATATACCAGACTTAATGTCAAACCCCCTCTCGAAGGCGATGAAACAGTCGGTATTCAGCCCCAGACACGAAACGCCACACCACCTCCTACTTAAGGGCCTTTACTTTATAATCGGCTGAACTGCCTCTCAATTAGACCAGGCCAGCAGCAAAGCGGGCAATCTGTACCTAATAGTCTGGCCCTCATGGCATGATTTTGCCCGCACAAATCAGAAATAGTCACTCATTTGCAAGCTAGAAAGACACCAGCAATAGCCTCGAAATTGAGGCACAGCCTGAAATATGAATGACCACTTCTTTTATTATGTTAAAGTGCCAGCCAATTTTCCAGTTTCAAACCTTCTAGCTTTCCGAACTCTTCAATATTAGATGTTACAACTATAGCCCCAAGAGCAGAGGCCTGAGTAGCCACAAGGAGGTTATGAGGGCTTATGACATGACCAGACGCCTCAAGCTGCGTTCTGATAGTGCCATATTGATTATCAACAGGAATATCGAGAGCCATTATTTTAACACTATTTAAAATAGCTTCAATCTGGTGTGTTAATTTTGCTGAACCCTTTTTGGCACATCCATAATGAAGTTCTGCTGCCGTAATAATACTAACACAAATAGCATCATCGCCAATTTCTGCGATTTTGTGAGACACAGGGCCATGAGGATTTTGGGCTAATTCAGATACAATATTTGTATCAAGCATATAAAGCTGCTTCATAATTCGATTTCTGACAAAGGCTGTGAGGTCGTATTTATTTCGGGAAAATAGTCTTCAGGAAGTAAAGGCTGCAAATTAGCCAGAGCTGCAGATAAACCTTTATGAGCCAAAGGTTCGATAATCAAACAGTCTCCATCTTTATGAATGAGCACGCTTTTGCCTGGCAACTCAAAATCTACAGGAATACGAACAGCTTGGCTTTTATTATTTCGAAAAAGTCTCGCCTCACGTGGCGTTGATGTTTTTATAAGTGATGAATATGGCACGCAGCCCTCCATATATATGGTATCTATATACAAAAAAGTTACCAGTTACTTAAAACCTTTATCTTCGTATCAAAAACAAGCTCTTTGATATAGATCCAAAGTAAAAAAAGCCGCCAATATGAGGCGGCTTTATAAATTCCAGTAAAAAAAGAACTCTTAATTTGTATTTTTCGCTCCAGCCCACGCCAGCATGTGACTCGTCATGGTCTCTTTTAGCATTAAATTGCATCTCTTTAATATCTACAAAATGAACTGTGCGCGCATTAATAATTTTCTTTATTTCTTTGACTTTCTTTTCAGCAACATTCACAGGGGCATAAGATTATGCAGGTCTGTCATCATCACCAAAAATGTCATGACAGATTTCTTTATGATCGAAAACTTCGTTTCTAATTTTATATATTATGTATGTCCGCAGGACTATAAATTGCCACGCACAAGCTCTTATCCGACTTTTAAGATTTTTCCGGTCGCGATACTTCCAAATGACTTTTGCTATATTTTTCTAAGCGATAAAATCACCAGCATAGTCATTCTGATATTTTTTAATGAAAACCCACCGATTGTCTTCGCATTTTGATTTTTCGTGATTACCATAAACAAGCTTAAAGCTTTTGGCTTCGGCAAGGGCATCTTGGTTTGTAAATGGCTTGGCGTGGGCAGAGACGCAATATGTTAAGGCTATAGTGCCTCATATGGTTTTCATCAATTTTGACATTGATAAAATCCTTTCGGACGCCTCTCTTATAACAGGAAAGTCAATAGAAGCTCGTTTTCGGCAAGGGTAAATAACTTCGCTCCAAGCCAACACCGAGCTTCACTACGATCTGGCGAAGTTTTTTATTTTTGATTGCCCTGCGCCATTATACTTTGCCAGATTTTTTTATATGACAAAGTATAATGGCTCTCGGGAAAAATAATAAATAATTCTAAAACTTGTTCCTATTATTTTCCGCCATTCCACCCCAATCCAGCATGGGCCTGGTC
Source organism: Aristophania vespae (assembly GCF_009906835.1). Classification (NCBI taxonomy): domain Bacteria; kingdom Pseudomonadati; phylum Pseudomonadota; class Alphaproteobacteria; order Acetobacterales; family Acetobacteraceae; genus Aristophania; species Aristophania vespae. The sequence goes on from NZ_CP047652.1 coordinate 1,587,318, forward strand.
ATGATCTCTTTTGACATTAAAATTAATCTCATCAATATCTATGGGACTAACTGAATGGACTTTGATGATATTTTTTATTTCTGCAACACGCTTATTAACAGAAGGCTTGGACACAGAAATAGATGGGGATTGAAAGTAGTCATCAAAAGGTGACGTACATATAAACTGTTGATAGGCACCATCTGTTGAGCGTTTATATTTTGACTGGGTTTGCATGACTATAGTTTGCCACGCACAAGCTTCTGTTAACATAGAAGCATTATCCCACCTCTGATAGTCCCAGAGAATATAGGCCACATTCCTCTGAGCAAGATAATCACCTGCATAAGCATTTTGATATTCTTTTATAAGAAGTTTTTGGGCTACGTCACAATCCGATTTATTATGAGCGGCACTACAGTAAAAACCGTAGCTTTTTACCTCATGAATGGCATCTTTATTAGTGAATGACGTCGCGTGTGCAGCAACACAATATATTAAAATAGTGCTACCAAAAATGGTTTTTACTAAATTATGCATGGGTAATATCCCTTTAGGCCAATCTTATGGCACAGAGTCACAGGGTTTCACTTTTCAGAAACATAGGGGGGAAATTCGCGCCCTATTTCTGTCACTCATCACTATCACTATCTACAGCATCGACTGTATGAGCACCGATAATATTTACTATATCTAACGCCCGCGCATGAATGAGCCGGTTGCGAGTAGGAGAGAACTTCAAACCCGACTTCGTTCCTTTACCCATAGCTGGTGCACATATCTTAATCATATTTTCACCATCTTTCTTGGGTAATTTTTTTAAGTCATATGACATGACCACATATTGCCAAGAACAGGCCTCTATCATGGCAGGAACAATATCGCTCCGGTCCCGATACTCCCACAAAGTATCGGCCACTCTGGTCACACTGGCATAATCACCAGCATAGGCATTTTGATAATCTTGGATAAAGTTTTCTTGAGCTTCAGCGCATTCTGACTTGGTGTGAGTATCACCACAATAAAACTCATAAGTTTTTGCCTCTTTTATGGCATCTTCATTTGTAAATGGTTTCGCATGGGCCGAAACACAATATATCAGGGCAGCACTGCCAAAAATGGTTTTTACTAATTTAAGCATGAATAATATTCCTTTAAGCCAATCTTACGGCGCAGTGTCACTGCGTTTTACGTTTTGGAACATGGGAGAGCAATTTTGAGACCTGCTTTAGTCACTCATCACTATCTACGGCATGAACTGTATGTGCCTTAATAACTTCCATTATGTCTAAGGCCCGTAATGCGATCAGCCGAAAGCCGGGAGAGAAACGTGAATCCGCATCCTTAATTTTGCCCGTAATTGGCGTGGCCATTTTATAGGCCTTTAAAGACTCTTTTTGGGAAAATGTTCCCGATAAAATCACTCCGTATACATAATCCCACGCGCTAGCATCTAACAGGCTAGTAATATCGCTCCGAGACCGATACTCCCACAAAGCATCAGTCACTTTAATCATGCTAGGACGATCACCAGCATAAGCATTTTGATAGTCCTGAATAAAGTTTTTTCGAGCTTCCGCGCATTCTGACTTGGTGTGAGTATCACCGCAGTAAAACACATAAGTTTTTGCCTCATTTATGGCATCTTCATTTGTAAATGGTTTCGCGGAGGCCGAAACACAATATATCAAAGCTACACAGCCAAAGATGGTTTTTACTAATTTAAGCATAAAGAATATCTTTTCAGGACAATCAATAAAGGGGGAAATGACAGGTTTTTCCGTTTTGGAAACAAAATGAATAATTCTTGATCATTATGTCACTTTTTCCCATCAGAATTTCCTTTCACCCGATGGACTGTATGCGCCCCTATAATTCGTCCTATTTCGTAAATCCGCGTGACCAAAAACCGCTGGCCATACCCAAGTCGTAAATTTGGATCTCCAGCGGAAAACAGACTACACATGCTTTCCCAACCATGTTGCTGTCCTGGAAGTCTTTGTTCTGGCTTCACGGGGATAAGAAAAAGTTGCCATGCACAAACATCTAGCAAGGTAGAAGCATCATCCCTAGACCGATACTCCCGCAATGCATGAACGACTTTTTCCTGCGCAGTACGGTCATCGGCATAAGCATTCTGATAGTCCTTAATAAAGGCTTTTCGGGCTAGCGTGCACTCTGACTTTGTATGAGTGTCACCACAATAAAACTCGTAATTTTTGGCCTCATTTATGGCATCTTCATTTGTGAATGGCTTTGCGTAAGCCGAAACACAATATATCAGGGCAGCACTGCCAAAGACGATTTTCGTTAATTTAAACATCAATAATATCTTTTCAGGACAATCAATAAAGCAGAAAGTGACGGGTTTTTTCGATTTAATAAAACTTGGTGAATAATTTTCAGCCTTGCTTTATTACTTTCAGTCATCCCACCCCAGCCCGGCATGAGCTTGGTCATGGTCTCTTTCGACATTAAAATTAATCTCATCAATATCCACGAGATGTGTTATGTGATATCCGATAATTTCCTTCATCGCCTTAACAAGCTTTTTAACAGTAGGCTCTATTTTGGGAACATCTGAAGCATTATAAACACCAAAAAACGGCTTACACATGAGGTTCAAATAAAGACGGTCTGTTGAGCGCTTATATTTTGATTTTGTTTGCGTAACTAATGTTTGCCAGGCGCAGGCTTCTTCTAACGCAACATCATCCTTTTTGTCATAATATTCCCATATAATAGCGGCCACGTCTCTTTGAGCAAGATAGTCACCTGCAAAAGCATTTTGATACTCTTTAACAAGAAGATTATGGGCTACTTCACAATCTGACTTTTTATGATTGTCACAAGAAAAATGAAGTCTGTTTAACAGTTTAATCGCCTCTTCATTACCAGATATTTCGGCTCGGGCAGAAACGCAATAAGTCAGCGTAATAGCACAAAGCATGGTTTTTATTAGTTTTGACATAATTAAAATCCCTTCGGACATTTCTTATGACAAATATCAATATCAAACAATCACATCATTAAAGATATTATTGTATATGGTTCATTATATGTCTATTTTGATTATCATTAAAATTTTCACTATTATATAACTACTTATAAACAATTTTCAAAAAGAAAAGCCGCTCAAATAGAGCGGCTTTCCATATAGCAGAAAGGCAATTAATAACCTCAAAGCTTAATATTTATCACTCCAGCCCACGCCAGCATGTGACTCTTCATGGTCTCTTTTGACGTCAAAATCCATTTCTTCAACATTTACGAGATGGACTGTACGAGCCTGAATGTTTTTCTTTATTTCTTCGATTTTCTTCTCAACAACATCCGCAGGAGCATAAGATTGTGGAGGTTTGTCGTCCCCACTTAGATGACTACACATGTCTTTTTGATCATAGATTTCAATTCCATTTTTATATATTGTATCAGTCCGCACGACTATGGTTTCCCAGGCGCAGGCTCCTATCTGACTATTAAGATCCTGCCCGTCGCGGTGCTTCCAAATAGTCTTTGCTACATTTTTCTGAGCAAAAAAATCACCCGCATAGGCGTTCTGATATTCTTTTATGAATTGCTTTCGATCAGCTCGACATTTTAACTTGTCATCCTCACCACAAACAAACTTATATTTTTTTGCCTCAGCAACAGCATCCTGGTTTGTAAATGGTTTGGCATGGGCAGAGACGCAATATGTTAGGGCTATAGCGCCAAGCATAGTTTTCATTAGTTTTGACATTAATAAAATCCTTTCAAACTTCTTTTCATATATAAAGAATAATAGGTCATATTCCTTTCTTTGATACTCAATTTTCAAAGAGGATGAAATAGCAACCCTGCCAAAAATGAGTTCGCAACAGCCAATACTTACTTTGAAACATGTTTCAAACAAATCTACCGCCCTCAAGGCACGTTGCAAGATATATTTTACTCTAGCCTGCACATAGTTTTGGGCAGACATTCTTTTATTTTATCACGATTCATTAACAGAATATTAGCGCTATCCATAGAAAAAGCCGCCTCATTTAGACGGCTTTTTTGTGACAGAAAGACGATAATCCTCAATCAGCGCTATCTGCTCCATCCGAAACGTCTTTATCATAATCTATTTGGATGAAATCAAAAACTTCAAAGTCTGCGGGATACACCGTATGAATAGCGATAATTTTTTTTATTTGCTCGACCCGCTTTTGAATAGCAAGTGACGACTTTTTATCAGCCGTAGCAAACTGGCACATTTTTTTTGTGCGATCATCATCTGAAGGAACTTTAGAGTTTGATGAGCTGGACATGGCTATAGTCTGCCATGCACAGGCGCCTATCTGACTGGCAGCATTCTCTGGATCACGATACTTCCAAATAGCGTAAGCTACTTCTCTCTGGGCCTCAAAAACCCCCGCATAGGCACTCTGATATTCTTTGATAAAGATTTTCTGATCATGTTCACAACGTGCCTTATCATGATTGCCACAAACAAGCTTAAAGCTATTTGCCTCCGCAATAGCGTCTTCATTTGTGAATGGCTTGGCGTGAGCAGAAACGCAATATGTTAGGGCAACAGCCCCTAGCATAGTTTTCAGTAACTTCGACATTGATAAAACCCTCTCCTAGTTTCCTATATAAAGAATAATAAATCATTCCCTTTTGATACCCAGTTTTGCACTTAAACGGAATAGTCGCTTCAAGTCATTGCTCAGACAAACATAAAATAAAAAACAACCACATTTGGGAATTCTTCTATTTTGATTATAGTGTCACTGTCACGATATCGCGAAATTACTAGTAAATGCCGTCTACTTCCAGCTCTGGCATCCCCTTCAAAGTCCCATAAGAAAAAGCCGCCCCACTAAGGCGGCTTTCCATATAACAAAGAAATAATCCTCAATCAGTCCTGTGTGCTCCAGCCTACGCCAGCATGTTTCTCGTCATGATCTCTTCTGACAACAAAATCCATTTCTTTAATATCTACGGGATGAACCGTACGAGCATTTATAATCTTTTTAATTTGCGCAACACGCTCACGAACAGTCGGGCCATTCTTATAAATTAACGCAGCATTATCATCTTCAGAAAAATCGCACTTTATCTCCACATCTACACGATCATTAGACTGCTTATATCTTGATGGGGTAAACACGAATATGGTCGACCAGGCACAAGCCTCTATATGGCTGGCAGGATCCTCTGGGTCACGATATTTCCAAATGGCATCAGCCACATTACGCTGCGCCTGATAATCACCAACATAGGCATTTTGATATTCTTTAATGAATGTTTTCAGATCGTCTTCACAACTTGACTTGTCCTTGCGACTACTACACTTAAAATTGAAGTTCTTTGCTTCAATAATGGCATCATGATTTGTGAATGGCTTGGCGTGAGCAGAGACGCAATATGTTAGGGCAACAGCCCCTAGCATAGTTTTCAGTAACTTCGACATTGATAAAACCCTCTCCTAGTTTCCTATATAAAGAATAACGCATTCTTCCTCCCTTTCTGATACCCAGTTTCGGGCTTAAACAAAATAGCTTTGAAGCTAAAATACTTTCTAGAAATATCTACTTTTTGCTATTCATTAACAATGTGTTAACGCCAGCCTTGCCGTTACTAAGCCAAAAACACATTTCATTTGGGTAGCTCTTCATTTCGATTATAACGCCATTACCACGATATTACGTAACTCTTGATACAGGCCGTTTGCTTCTGGCTCAGGTTTTTCCCTTAAAGTCTTGAAATAGCATTTCGTTTCAATCTAGAAAGGAATTTTTCCCAAAAACGCTTAGAGAGTGATGGCCTGTCAAACTCACCACCCAAAAAGAAAAAGCCGCTCAGAGAGGGCGGCTTTCTGAATGCTGGGAAAGTAATAAATAATCTGCCAGTTTTGCGCTCAAACAAAATAACTTTGTAGCAAAAGCGCTCTTGCAGTGGCCGATATCAATTTTCAAACGCTCTTCAAACAATTTCGAACAGGGCTGCAGGCTTTGCAGTCTGCTTCAGGATAGATTTTACCCCGGACTGCAAAAAATGTCTGTGCGGTAAAATATGGAGCTGGTTTTATTGGCGCTATCGGGGGGTGGTTCTGGCCCCTGAATAATCAGCTCTATTTCGCTCATTCTCGCCTGCATGAGCGAGATGATAGAATTGCCCCTTCCGAAAGACGACAATAATGTGCCTGACTGGGTGCATTTACTCCCCTCCGGGTCGTTCTCCGCTGCTGGCGGGAGCAGAACGCTGCGCGCTGAGGAGCTTCATGCCATTATAAGGGAGTCCATGAAGCAGGGGAAAATTGTGCTTGATGAAAATCACAGCACAGATCTCGCTGCCCCCCGTGGCAAGACAGCCCCAGCCATGGGGTGGATTACAGCCATGCAGGTGCGTGATGACGGCATTTGGGGTCGTGTCGAATGGACAAACCGCGGCAAAAACATCATGGCAGATAAGGCCTATAGGGCTATTTCGCCTGTTTTAAAAAGCGATTATCGCGGCCAGGTCATCCAGATCATGCGGGCTTCTTTGACCAATAATCCTGATCTCTCTCTCCAGACCCTTCATTCACAACAGATACAGGAGGATGCGTTGACGTATCCACTTTCTGCACTGCGTACACGCCTCGGCCTGCCGGCTGATGCGGATGAAGCCGCCATCACCGCGGCGATTGCTTCAGCTTTAAAAGCTGCCAAGCTTTATGTTTTGCTTCGGACTGGAGCGGCTCAGCTTGCTGGGCTGGATCAGTCAGATCAGACTATCACGGATGAGGCCATTCTCACAAAGCTCAGAGCAGGACAAGATCAGGTCTCGCTCCATGCGGCAAACCAAAAAGCCCTGCAAATACAGATTGACGAGCTAAAAACCGCCAATGCCCGCATGGCAGGTGAGAGATTTGTCGAAATAGCCGGTCAGAAAAAGGCCATTACGAGTGAGCTGAAAACACAGCTTATTACGCTCCATGCCTCTAACCCTGAATTGGCAAGAACCATTGTAGCAGGTCTGGCTGATGCCCCCTCATCAGAGAGCGTTACACTTCATGGTGCTGCCTTGGCCATGCCACATGGAAACGCTCCGTCATTTAAAACCATTGATGCCGCGCTTGGCCTGACATCAGACGATCTGAAAAAAGGAGGGCTGGGATAATGCTTACAAAAGACAGGGTGGTTTCTGAAAAATTTTCTACTCATGCACCAGAATTTGCTCATTCTGTAGCGGCAGGTCATTGCGTTTATCGCGGCTCTATTGTGGCAGTCTGTGAAGATGGCACCATTGTGCCGGCTGGGTCTCGCAACACAACCTCACCTTTGGTGGCGGCTATCGGCATTGCGCGGCAAGGTAGCGATAATAGAGAGGGTTCTTCATCGCCATCTCCCATATGGGTGCAAAAAGGCTGTTACGCTCTGCCCTTCGATCATATGCCAAGCTGGGCCGCTATCGGGCAAGATGTTTATGCCATTGATGATGAGACAGTCTCGCTTAGTGATCATGACATGAGCGATCATGCCCCGGAGCAGACAGACGCGGCTGATGCCACAACACATAATGTAGCAAGCAGCGCCAAGCGGCTCAGGGCGGGCACACTCGCCGGAATTGAAGCCGGCCATGCTTTTGTGCTCATTTCCTGAAGGTATAGGTAACATGGACATTAATATAGGTAATATCAACGCGTTAACGACACGCGTGAATTTGGCCTTTAACAAATATATTGAAACTGTCGATACGCATTACCAGCCTTTTACCATGGTGGTTCCCTCCTCTGCGGGAGAAAATCTTTATCCCCGCCTCATGGAGCTGCCAGGTTTTCGGGAATGGTTTGGCCAGCGCGTGGTGCATCGCATTGGTGAGGAAGGCCGCATTTCTGTTGCCAACCGCACTTTTGAGCAGACTTTCTCTATTCGTCGTGAAGATATTGAAGATGACCAGATGGGGTTTTTAACCCCTATTGTGCAGCAGCTCGCTTCTGATGCGGCTAGTCTGCCTGACAAGCTCATTTTTGAGCTTCTTGAAAATGGTCATAAAAATCGCGGCATGGATGGGCAATATTTCTTTGATCCTGACCATGAAGCTTATGACCAGACGGGCACATTAACGGCTTTTTCAAATATTATGCGCCCTGCTTCTGGCGAGGCTACAACAGCAGCATGGTACTTATTTAATACACGCCAGCCTATGAAGCCGATGATTTTCCAGAACCGTCGGAAATTCGTTATTCAGGCGCGCACCCAGCTTCAGCAGGGTAATGTATTTAATGGTAATGAGTTTGTATGGGGTGCTGACGGGCGCTGTGCTGCGGGTTATGGTCTGCATAATTTTGCCTTCCGCTCTACAGCTCCCTTAACGGCTGAAAATCTTGGCAAAGCTATTGGCCAGATGCAGGCGCAATATCGCCGTGATGGCACACCTTATAACACACGGCCAGATATGATTTTCGTCCCCACTTCTTTAGAGGGGCCAGCGCGGCAGCTTATAGAAAAAGACTTCCTGCCTACCTTGGCACCTGATGGCAAGACTTATGTCACGGGTTCTAATCCATGGAGCAGAACAGCCAAACTTGTGGTTTGCCCTTATCTCAATCCTTTGGCGGTAAGTGAATAATGTCGCGCAAAACAGACGAAAAACCGGCTGCCCCCCGCACAGAAATGATGCAGGCCCGCCTTCTTGGCGCTGCAAAAGACACTGAGCTGAAAGCAGGGACCATTTTGGTCACCTGCGTTTCACCCGGTTTCAGACGTGCAGGGATTGCTCATGAGCGCCTCAAAATTTGGGCGCGTGATGAATTGGAACCTGGCCAGATTGAGGCCATGCGCCAAGAGCCTAAACTGACCCTTATTGAGTTTGTCTAATCATGGCTTATGCGACGCTCAATGATCTCATCCAGCGTTTTGGCCGTCATGAAATTGCGGCCACAACGACCGATCTCGACTGCCCTCGGGGTACGGTAGATGAAGCCCGTGTAAAACAGGTTTTAGACGATGCTTCGGCTGTCATGGACAGTTATCTCCAGCGTCGATACAAGCTGCCAGTCAGCCCGGTTACCCCTGTACTGGTTCGCGTTTGCTGTCAGCTTGCTCGTTTCGATTTGGCAATGGGTGGCGATAATGTCCCTTCTGAGCAAATCAAAAGCGGGCAACAAGCTGCAATGGCATGGTTATGCGACGTGGCAGCCGGAAAAGCGACGCTTGATGCGCAGGCTGTCAATGAAACGGGATCTATCTGGTCGCGCGTTTCTACACGGCAGACTGAGGTTAATGCGGTGGCATTATGGTAGGGGATATTCCGCCCTCTTATCCTGATGCCATTTTGAAGGGTGACGTTCTGACTGACCTCTTTGAGGCAGTGCAAGCGCGGCTAAAGGTCATTTTGCCAGAAAGCGCGTTTGCTCACACGATTTTACCGCCAAGTCCAACAAAGCAAACCCTACAGGCCATTATGAAAAATGGAGCCTGCGTGGCTTTGGGCTTTGCTGGATGGCATCGCAATGAAAATGCCGGCGCCTTTTTTAGAGGAGATGCCATTTTCCCTCTCTCTATTTTGCTCACTCATGTGACGTCCAGAGATCTGTATCTGGGAACAGGGCAGCTTAGAGGAATGGGAGTTACCGGTGTGATGGCTGCGATTGCCGGCGGAATGCATAGCTGGGAAGTACCCACTATTGGCACATGCCGCCTTCAGGGGCTGCATATGTCTCAATCAGGAGACTGGTTTGAGGAACGCAGTGCCCTGATTACGGCAGAGCTGATTTTTAACGATGTCAGTTTGGGCAATGCTGAAACATTAGCCCTGTTGGAGGATTTTATCACGCTTCAAAGCAAAGTCGCGACGGTGCTGGAGAAAAAAGATGAGTAACATTCTTGTTAAAGTTGCTGACGGGCGGCGTGCTGTTACCCCCCGCGGAGATGATGTACCGGCCGGATTATTCAGGGTCAATAAAAACGACCCTTATTGGGCTCGTGCCCTACGGGCCGGTGACCTGATTGTGGCTGCTGAAAAGACAGCCACTAAAATTACAGCTCAGGCTGTTCAATGCGTTCCCTCAAGAAAGGAAGAAAAATCAGATGCCTGATTTTCAGGAAATACCCGGTGAATGGCCGGTTCCAGGCAGTTATACAGAGGTTAGCTACGTGCCAGCACCTGGCACATTAGCCGGCATGCCTGTGCGGCCTGTCATTATTGGGCAAACCAGTAAAAAAGAAGCCGCCGGTATATTGCACCATTATATTACGGCTGGCCAGGCAGAACAGATTTACGGCAAAGGCAGTATTCTGGCCCAGGCCGTACGCACATTTATTGACGAAAAGCCTACTCTCGGTGTTGATGTCATTGGCGCAGCTCTGGCTGATGATGCCGTAGCTGCCAGTGCTACAATCTCTTTTGAAGGTACAGCCTCCGCAGCTACAACAGCTGCTCTTATTGCCGCTGGCGTGAGATTAAACTGGACTGTCAATGTCGGAGCCAGTGCTGCTGATATTGCAACCGGACTGATTAATGCAGCCCAAACCAGCAAAGCATTTGCTTTAACGGGCCTTAAGCTCGCTCTTGGTTCTGACAAAAAATCTGTCACAGTGACTGCTGGTGAAGCAGGTGCTTTGGGTAATGATTTTGATATTCGTTATTCCAGTGCCTTTAATGACCAAATTGCCGGTGTGACCGTAAAAGTCACAGCCATGCAAGGTGGCACAGGAGTGGCTGATATTTCTGACGCCCTGCTTGCTTTGGGTGAAAGCTGGTATACTGATCTTATTTTATGCCAGACAGATAGTGCTGCCATTACAGCCGCTGTAGCAGAGGCAAACCGCCGCAAAGATGCGATGGTGGCCAAAGATATGCGTGTTGTGGTTGGGTTGCGTGCCACTCAGGGCCAGGCTCTTGCCCTGCAACAAAATTTCTCAACCTCCGAAGAGCTGGTTTTACTGCCTCTCTCTAACCCTCGTTGCAGCCCATGGCAGATTGGTGCAGCTTTGGGAGCACAGCTTGCACAGTCACTTAATAATGACCCTGCACGCCAGCTACGCACCCTGCCGCTCAATACACTCGCAGGTCTTGGTCCAGAAACATCTGACCAGTTTTCAGACACGCAACGCTCTGTGCTGCTTGGTAATGGATGTTCAACCGTTACAATTGCACAAGATGGCACAGTCACTTTAGAGCGCGTTATTACAGCTCGTGTGTCTGACCCGCAAACACATCAATCTGTCGGTGTGTGGGATGTTATGATTCCTGCCATTGCAGCGCGTGTGCGTTATGAGTGGAATAGTTACGTTAACAAAACATATGCGCGGTCTAAACTGGCTGATGATCATAGTCCTCTATCTAGTGCTGATGGCGTTGTCACAACACGCACCTTAAAGGCAAGCTGGATAGCGCAATGTCTTTTATATCAGAACCGTGGCTGGATTGATGATGTTGCCACGACAGGACCGCAATCAGTTTTTGAGCGTAACACTTCTGACCGGTCTCGTGTTGATTCATCATTACCAATTCTGCCGATGGGATCATTAACGGTTCTGGCAAACTCTTTGCAATTACAGGTGTAAGACATGGCACAGACTTTAGGTATTATCCGATTTTTCTGGCGCGGCAAGCAATATGACACTGATAAAAGCAGCTCCATAAAGCTAAGTGGCATTAAAAATAACGACGTTCATGCCAATTTCCGCACATTGCGCTCCTCTGAATATCAGGGGGGTCAGGTCAAGGTGAATGTCAACGCCACAACTGAAATGTCTCTCAATGATTTTGACCCCTCTTTGGGTGAAAATGAGCTTCAGCTTCAGACTGATTTAGGCACAACAATTGTTGTGTCTGATGCCTGGGTGCGTGAACAGCCAGAATGGGCTGGTGGCGGCAAGCCCGCTTCGGTTGTTTTCAGCTTTAACACTTATCAGGAGGTTGAATAAATGAGCGAGACAGACTTACCAAAAGGCGCAGAACTGCAAGAAGATGGCAGTGTACAGTACACCTTATCGCGGCCCATTTCGATGGCTGTCAAAGGTGGCACAACCCGTGAGCTCTCAGAGCTCACTTTTAGTGAGCTGGTTGCGGGCGATCTGATTGATAGCAGCACAAGTGGCTCAGGGGCAAAAATTTCGCTTGATATGCTCAAACGCTCCACAGGGCTGAATGATCTGGTTGGCGAAAAATTACTGCGCTCTCTTCCTGCCCGCGATTATATGCGCTGCCAAAAAATTATTGCCTATTTTTTGGAAGATGGGGAGACGACTGGCACGTAAAATTGGCAGCTATTGCCAATACGTTACGATTTGGTCGCAGCGATCTTCGGGCACTGACGCGAATGGAACTAAATTTCTGGGCTACGGCCCAGAATGACTATGTGACTCAACTGGAAGCACAGGATTAAGAATGGCGTACGAACCTACTGCACAGTCCGCACCGCAGGCGCTCGGCCAAATGTCGGGTATTAAAACGACCAATAGTTTACTTTCTGATATTAAAACAAAAATAGGCGACCTTGGCGACAAATTAGAAACGATCTGTACTTCTTTTACGGCCCTCAATAAAAAGATCGACGACGCAGCAAAAAATAGCGATACAGCCATTGAAACGATGAATCGCGCTGTTAGCGCCATGAATGCCATCACTAATCACTGGTCGTCTTCTAAATCAGTCACTGATGATGCAGGTCATAAAACAAACTACGTGCCAGGCGGCCCTCATCATACAGGTCATCATGTAAGCGATGCCATAAGCCACAAAACAGACCATGGCGGCAAAAAATCACATGAGCATGAAAAAGAAGAGTCAAAATCTAATGATAGCGACATTGGGTTATCACTCAAATCTTTCGAAGATAACGGAAAATTAGAAGATGTTATTCGCCGTATCGGGGAGTGTAAAGGCCTCTATGACGCGGCACTGGAGGAGTTTGTTCAGTCTCAGAGAGACTTTATCGCCAAGCTAGCCCATGCCACAGGTCAGGTCAGTTTGGATTTGGCCAAAGTAGAAAATTATCTTTATCACGAAGGATATAGCGGCAAAGAAGGTAACAAGATCCTTACAATAGATGCCCAGGTCGCCGGAGCCTATAGAACTGGCATCGAAGACGTCGCCCATACCGGGGTCAATCTTCAGAAAAACCTGGGAATTAGTACTGATGAACTGGCAGGCGCCCTCGCCGCGGCTGCATCCATTGAAAGAAAGGATATTGTAGGCCTATTGCCAAAAATATCATTTGACCATGTAAATAGTTACTTAGCCAAATCTGCAGAAAATGCCAAAAAGGCAGGTCTTAAGGGAAGAGATGGTGTAAATGATATGGTATCGCTCTTAGCCTTTGCCCGTAAAGACACGAAAACAGACAAAGAAGCATTTGAAAACGTCGACAAGCTTTATACTGCTCTAAACTCTTCGACGACAGACAAAAATTTCAGAAAAAACTTCGGCGGAAAAGGCATCGCAGAGCTGATAGCTAATGCACATAAGGCTGGCATAAGCCCCATAACGGCTCTGATAAACCGTATCAAAGAATTAGGCAAGATCAAGGGCAGTAACGATAAGGCAATACACGCTCTTTTCAAAGGCACAGGTAGTGAAGATCTCATTAAAGACCTAGTCGCTCACCAAGAGCAATATACAAAAATTAAGGGAAATGTATCTAAGGTCAATCCGGACAATTTGCAACGCGATTTGCACCAAGAAATGAATGGTAAGCTGGCAAGCATCAATAGATTTGAAGAAGCCTTGTCCCAACTTGGGCAACATATCGCTAACGGTCTTACATTTGCTATAGACGCAGCTACGGCATGCATAAATTGGCTTAATTCTATATTTTCATTTCTTGAACGGAACTGCAAATTTGCAGCAGACCTATTGGCAAGTGCACTCGCTTTATTACCGACTGCAATTGTCTCAATAATAAAGGGTATAGGAAAACTTTTTGGCTTAATAGGGAAAAGTATTAAAGGATTTTTTGGCAGAGCCGCAAGCGCTATAGCAAGAACTGCCAGCTCAGCTTGGAAAAACATAAAATCTGCTTTCGGATCAATAGGAAAATCCGGAAAAAATATTACAGAATTTTTTAGCAGAGCCGCAAAAGCTATAACAAGAACTGTCAGCTCAGCTTGGAAAAATATAAAATCTGCTTTCGGATCAATAAGAAAATCCGGGAAAAATATTACAGAATTTTTTAGTAGAGCCGCAAGCGCTACAGCAAGAACTGCCAGCTCAATATGGAGAGGCATAACATCTGTTTTTGGCTCGATAATGAGAGTTGCGGGAAAAATTGGAAGATTTTTTGGCCCGGCAGTGAGAGGTATAGTATCAGCCTGTGGCACAATTGGCAGAGTTGTGAGGGGTTCAGTAGTAGTTTTTGAGTTCCTGGGCGAGGTTATAGAGGCAATCGTAACAGGAATTGCAGCAGTGCTCGGAGCGCCTGCTGAGGGAGCGGCTGCATTGGTCGCGGCTATAATCGCAGTGGGATACGGCTTATATATGCTGATCTTCCACTTCGATAAGGTCAAAAAGTTTTTTGTAGATCTTGGTAACGATATTTCCAAATTCGTTTCATATCTATCCAATCTTTTCCCCCGGATGTGGAATAGCATGAAACACTGGTGGCAGTCTGACAAGAAGTCCGACAAATCAGCTGCCGATGCAGCGGCGTCTGCTGCTGCTGACATCTCAGCTCCAGCTTCAAAAGCTGCGGCGGCAACCGATGAAAACAGTGCCAAAGATTTTGCAGAAAAACAGATGAGGTCAACGGTTGAGCTTGGCCAGAAGCTCCAGTTCAATAAGGGGCTTCATGGCACAAACGCACCCGCCAATGACAGCAAGGCCGATGCTATAAGCAAAGATCCAGCGGGCGCGGCTAACGTCATGAGCTTTAATAGCTACCTTCCAGGTGGGATCAATACTGATGCTCTTGGCAGAAATCCAGCAAATGTGGCCAAATTTGCCAATGTGGGTACAAAGCTTCCAGCTGGGTTTAATGCTGGCGCTCTTGGCCAAAACCCTATGGGTATAGATCCGGCTTCACTCACGAATGGGGCGCCGTCTCCGCTATCTTTACGCACTGTCAAAACACAAAAACAGGAAACAGTCGTTCGTCTCAAAATCGAAGCTCCCAAGGATATGCGCGTTTCATCAAAACATACCCAACAACCCGGGAATAATGTTTCTGTGCTTGTTGATCATGGCCAAATGATGATGAGGGCATAATCATGTTAGATTCTTTTGGTTTGGGCGGGCTGGCCGGCTCCGAGATTGCACAACTTGGTAGCGGCCTGGCGGGGGCCTGTTTTCACGCTTAACGCAACAAAGCTATTTGGCGGGTGTTTCCTTCTCCATCATAGATTCAAGCGAAGGGGCCGGACGCCGCATCAAGCGTATTTTATTTCCTGACCTGCCCCTGAAAAGCAGCTCTTTCAGGATTTTGGAGCGATAGACACGACCATTACAATCACTGGTGTGATTGTTGGTGATGATTATGTCATTCGCTCCAAAAGAATGCGCAAAGCCCTGATGAAACCAGGGAAGAAAACACTCATCCATCCCTGGTGGGGCCAGCTCAAGGTCAGGCCCGTCAGCTTGGCCTCATTTAAGTTCCATCAGGGACAAATTCGCTGTACGTCTTTTGAAGTTCAGGTTGTGCGCGACCCTGACCCTCCGCGTAAAAAGGGCCTGCTCGGGCGCATTAATGACACCGTCAATAATGTTTTAGAAAAAGCCGATGAATTGATGGATGAGGCTGAAAGCGCCATTTCGCTGGTGCTATCAGCTGCGTCATTGCCGCTATCACTGGTCTCGGGTGTGAACTCACTTATTTCACAATGTGAGGGTATTTGGGATAGTCTGACAGCGTCTGCACCTGAACCTATCAAAAGCGCCATTGCTCCAGCATTGGCCGCAGCCTCTAATGGTGTGGTCGCCCCACGACAAAATAATAATGGCTCTTACGCCCAAAATGTCGTTTCTGTTCTGGCTACCCTGCCTGCTTCACTCACAGAGGCCATTACCCAGCCTAATCAGTCAGTCATTGCCCTCCCTTCACAGTCAGGCACGTTTTTGCAATCAGGAACGGCCCTGCCCTCGCAATCAGGTAATGGCTCACAGTCAGGCAATACCCAACCTTCACAACCGGGTAATGGATCACAATCGGGCAATACCCAGCCTTCACAGCCGGGTAATGGCGCGCAGTCAGGGGCTTCCTTCCCGTCAAACACAGCCTTATTTTATCAAATAGGCGCTGATGGGCAGATAGAAACAGAAAGCGTAACAGGGCAAACCATTGCCGCACTTCTTATTGCCGGTGCACGTGAAACAGGCCGCGTTACCGAGGCCATTGCGGAGAGCAATCCATTATCGAGTGACATATTGGCACTTGGTGTGGCAGCCCAGGCCTTTGTGGTCAGTCAGCTCGCCGCAGCATGGGCTGCTATGGAATTTACCAATAATCAGGAAGCTGAAGAACAGCTTCTGGTTATAAAGGAAATGTGTGATTCCCTTCTGACAGCTTTAGAAACAGCCATAACGGCCAAGGCTCCCATATCACTCGGGAGGGTATTTTCTGCCGTGCAGAGCCTTAAAACCGGCCTTACTGTCGATGGCAATGCCCGCATAGGCTCATTACCGCAAATCAAAACCGTCCCCGTAGCGGCGCGCTCTTCATTATGGTCGCTCTGTTACGCTGTGGGAGGAGATGACACAAGCCAGGTTGAATCCATTTTTAACGATGCTGTGCTGCGTAATGGCCTGTCTCACCCTGGCCTCACACCTTCTGGAACATTAGAGCTTCTGGAGATGAATAATGACAGCTAAAAAATCCCACGTCACACCCGACCCCAAAGCTAAATTATTTATTGAAGGTCATCTTTTTGAGCACTGGACCAGCCTGGAAGTCGGGCTTGACCTGTCCAATCTCGCAGGCATATTCCGTGCAGAACTGGCTATGTCATTTCCGATAAAAGCACAGGAAAAGCCAGTGCTGGGCGCCGCTATCGAAATTCAGATCATGAACAAGCCCGTATTACGCGGCTGGATTGAGGCCATTAATAGTAGCGGCGATGCAAACTCTCTCCAGCTCACCATTTCGGGGCGGGACAAAGCGGGTGATATTGTTGACTGCACGGCC